>DIXN01000043.1 GCA_002428705.1 Desulfovibrio sp. UBA6079
ACCTGCATGGAAAAGATTCTGATCGTGGGCTGCAAGAAGGCCATGGACGACGTGTGCATCGGCTGCTCGCGCTGCCTGGTCGGCTTCAACCGCCGCGAGGGCGCCTTCGAGCGCTACGCCGGCGAACCCGCTGAGCTCATGGGCCTGCGCGGGCTGCGGCGACTGCCCCGGGGCCACCGTGGTCACCCGCCTGGCCCAGGCCAAGCTCTGGAACGCTCCCTTGAACGAGCGGCCCACGGCGGTGCACGTGGCGCCCTGCATCCTCGACCACTGCCCGCACAGTCAGACCCTCCTGGCCAAGATCAAGGCCAAGGCCGGCATCCCGGTGGTGGAGGGGACGCATCCCTACCTGCCGGCGAACATTTTTGCCTGAGGGGGCGGGCGTGAGCTCGGACGGAAAACCCAAAGACGACCACGAAGGTGAGGAAAGCCCGGAGAGAACGCCGCGGCCCGGTTGGGCTACCGCCAGCTGGCTCCCCTTTCGCGGCCTGGCGAAGGGGTCAGCGCAGGACGAGGGCCGGGCTGTGCAGAGGCCGGAACCTCTGCGGCCTCGGGGGCGCCCGGACTCCGACTGATCTCCGGCGGCCTCGGCCGGGGCGAGCGGCACTTTCCAGCCGTCCGCGGTGATCTCGCCCGGGGCGGTGATCCGGGAAAGTGGACAGGGGTCGGTTGTACCCGGGGTCCGCCCTCCCCCGGTCTTCGTCCCTCCTCGCCCTATTCTTCCGGCTTTCCCCCGGCGTCCGGGACGTATTCCAGGATGTCGCCGGGCTGGCAGGAGAGGGTGCGGCAGATGGCCTCCAGGGTGCTGAAACGGATGGCCTTGGCCCGGCCGGTCTTCAGCACGGACAGGTTCTGCGGGGTGATGCCCACGGCCTCGGCCAGGTCCTTGGAGCTCATCTTGCGCCGGGCCAGGGCCACGTCGAGGTTGACGACGATGGCCATGGTCAGACCGTCAGCTCGGCGTCGTCGCTAAGCGCCCGGCCCTGGTCCATGACGTAGGCCGCGACCATGATGACCAGCGCGGTGATGATCTGGGTGAAGTCGGCGCTGGACAGGCCGATGGCGAACTGGCGCTGGCCCGGAGGGTTGCCCAGGGTCAGGGCGATGCTGAGAGCCCCGGCCACGAACGGCCCCAGGCAGGCCAGGAGCAGCATGAGCTGGCCCGTGCGCCGGATGCGGGCCACGCTGCCCTTGGTGAAGACCTCGCCGCGCGCGTAGCCCTTGAACAGCTGGGCCAGGTTCCAGAAGATGACGGCCGTGATCGCCACGGGCACGGCGTCCACGCAGAAGCCGAGCAGCCGCGCCCAGGCCGGCGGCGGGTTCACGATGTCCACCAGGGCCATGTAGTCGGGCACGATGCCCTGGCCGCGCTGGGCCAGCATCCAGTCGAGGTTCAGCCACATGCCGGCGTGCAGCGCCGGCACCGCCACCAGCCCGGCCAGGAAGATGACGTACAGCGCCCGGCTGAGGCGTATCGCTCTCGGTTCCATGTCGATCTCTCCTCGGTTGTCATGCGGCCGCGCGGTCGTCGCGCCGGCCAGTGAGGCGACCTTGCCGCGCTACTTATCGTTTGTCAATAACTTTTTAACCCATATCGACAATGAATGGTCGATTAGCGATGACGACCATTTGGAGAGAAAGAGAAATCGGAAGACGGTCATGAGGTAGGGAAGGATCGGCGCGGGCAACGGTGATCGATCCGAGCGCCGCCCAAACCCGGGCCAGCACCATGCGGAGGGGCGGAATCGGACCGGGTGGGCACTCCGGCGGCCGCGGGGACACGCTGCTCCGCGCCCCGGCTGAAGAACAGAAGAGGCCATCAAGGGAAATGAAGGGCCGGGGCGCGAGCCGGCCTGTTGACCCGCAGGCGGGCGCGGCCCCCGCTCCTCTTCCCCTCGTGGCGGTCTTCATGATTTTCGACCGGACACCCGCGCCGATCCGCGCGCAGACCGGGGAATCCGAACAACGCCAGCAAAAGGGATGACGGGCCGCTTGGCCGGTTTTTCCGCTCCTCGCGCCGGCCCGGAACCCGCCTCTCTTCCCCCTTGTGGCCGTCTCCACGGTTTTCGACCCCGACACCCGCACCGATCCATATCCCAGCCGGAAATCCGGACAGCCGCCATCAAAGGAAGGCAACGAAGGGCCGGCCCGCGGCGACCGGGCGGCCTGTCGACCCCACCTCGGACGCGGCCCCGCCCATCTTCCCCTCGTGGCGGTCTTCATGATTTTCCGATCGGACGCCGCCGACCCGCGTGCGGACCGGGAAATCCAAACAGTACCAGCAAAGAGACGACGGACCGGGACCCGGGCCGCATGGCCGGTTTTCGCCCCCGCACCGGCTCGGAACCCGCCCATCTTCCCCTCGTGGCGGTCTTCGTGCGTTTCCCCGGCGCGGGAGTGGAACATTCGGCCCGCAATTATATATTATACATATCTCAGAAAAAACTTTCAGTGCTGGCCATTACGTACTATGCCCGAATACATCTCTCCTTGACGGCTTGCCTTTTACGGCCGGTCAGGTGCGAAAGGACGTCGGTTCCAGGGGATGGCATGCGCTATTGGAACGATCTCCCGCTTCGGCTCAAGGGATACCTCGTCCTGGCCGTGCCGCTGGCCATCTTCCTGCTGGCCAGCTGGCAGCTGTACACCATCGGCATCCAGCGCGACGCGGCGCGGGTCCTGGTGGAAAGGGCGGAGCACACCCTCGACACCCTCGACGTGACCCGGGCCTCCCTGCACCAGGCGACGGCCGGCCTGCGCGGCTATCTCCTCACCGCGGACGAGACCTATCTGACGGATTTCGCCCAGGTGAAGCAGGGCGTGACCGCCAGGCTGGCCGAAGCCAGGCAGAAGCTGGCCGGCGATCCCGTCCTCCTGCAGCGCCTCGAGCGGATCGCAGCCCTGGCCGACACCCGGCTCAGGCTGCTCGAATCGTCCGTCGGCGAGCCCCGGGAGCGGCTGGCCGCCATCATCGGCCGCGGGCAGCAGGTCATGGACGCCTTTTCACGCGAGGTCGGCTGGCTGCAGGCCGACATCGAGGAGCAGCTCGCCAAGCGCATGTCCGACCTGGAGGAGGCCCGGCGCCGGGTGAACCTCGCCGTGGCCGCCTGCCTGGGCATCGGCGTGGGCGGGGCCTTCCTGGCCATGCTCCTGTTCACGAAGAGCATCGGACACCGCCTAGGCCGGCTGGTGCTGTACGCCCGGCAGATCAAGGAGGGGCGGGTCACGGACGAGCCGGGGCAGGAGGCGGACGAGATCGGGCGCCTGGGCCGCCTCTTCCACCATGCCTCCCGGCTCATCCGCGAGCGCGAGGAGGCCCTGACCGAGAGCGCGCGGCAGCTCGCGTCGGCCAAGGCCGAGGCCGAGCAGCGGGCCGGCGAGCTGGCCGCCGCGCTGGAGGCCATGACCGAGGGTCTGGTCATCTACGGCCCGGACGGGGAGATCCTGGCCGTGAACACGGCCGGGCGCAAACTGCTGGGCTATTCCGCCGAGCTTCAGGCGCGGCCCTACGCCGAACGCATCGGCTGGCTGAAGCCCAAGGACGAGTACGCCGCCGAGCTGCCCCTGGAAGAGACCCCGCTATGCCGGGCACTGCGGGGCGAGGTGGTCCGCAACCAGCGGATGTGGCTGAACCCCGGCGGCCGGAGCACCCTCTGGGTATCGACCAACTGCGCGCCCATCCGGGACCGGGAGGGGCGGATCACGGGCGCCGTCCAGACCATGACCGACATCACCGAGCTGAAGGCCTTCGATGCCCAGCGGGTGACCCACCTGCGCGAGCTGATCGCCATGAACCGGCGGCTGGAGGAGGAGGTCCAGGAGCGCCGGCGGGCCGAGGAGGCGGCCGAAAAGGCCAACCGGGCCAAAAGCGAGTTCCTGGCCAGCATGAGCCACGAGATCAGGACGCCCATGAGCGGGGTCCTGGGCATGCTCGAGCTGGTGCTCATGAAGAGCCGCGAGCAGGACATCCGCCCGTACCTGCTCATGGGCCAGGAGAGCGGCCGGCGCCTCCTGGACATCATCAACGACATCCTCAACGTCTCGCGCATCGAGGCCGGCAGGGTCGAGCTCGAGGCCAGGGAGTTCAGCCTGCGGGAGATGGTCCGCAATGTCCTTACGCCCCTGGATTTCATGGCCCAGGCCAAGAAGCTCCGGCTGGTCCATACGGTGGACGCGCGCCTGCCCGACCGGTTGACCGGCGACGAGGGACGGCTGGGGCAGATACTGACGAACCTCGTCGGCAATGCCATCAAGTTCACCCGCCTGGGCGGCATCACCGTCAGCGTCGGCCCCGGCGACGACTCCGGGAGCGGCGGACCCGGCGCCGTCTGCCTGCGCTGGGAAGTGCGCGACACCGGCGTCGGCGTGCCGGCGGACAAGCTGGACACGATCTTCGAGAGCTTCTCCCAGGCCCACTCCGGGCAGCAGGCCGAATACGGCGGCACGGGCCTGGGCCTGACCATCTCCAGGAAGCTCGTGGAGCTGATGGGCGGCCGCATCGGGGTCGAAAGCCGCGTGGGCCAGGGCAGCACCTTCTCCTTCACCGTCCTCCTGCAGCCCGCCGGGGAGGCGGTGACCGAGGCCGCCGCCGAGCACGGTCCCGCCACCGCCGCGACCGCCAGGTCCGGGCGCAAGCTCCTCCTGGTCGAGGACAACCCCACCAACCGCATCTATGTGAGCGACCTCCTCCAGCATCTGGGGCACGAGGTCGTGGAGGCGGAAAACGGCCTGGCGGCCCTGGACAGGCTGGCCGCGGAGGAGTTCGACCTCGTGCTCATGGACGCGAGCATGCCGCGGATGGACGGAATCGAGGCCACGAAGGCCATCCGGGAGGGCCGGGCCGGGGCGGACAACGCGCGCGTCCCGGTGGTCATCCTCACCGCCCACGCCCTGCAGGGCGACCGGGAGCGCTTTCTCGCCGCCGGCGCCGACGACTACCTGCCCAAACCCGTGTCCGCCAGAGAGCTGGAGAAAAAGCTCGGCGAAATCCTGGCCAGCCGGATCACCCCGCTCCCCGCTCAATAGCTCGGCACGCGCTCGGCGGATCAGCTCCCCGGGAATCCGTGCATGACGCTCGCCGCCGCCGCGCCATGCCGAATGCCGCGCGCGGCAGATGCCGGGCGATGTCGCTCTGTCAACTGCATGACAGGTTCCGGCCGGGACTCACGCACTGCATCAGGCCGTTGTTATACGGCAGAATGCATCGCAGGCCGCGGCATCAAAAGCAAAGTGTTTTGCCACTTTTTATTTGACGCCGGACGCAAAATATACGTAATGATGAGCCAGTCTCCAAAGTCCATTCCAGGAGGATGTGATCATGGTGAATCTCGATTACCCCGGCTACTGCCCGACCTGCGGCGAGAAATGCCCCCTCGACAAGAACGTGGCCCACGACCTGGACGCCGTGCGCACCCGCGAGCACGCCGCGGCCAGCGGCTATACCAAGACCCTGGCCAACAACCTGAAGGACGCCTTCCCGGACCGGATCAAGACCGACGAAGAGGCCATGATGGTCCTGGACGTGTTCGAGACCTCGCTGGTCAACGGCCTGAAGAACAACAACATCATCAGCATCCAGGGCCTGGGCACCTTCCGGCCCGACAAGCACCTGAAGACCGTGGTCTTCACCCCGGACTCGGCACTCGTCGCCGGAGTCCTCGAGTAGTCTGGGCGGGCGCGCGCGGCAGAACCGTTCGCGCGGGAGCCGCCCCGCCCATGGCCCGCCGTCACGCGGCGCCAGGCCCGATCCCTCCGGCGGGTCAAGCCCCTCCCCTGCCGGATGGGCCGTGCGCGTGACGGCGGGCCCAATACCTCGGGCCGCCACCGTCCCCCCCGGTCAGGACGGCCCGCTCCGCAGGCTGAAGCACCACGCAGCCCGCGGAAACCGCGATGAGGCCGACCCGGGCCAAGCGGACACGAGGACCGTCCGCCCCCCGGGCCCGGGTCGCGCCCCATCCGACGGGAAAGACAATCGAAAACGAAGCAGTGCCTCCGGCGGCCGGGGGGCCGTGGGCCCCCCGGACCCCCCGAGTTCGTCCGGGACTTTCGAGCCGGCGGCCAAGGCCCCGCCGTCTCGAAATTCCCGGCCGGATGGCCGTTTGAAGAAGGGCGGTGGCCGAAAATGGGTCTGCTGAAGAAAATCACGAAGAAGCCATGAGGTGGAGGGAGGGGCGGGTTTCGGGCCGGAAGCCGGTCCGCGGACCCGTCCGTGGGGTCATGGCAACCTCGAAAGACGAAAAAGCGGGCGTATCCAAGGCGTGTGCGCGCCCCTCCTACCAGGCCTTCGATCCGCTCCTGGCAGGGTTCGGACGGCCGAGCGCCACGACCCCGGGCCGATTTCCCTCTTCACCCTCACCGGCTGCCTTCCTCTTCCCGGCAACTCCCTCCGAGCCCACCCTTCCCGCCTGTCCCGCGACCCGCCTCGGCGTCCCTCGCGAAGCGCACCAAAAGTTTTAGGAAGGGTGGATGGGGGTCCGGGGGAAGGCGGGAAACCCTTTTACCAAAAGGGTTTCCCGCCTTCCCCCGGTTCCTCCCCTCCCCTCCCCTACGCCATCCGGCAACAAGGCTGCGGCGTGCCGGGGTGGGTGAAGACGATCTGCCAGAGCTGGATGTCGCGGGCGCGGAAGGCGCCGGCGCAGGATTGCAGGTAGTAGTCCCACATGCGCCGGAAGGTTTCGCCGTAGCGGGACTCAAGCTGCGGCCAGGCGCGGCGGAAGTTGTCCTGCCAGCACATGAGGGTGCGGTCGTAGTGCGGGCCGAGGTTGTGCCAGTCCTCCATGACGAAAAGGTGTTCGGCGGCCTGGCCGATCTGGGCGATGGAGGGCAGCATGCCGTTGGGGAAGATATATTTCTCGATCCAGGGGTCGCAGGTCAGGCGCGAGGCGTTGGCGCCGATGGTGTGCAGCAGGAAGATGCCGCGGGGTTTCAGGCAGCGGGCCACGGTCTGAAAAAAGGTCCGGTAGTTCCTGCGGCCCACGTGCTCGAACATGCCCACGGACACGATCTTGTCGAAGGGCTCGTCCACCAGGCGGTAGTCCTGCTCGCGGATATCGACCGGCAGGCCCTGGCAGAAGTCGCGGGCAAAGGCGATCTGGGCTTTTGATATGTTCAGCCCGACCACCTCGCAGCCCCGGCGCTCGGAGGCGAACCGGGCCAGGCCGCCCCAGCCGCAGCCGATATCCAGCAGGCGCTCGCCGGGCTTCAGGTCCAGCTTGTCGCAGATGAGGCCGAGCTTTCGCTCCTGGGCCGAGGCCAGGTCGTCCGCATGGTCGAAGCGGGCGCAGCTGTACTGGAGGTAGGGGTCGAGCATGGCCGCGAACAGGTCGTTGTCCAGGTCGTAGTGGCGCTCGGCCACCACCCGGGCGCGCGGCAAGGTCTGCAGGTTGAGCAGCAGCTCGGGCAGGAAGTGGGCCAGGAGCGCAAGGCTCCCCCGGACCCGGCCTTCCAGGCCGGCGCGCAGCACGCGGTGGATGAGCTCGTCGATGCGCGGGCAGTCCCACCAGCCGTCCATGTAGGCCTCGCCCAGGCCCAGGTTCTTGCGCCCGACCACCCGGGGGTAGAGCCGCTCGTCGTTGACGTGGATGTCCCAGGGTTCGGGGCCGTTCACCGTGACCCCGGCCTCGGCGAAGAGGCCGGTGAGGAAACGCTCGGCGCGATGCATGGCCATCCTCCTTGTGAAGGCCTTCTGCGCCGGCCGCTCTCGCCATGACGGCCGAGGCCGCGCGGCGGGGCCGCAGCGGCGGAAACGGGCCGACGCACGATTTTCGGGCAGCATAACCCCTTCTCCGGGAAAAAGTGAAGCGGAACCGCAGTGATGGGCAAAGGGCCGGGCGGAGCCTCTTTCCGGGCGCCGGACGACACGCGGCCCGCGCGCTGGACGGGGCGGGGTAACCAGCGCGCGGGCCGGGTCTGCCGTCCGCGCCGCCCGGCCGGGCCGGGGGGGGTGAACACGTGGCCCGCGGGTGCGGTGCCGGACGGCAATCCGGGGCATGGCCGGGCAATGCGGGGTCCCGGCGGCTCCGGCGATGTGCGGGCGCGGCCATGGCGGCCGGCCCGGAGGTGAAGACCGCGGCGGGTGGCGCGGCCGGACCGGACCCGAGGACATCCAGCCTTCGCTGCCCGGGCCATGGGTTTTTTCCGCTTCCGCCGACCGGAACCGTGCCCTTTGCGGCACGCATCGCGTCGGCCGTGGACCCTGGCCGTGGTGCAAACGTGCACCCGGACATGCTCGACCGCCAGCACGGAGCCGGCGTCACCCGCCACGTTCCCGTCCATATTCAACGCCGGGACGCACGGCAGGCTGCCGGACGACCGGGCGACATGCGCCATCGAACGCGGGTCACGCAGGGGAATGGCGCAGTCTGCCCATTTTTACATGGAAAATGAGATTCACGTCAATAAAAATGAAGTAAAACAGATTCCCTGGCAGCGGCCGGCGTCGGACCAGGCACGTGCTCTGCCGCCACATGCCGCGGAATGCATGGCCTGAGGGATAAAATTGCGCCCGCGCCCCGGGGGTCAGCCGAGCCTGGTCCTGGAGAGCGCCCGGAGGATCACCTGCCGGAGCGCGGCCAGCTCGAAGGGCTTGGCCAGATAGTCGTCCATGCCCGCGGCCAGGAACCGCTCGCGGTCGCCGTCCAGGGCGTGCGCGGTCAGGGCCACCAGCGGCACGGCGGCGTCCCGGGTCTCGCCCCGGCGCACGCGGGAGGCGACCTCCTCCCCGTCCATCTCCGGCATCTGGACGTCGAGCAGCACCAGGTCGAAGTCCTCGCGGGCCAGCGCCTCCAGGGCCTCCCGGCCGTTGACGGCGAGAGTCACCCGGTGGCCCTGCTGCCGTAGCATCTCGGTGGCCAGAATCTGGTTGACCTTGTTGTCCTCGGCCAGCAGGATCCGGAGCGAGGGCATGGCCCCGGCCCCCACGCTGCGGAAGGTCTCGCCCAGGGTTTCCCCCTCGCCGCACAGGCCGAGCTCCACGCTGAAGAAGAAGGTGCTGCCCGCGCCCTCCCGGCTCTGGACCCGGATGCGCCCGCCCATCAGCTCCACCAGCTGCCGGGAGATGCTGAGGCCCAGCCCGGTGCCGCCGAATTCGGCGTGGGCCGAGAGGTCGGCCTGGGCGAAGCTCTCGAAGATCGTGTCCAGCTTGTCCGCGGGGATGCCGATGCCCGTGTCGCGCACCCGGAAAATGAGCCGGACGGCGCCCTCGGGGCCTGGCTCGCTCCCGTCCCGGCGCACGTCCACCGCGACCTCGCCCCGCCGGGTGAACTTGACCGCGTTGCCCACGACGTTGGTCAATATCTGCTTCAGGCGGCCCTGGTCGCCGATCAGGCAGGCCGGGAGGTCCGGGGCGAAGGCGCAGGTGAAGCCCACGCCCCGCTGCCCGGCGGCCAGGGACAGGGGACCGCAGACCGCGTCCACGGCCTGGCGCAGGTCGAAGCGCCTGCGCTCCAGCTCCAGCCGGCCGGCCTCGATCTTGGACAGGTCCAGGATGTCGTTGATGATGGCCAGCAGATGGGCGGCCGACTGCCGGGCCATGCGCAGATACTCCCGGGTGCGCGGCGCCAGGTCGGTCATCAGCGCCAGGTCGGTCATGCCCATGATGCCGTTCATCGGCGTCCTGATCTCGTGGCTCATGGTCGCGAGAAACGCGCTCTTGGCCCGGCTGGCCTCCTCGGCCGCCACCTTGGCCGCGGCCAGCTGGTCCTGCAGGGCCATCATCGCGCTCACGTCGGCCAGGGACAGGACCGAACCGGTGATCCGGCCGCCCGCGCCCCTGATGGGCGCACCGTTGACCGCGGCCCAGGTCTTCGACTGCGCGAGCCGGTTGCCGAAGGTCATGATCTCGTTACGGATCAGCTCTCCGCGCAAGGTGCGCATGCCGGGCAGCTCGTCCAGCGGGATGACCCCGCCGCCGGGGCGCTCGATGCTCAGGATGCGCATCCGCTCCCGGATCGGAAGCCCGGTCTGCCCCGGAGTGTAGCCGAAGATGCGCAGGGCCTCGTCGTTGATCTGCCGGATGTCGGCCTCGGGGCCGAAGACCACCAGGCCGCAGGGCAGTGCGTCCATGGTGGCCCGCAGCTCGGCGGCGGTGCGCTCGGCCTCCTCCTTGGCCAGCCGGAGGTCCTGCTCCATGGCCTTGCGCGCGGTGATGTCGCTGAAGGTGATGGCCACGCCGTCGCCCAGGCGCACGGCCGTGTTCCGGAACCAGCCGGCGATGCCCTCGGAGACGTAGCGCAGCTCGATGTCGTGGGGTTGGCCCGTCTCGACCACGCGCACGTATCTGTCGAAGAGCTCGCTCTCCTCCCTGTTGCCCGGCAGGACCTCGAGCAGCCGCTGCCCGAGCAGTTCCGCGGCCGGGTGCTTCAGGATGCGCTCCGCGACCGGATTGACGTAGGTCCAGACGAAATCGACGACCCGTCCGTCCTCGCCGCGCACGGCCGAGAGGATGGTGAAGGCGTCGAGGGAGAGCTGCTGCGAGGCGTCGAGCCGGTTCTCGCTCTCCTTCAGCGCCCGTTCGCGCTCCAGAATCTTGCCCGAGGCCCGCCTGAAGAGCACGGTCAGCCGGCCGATCTCGTCGCCGTCCGCCTCCGGGACCGCCATGGCCTCGCCGCGCTCCAGGTTGCGCGCGCCGTCCTCCAGGAGCCGCAGGCGCCGGGTGAGGTAGGCGGTGAACAGGAACATGCAGACGATGCCGCCGCCCACGCCCAGGCCCAGGCCGGCGGCGTTGGCCGTGTGCATGACCGTCCTGGCCCGGTCCAGGAGCTGCATCCGCTCGGCCATCAGGCGCGTCTCGTCACGCTGCATCACGTTGATCAGCGTGCTCACCGCGCCCATGGCCCGGCGGCCCTCCTCGGCCAGACTCTCCAGCTCCGGGCGCTCGGGCCGCTCGGCCTGTCGGGCCATGAGCCCGAGCCGCGCGGCCACCAGCGCCTGCAGCTCGGGGATGCGCCGTGCCTGGACGGGGTCCTGGACAAGCTGTCCGAGCACCCAGACGCGCGATTCGGAGGCCTCCGCCATGTCCCGGTAGACATACAGAAAATTCGGGTCGCCCGTCAGCAGGTAGCCCCTCAGGTTATTCTCGGCCTTGAGCAGGCTCTTTTCCAGGTCCGCGAGCCCCTCCTGGGTCTGCAAGGTGTGCTCGACCCGGAACAGCGCCTCCCGCTCCTGACTCTGGGAGGAGAAGTAGAGCACGGAGGCGATGACCAGGGCCAGGATCGGGGGCAACAGGACAAGGTTGCCCTTGCTCCGGACCGACATGCAACGCCAGGCCCGGACCACGCGCCGGCGCAGTGTCTTGGACGGACTGTCTGAACCCATGCCCATGCTCCCGTAAAAGAGGGACAGCCTGTGGACTGCCGCCCGCCGCTTCCCGCCCGCGGCAGGTTCGCTCCGCCCCGAAGCGCCGCAGCCGATGAAGACCGGCGACACTTTACCGACCAAACTATCAACAAAGCCGACGGATAGCCAGTGGGGTTGCCTCCGACGGCAGGGGGCGTTGCCCGATGCCTCCGGCGGGCAGGGGCTCTGCCCCTGCACCCCGCAAGGGGGATGATCCCCCTTGACCCGCGGTCTGAAAGCCGGGGCTGACACGAAAGGGTCGCGGCTTTCAGCTTGGGAATATCCAGGAGAGGATAATTGTGCAAGCGGGCACAATGGGACCCGGGGCAGCCCCGGCGCGAAGGAGCATGGCCGAAAAAAGGCCCGCAGCAGCCATTTCCTCCCGGTGGAGTTCCAACGCTGCCACCGGTCGGCGGGAAGTCCCCGGGGACGGCGGCCTGCCGGCCGCCCCAGGCAGGCCCGGCCATGTGAAAAGGCGTCCATGGGTTGACCGCAGGGGCGTGCATCGGCTAGTTGATCGTGTACATGATGCGAGCATCGAAATGACCGGCATATACGGCCCCACTGCCATCAAGCTGTTTTTCCTGCTGACGCCGTTCTTCGTGCTGACCATGTTCCTGACCCTGACCGAGGGCATGGAGCGCGGGGCGCAGCGGCGGGTGGCGCTGAAGACCACGCTCGCCGTGCTGGTGGTGAGCTTCACCCTCTATCTCTTCGGCCAGACGATTTTCGACGTGTTCGGCATCACCCTGAACGCCTTCCGGGTGGGCGCGGGCTGCCTGCTGTTTCTCTCCGCGGTGGATCTGGTACGCGGCCAGGCCAAGCGGCCCGAGGGCGTGAGCGAGGATTTCGCGGTGGTGCCGCTGGCCGTGCCGATCACCGTCGGACCGGCGACAGTGGGTACGCTCCTGGTCATGGGCGCGGGCTTCGAAGACCTGGCTCAGCGCCTGGAGGGCGCGGCGGCCCTGGGCACGGCCGTGGCGGCCACGGGACTCCTGCTCTGGCTGGCGGGGTGGGTGGAGCGGCTGCTCGGCAAGCAGGGCCTGGCCATCCTGTCGCGGCTGACCGGCCTGGTGCTGGCGGCCATCAGCGCCCAGATCGTGTTCACCGGAGTGAAGGGCTTTCTGGGCTAGCCGCGCGAGGAATTTTTCGGGTTAAAGACGGTGCGGGGGTGCATAGCCACCACGGGGCGCGCGGCCCGGCGACGCAATATCGCCGGGCCGCGCTATTTTTTACGGGCTATTGGCAGGAGGCGTCGAGAGCCGTGTAGGCGGCGTCGTAGGCCCCGGTGCAGGTGAAGTAGCCGGGGTTGGTGACCGTGCCGGCCACTTGGCTGGCGCCGACGTAGATATTGCTGGCAGTCGAATGGTTGGCCATGGCGCCCGTGGTGCAGGCATTCAGGCGGATGGGGCCGGCGTTTGCCACATTGTACACGTCGCCCACGGAGCACCCGTGCAGCGATATGGAACCGGTGTCCGAGACGTTGCGCACGGAGTTGTTGTCCGCGGCCGGCGAGACAGTATCCGCGATCAGTTCGCAGGCCTGGGCCTTGACGGTCGAGCCGGCTTCCATGTTCAGCACGGCGTTGCGCTCGGTTCCGGCTCCCCTGGCCAGCACCTGGCAACCCATGAGGGTCGTCTGGCTGCCGCCGCCATTGCGGATGGCGTAGCTGTAAGTCACGGCGTCGATCTCGAAACGGCAGCTCACGGCGTTGAGCGTGGTATTGTAGATTTGGGCGCCGAAGCCGTAGGTGCCGCCCTCGGTTGCCAGGGCGCAATTGGTGAGGTCCAGCACCGACGCGGCCTGGGCGTAGATGCAGGTATTGGGGCCGGCACCGTCGGCCTGAAGGGAGACGTTGACCAGGCTGGGCTGGGAGTTGTCCACATCGAGGCCCCTGCTCCCGCCCGCGCCGGTGACGGTGATGACCACGTCCCGCAGCTCCGGGGCGGCGTTGCTGATGGTCAGACCGTAGGCCATGCCCGAGCCGGAGAGGGTCTCGATGCGCAGCCGGAAGAGGCGGGTGTCGCCGCTGACGGACATGGCCACAGTCGTGGCGCTGGCCTGGGCGACGATGCTCAGCTCCCGGATTTCCACCGCGTCTCCGGCCTGGACGGCGGTGGAGCCGCCGGAGATGGTCGTGATCTCGGGACCCGAGCCCTCGAGGTCCACGTAGCCCTGGGTGAACAAGGTATTCGCGCCCAGATCGTAAACTCCGGGCTCGACCTTGACCAGCCAGGGGTCGGCGGCCGTGGCCCCGGTCACGCCGTTGTAGGCCGCCAGCAGCGCGGCGCCGCTGGCCGCGGGGTTGCCGGGCACGGGGCTGACGATGACCGTGCGCCTGTAGCGCCGGCCGCCGGCGCCGACCACGTAGAAGTCGGCGTAGGCCGTGGCCGCGGCCAGGATGAAGAGCGCGAGCATGACGAACGTCTTGCGGAGCATGGGGGGCCTCCTCGATCGGTCCGCGGGGGGCGGAGTTTGCGGCCCGGACGAGCGGCCGGACCGGGAGATGGTCGTGGCTGGGAACGAATTACGTCGCGGTGATGACCTGTTTTACCTAGCACGCGATGCAGTTCGGCGGAAGAAATATTTATGTCAAAAATAATCCAGCGAAATGAACGAGTTCCGATGGAAAGCGGCGCGCGGCCCGGCTGTGTTTTGCCGCTCCGTGAATATCAATTTACAAGTTGACAAATAACGATATTCTATCGTATTGCCTCATGCGCGAGTCGATAACAAAGGGGGTATCCGCGACATGAGCCTGTTTCGATTCCTGACCCGCGCCTCCGTGCTGCGGGAAGCGGTGGAGTGCGCCCGCGTGGCGGCGGCCGAGAGCCTGGCCATCGACAGCGCGACGCTCGTTCAGGTCCTCGATCTCGAGGCCCGCGAGGACCTGGGGCCGGACGGCAAACGCCGGCTGCTGGCGGCGGCCGAGCTGCGCTTCGAGTCCCTGGGCTGGCGCGTGGAGCGCCTGGGCCGTCTCTGTCCGGTGCACCTGGCCGAGCGCGAGCCGCTGCGCCGGCTGTCCGACATCCTGGCGCGCGGCGGGGACTACGCCGACGACCTGGTCCGGCGCATCGACGCGGTGCACGAGTACTTCGGCCTGAAGGACCGGCTCGGCGCGGCCCGGGCCAGGACGTACCGCCCCTGGCCGCTGCGCCCGGAAGAGGACGCCCGCCCCGCGGCCCGGTGCACGGGCGGCGCCGGGTAGCCGGCCGGGAGGAAAGGCGAAAAGCCGCCGTGAAGGGGAAGAGGCCGCGGCCGGAGCCGGCGCCGAGCGGAAATCCTGAACGCCGCCATGATATGAAGAAGCTTCGGTGGAGGCCGGCGTCGGGTCCGAAAAACAGACGTAACGGCGCAGGCCCGCCCGCCTCATCCTTCGCGGCGTCTTCCTCTTCAAGTCCGGCGGACGGTGTGGATCGGAAGGCCTGCCGGCCGGAATCAGGAATACCGCCATGACGGTGAAGAGGCGGCAGCCGGAGGCCGGAGGCGGGGTCTGGAAACAGACGGAAGGCGCAGGCCCGCCCGCCTCTCGTGGCGGTTTCGGTCCAGGACCTGACGGACTGCGTGGACCGGACGGACGGCCGGTCGGAAAGCAGAAATACCGCCATGAGGGCAAGAGGCTTGGGCGTTGGCCTCAAGCCCGGATCAACGCCCCACGCAAGGCACTGACCCGCCCTCCCCTTCCTTCGCGGCGCTTTCGATTAGGACCGCGCAGGCGGCCCGGGCCGGGCGGCCGGTCGGAAATCCGAAATACACCATGAGATGAAGAGTCTGCGGGCGGAGGTCGGGCGTCAGTGCGAACGGCGCGGGCCGCCCTCCCCTTCCTTCGCGGCGGTTTTGATCCACTCTCGAGGAGGGGCCGGACGGCTCCGAAGGCCGCACGCCGGGCGCGACCCGAGACTTTCACCTTCGCGGTGATTTTCGGATTTTCCAGCCAGGCGCGGACGGTTCGGAGGCCGGGAAGGTCGCACGGCAGACCTCCGGGACGGGGCTGGGACGCCCTGCCCCGCCACCTGGAATTCGCCTCAGGCGAAGTCCCGCCCGGCGCCGTCTGGGGGGGACGGCGCCGGGCGGGTGAATGGCGCGCTCCGGCCCGGCGGCATTGATTTGTGCGAGCCTGGGGGGTACCGTCGCGGGCGGGAGCGAGCGCCGACCAACGCCTCTCTCATTAGGTTGAATCTAACCGAGAGTCAATAGAAAATTCGACTCGCACTAACCGGCACGGCGTCAGCGCATGCGGCCTCGCGCATTGCCGCCGGAGCGCCGGAGGTTCATGCGTGGGCCCACCCCCATCCCGGAACACCGAACTTCCCGCCTTCGATCTGGTTTTCGCCCGCCTGCGCGCGGCCACGGAGCTGAAAAACCAGCAGGATCTGGCCCAGGCCCTGGGCATCACCCCGCCGACCGTGACCGACGCCAAGAAGCGCGGCGCCTTCCCCCTGGAGTGGGCCTATCGCCTGGCGCAGGCCTTCTCCCTGTCCCTCGACCGCCTGCTGACCCCCGAGGATGCGGACCCGCCCGGAGTGCGCGAGCCGGCGCCCGGCCCCTGGCCCCGCGCGCCGCACCCCGGCATCCACCTAGTGCCCGCCATCCTGCCCCGGATCGACGCGAGAAGCGGCCTGCCCCTGGCCGATTCCGGCGACCCGGGCCTGCCGTTTGGCCGCGAGACGCTGGCCCGCCTGGGCACGCCGGGCATGATGGTAACATTGCGCGTGGCCGGCCGGGCGCTGGAGCCCGAGCTGCGCGACGGCGACACAGCCCTGGTGGACACCGCCCGGACCCGTCCGGAGCCGGGCCGCTACTTCGCCCTGGCCGTGGGCGGGGCCATCGTCCTGCGCCTGGTCGAGGCCGCGGACCGCGGCCTGATGGGCATCGCCCCGGGCGCACCGCGGCTGCCGGCCGTGGCCCTGGACGGAACCGTGCCGGTCATCGGCCGGGTGGTCTGGTGGTCGCGCGAGGACCCGTGAACGGACACGGCGCGCGGCCGGCCGTCGCGGGATGAAAAACGGAAAAAGCGCCGCGAGGGGGGAGCAGCTGGGGCGCGGGCCGGACTCGGAGCCCCGCGCCGCGCCAGGGCCGAGGCCGCCCCTATCATGGCGACATTCCCTTCGCGGTCTTGGCTGATCCCGGAGCCGGGCGCGCGGCCGGCGGAGGTCGTCAGGACCTGAGGAAGGGCTTGGCGCTGCCCTTGCGTGTGGACTCGCGCTCCACCTGGCGGCCGACGATGGCCGCCATGTTCCCCAGGAGCTCGGCGGACAGGTCGAGCACGTCGTCCAGGGCCAGGATGCCGGCCAGCGCGCCGTTGTCGGAAACCACGGGCAGGCGCCGGAAGCCGTGGCTCTTCATGCGCTCCACGGCCTCCCAGAGGTCCTCGTTCTCCGCGGCCACCACAGGCTCGGCGCTCATCACGTCGCCCAGCGTGACCAGGGCCGGGTCCACCTCCTGGGCCAGGATGCGCATCACCAGGTCGCGGTCGGTGACGATGCCCAGCGGGACGTTCTCCTCCCCGCGGCGCTCCACCACCACCAGGTTGCCGACATGGTATTCGCGCATGAGCTGGGCCGCCTTCAGGATGGCGGTTCCCGGCCCGGTGATGACCACCACGCGGTTGCAGGCTTCGCCGACGGTCATGATCGCCTCCTTGCGGAGCACGCACGTCTCCGTTCGGCGACCATACACCGGATTCGCGCCTTGAGGCAACGTCCGGGGCGTTTTACGCGATGGGGGCGCGGCAAGGCGCCCGAGGGATGCGAAGGGAGGGAGACGGCCGCCGCGGGCGTCTACTTGGTCTTGTCCTTGATGGACTCCTGGACCTTGTCCACGGCCTTGTTCATGTCGTCCACGGCCTGGTCCACCTTCTCCTTCTCGATGGTCACCTGGTAGCCGGTCTCGGTCTTCTTGAAGTCGAAGACGCCGTAGTACCAGGCCGCGATCGAGGCCAGGACCAGCACGGTCAGGATGAATTTCGCCACGGCGCACCCCCTTTCGTTGACGGACCCCGGCGGCGCTCGACCCGGCTGCGGCGATCCGTGCCGATTCTTACCCTCAATCCCGGCCCGCTGACAAGCCGCGCGGCGGGCGCGGCCGGCAGCGGCATCGCGCGGACCGGGGTGAAGGCAAGGATTTCTTTCAACACAATGAATTTACAAGATAAAATATTTACGGAAATGTTGGCGCCAAGCCATTTTTATGATTTCTTCTAAATCACTCTTGCCATTGTTTAGAATAAACGCTAAACATCTTGCGTGCCCGTCGGGGAGCAGACTCACCTCCTGCCGTTAGCGCAAGCGTGAAAGGCTCCCCCGGGTTCACCCCATCAGCCAGGAGGTCGACCATGCCGCGCTGTCAGGATTGCCGGGCTTTCGAGGCCGATTGCCTGCACCCCTCCCGGGGCGCCTGCCAGAACCTGGCGGCGGCCGTGGAAAAAGCCTTCGGCGTGCGCCTGGCCGGCTCCCCGGCGATCCGCTCCGAATCCCGCCCCTGCCCCGCCTACGCCCCGGCGCCCGAGGAGGACGACCTCCCGGGCGACGGGGTCCCGCCGGGCCGGCTGGTGGACCCCTTCGCCGCCCCGCCCCCGCCCGGCGACACCGTCGAGCACACGCGCTTCCGGCGCCGGCGCTGAGCGCCATCCCGGAGAATCGAAAAGCGGAACAGCCGGCCACGAAGGTGACGGGCGGACTCGGATGCCGGGTCACCCCCCGCACCCGACCGCGCGCGGTTCCGCCGGCCGGTCCCGAGAAGAAACAGCCGGCCATGAAGGAGAGGTCGGCGCGGTACAGGATCGAGCCGGCGCCATGCCCCCGGCGGGGTTCCGGGACGTCTTCCCCTTCGTGGCTCTTGCTGATTCCCGACTCCGCGCGCGCCCTCGGGCTGGCGGAAAATCGAAACCGCACCGCAAGGATGTGCCGGCACGGGCCGGGGCAAGTCCGATGACCCAACGCGGCGTGGACCCGAGACGCCTCCCCCCTTCGCGGCCTCTTCGCTTTCCGACTCCGCGCGCGGGCGCCGACGGCGGGCGCGCTACAGGAAGACGCGGTAGGGGAAGCCCAGGGCTTCCCCGAGCTTTTTGGCCAGGGCCTTGCCGATGGGGCGGCGGCCGTGCTCCATGTCCGAGACGTGGGACGCCCGGATGCCTACGGCGGCGGCCAGGGCGGCCTGGGTCATGCCCTTGAGGCCGCGCGCCCCGCGCAGGCGCGAGCCCGGCGTCGAGCCGGGAAAGACCTCCTCGGGCGCGTAGTTCCGGCCCGCGACCTCCTCGATGGCCAGGGCCACGGCGTCGGCGCGGTCGGCCGGAACCACCGCCGTCAGGACCACCGTCCCGTCAGTACGGGGCTCCCTCGTGACTTCCAATGTCCAAATCATGGACCGCCATTACATACCCATTTTTTGGGTATAGTCAAGAAATATGGCCACCCACGATCCAAAACAGCCGGCCACGAAGGTGACGGGCGGACTCGGATGCCGGGTCCCCCCCGCCCCGACCGCGCGGGTTCCGCCGGCCGGTCCTGAGGAGAAAACAGCCGGCCATGAAGGTGAGGTCGGCGCGGTACAGGATCGAGCCGGCGCCATGCCCCCGGCGGGTCCCGGGACGTCTTCCCCTTCGTGGCTCTTGTCAATTCCCGACTCTGCGCGCGCCCGGCTGTAGGGTCCGATGACCCCACGCGTGGCGTGCAGCCGAGGCGTCTTCCCCCTCGTGGCTTCTTCGATTCCCAACTCGGGGCCGCGCGGCAGGTCCGATGATCCCAGGCCAAGCGTGGACCCGAGACGCCTCACCCCTTCGCGGCCTCTTCGCTTTCCGACCCCGCCGTGCCGCCCGGCAATGCCCGCCGCCACGGAAAAACCCTTTGCAGCGGCCGAAGTTGCCGCTATAACCGGGCGCTGGGGGGCCGGGTGGCGATGCGCCGCACGGCCCGCCGCAGCTTATGAAAAGCCTGTGGACCAGCCTGACCCTGCGCGTGGGTCTCCTCGTCATCCTGATCGAAAGCGTCGCCCTCGTCGCCATCGGTCTCTATCACTACGACCGCTTCGCCGCCTCCCTGGACGACTCCATGCGCAGCCGCGCGCTCCTGCCGGGCTTGCTCATCGAGCGCCAGCTCATGCGCTACGACTCCGTGGCCGACCAGGAGGTCATCTCCCGGCTGGTGGGCGACGAGTACGCCGACGGCCTGATCGTGGGCTCCAATGGCCGGGTCTTCTACGCCCTCGACCCCGCGGACGTGGGCCGCGCGGTGGAGCAGCTGCCCGGCCTCGACCCGGCCTGGTTCGATCCCGACCACCCCGCCCCCCGCTTCCTGCCGGTGGACGAGCCGGACGGCCGCTATCTCGTCTCGGTCACGCCCATCGCCATGCGCATGCCGGGCCATGCCTACTATTTCGTCTACACCAAGGTCGGCACGGTCTGGGCCCGGGAGCGCAAGCAGACCGTGGGCGGGCTGTTCGTCCTCGGCTCGCTGCTGTGCCTCGTGCTGACCTCGCTCGGCATCATCCTCTCCACCCGGCGCCTGGTCATCCGCCCCCTGGCCGCCCTGGAGCGCCACGCCGGCGCCCTGGCCAACGGCCGGCTCGACCAGGACATCGAGCTTGAGCGCAAGGACGAGCTCGGCAGCCTGGCCGCGAGCCTGAACGAGATGCGCCGCTACATCCGGCGCCGTCTCGACGACCTCTCCGGCCTGAACGTCGCGATAAAAGCCAAGAACCGCGAGCTGACCGCGACCAAGGCCGCGGTCGAGGACTCGGCGGCCAAGTACCAGAGCCTGTTCGAGGCCGCGCCGGACGGCATCGTCATCGCCGTGGCCTCGGGCCGCATCCTGTCCTGCAACACGGCCTTTGCCGACATGTTCGGCTATGAAACCCCGGACGAGGCCGTGGGCGGGAACCTGGCCGGAATCTTCGCCGACGCCGCGGACGCCGGCGAGTTCGCCGGCCTCCAGGCCGAGCGCGGCGGCCAGGTCGAGAACTTCGAGGTCCGCCTGAAGGACCTGGACGGACACGCGTTCTTCGCCTCCCTCTCGGCCGTGTCCATGACCTACGGCCCGGAGTCCGCGCGCCAGATCATGATCCGCGACGTGACCGGCCTGAAGCAGGCCGAGAAGCGCCTGCAGGAGAGCGAGAAGAAGTACCGCACCATCTACGAGAACGCCATCGACGGCATCTTCCAGACCGACCGCGAGGGCCGGCTCATCTCGGCCAACCCGGCCATGGCGCGCATGGTCGGCTACGATTCCGTGGACGAACTCCTGTTCATGGTCAACGACGTGGCCACCGACCTCTACGCCGACCCCGAGGACCGCGACCGCTTCCTGGCGGCCATGAACGGCGCCGGCATCATCCAGGGCTTCGAGGCCCGCTTCAAGCGCAAGGACGAGTCGATCTTCTGGGTGGCCGTCTCCGGCCGGGCCATCCTGAACGAGGCCGGCGCCGTGGACTGCTACCAGGGCGTGATCGAGGACATCACCGAGCGCAAGAAAGCCGAGGAGAAGCTCCGGCTCTACCAGGAGCGCCTGCAGGATCTGGTTTTCCAGCGCACCCGCGAGCTCTCGGAGCGAAACGAGGAGCTGAACCGCGAGATCGAGGAGCGGCGCCGGGCCGAAGCCCTCCTGCGGACCAGCGAAGCGCGCAGCCGGGCCATCCTCGACGCCATCCCGGACATGATGTTCCAGCTCGACCGCACGGGCCGCGTGGAGGACTTCAAGGGCAACGCCGAGGACCTGCTCATCCCGGCCGAGGCCATCCTCGGCAGGAACCTCGGCGACTTCCTGCCCCCCGACCTCGCCCGGTTGACCTTCGGCAACCTCGAGCGGGCCCTGTCCAGCCGCAAGCCCCAGGTCTACGAATACCGCATGACCATCCAGACCCGCCCGCGCGACTTCGAGGCGCGCATGGTCGCCCTGGGCGGGGAAAGCGTGCTCATCATCATCCGCGACATCACCGAGCGCAAGCAGGCCGAGGCCGAGCTCGCGGCCCTGAACGCGAGCCTCGAGGACATGGTCGAGGAGCGCACCCGCCAGCTGGCCCTGAAGGCCGCCGAGCTCGAGGCCGCCAACCGCAGCCTGCGCGAGCTCGACGAGATGAAGACCTCGTTTCTGTCCTCGGTCTCCCACGAGCTGCGCACCCCGCTGACCTCGGTCCTGGGGTTCGCCCGCCTGATCGAGCGCGACTTCTCCCGCCACTTCGAGCCCGCCGCCCAGGGCCAGGGGCAGCTCGGCGAGCGCGCCCGGCGCATCCGCCAGAACCTGGAGATCATCCTGACCGAGGGCCAGCGCCTGACGCGCATGATCAACGACGTCCTCGACCTCTCGCGCATCGAGGACGGCCGCAGCCCCTGGCGCGACCAGCCCCTGGCCATCGGCGACCTGATCGAGCGCGCCGCCCGCTCGCTCGACCCGCTGCTGGCGGCCAAGCCCGGGGTCAGCCTGGCCATCGAGGAGCACCCCGGCGCCCCCCGGATCAGCGCCGACCCGGACCGCATCACCCAGGTGCTGATCAACCTGCTGAACAACGCCATCAAGTTCACCGACGAGGGCGAGGTGCGCATCAGCGCCAAGGCCGTGGACGGCGGAGCGCTCCACGTCTGCGTCGCGGACCAGGGCGTGGGCATCCCGCCCTCGGACATGGAGCGCATCTTCGACAAGTTCTTCCAGGCCTCGCGCAACTACCTGCGCGACAAACCCGAAGGCACGGGTCTCGGCCTGGCCATCAGCCGCCAGATCGTCGAGCACTACCAGGGCCGCATCTGGGTGGAATCCGAAGCGGGCCGGGGGTCGAAATTCCACTTCACCTTGCCGGGGATGGAGTAGAGGCCGGCTGACGAGCCGCCCCCTGTCCGGGGAGTGGCCTCCGGCGGCCAGGGGCGCCGCCCCTGGACCCCGGCAGGGAGCTGTGCCCCCTGCACCCCGAGGTCCGCGGATCGCGGCCGTCGTCAACCCGGTCCGGGAGGGTGTCGCGAATCCGGCCTCCGAAGCTGACTCTGGCCGGCACCGACATCGCACTGGATTCGATCGTCCACATCGCGGGTAGGTCTGCCTCTCGAAATCAAGCCGAGTCGGTGCAAATCCGGCCTTGCTGATTCAATCATATTGAATTAATTTATCCGAAAGTATTGATTCAATATTTTCGGAGGATCGAGTGACCAACCCTTTCAGCATCGAGCGGCTCCCGCCGGAAGCTGCCTTCTGCAACCGGCACCGGGAACTGGCCGACTTCGAGCGCTACGCCGCCGACAACCTCAAGGTCGTACTCTTCTCCCCCCGCCGCTACGGCAAGACTTCGCTTCTCCTTCGGGTCGGCGACACCCTGTCCCGCAAGGGCTTTGTCTGCGCCTACGCCGACTTCTCAACCGTGGCCACGGTCCGCGGAGTGGCCAGCGAGATCATGCGCGGCCTCTTCACTGCCCTTCACCGCCGGGAGTCGTTGCTCGAGAAGGGCAAGCGCTACCTGCGCAGCCTGACCACTTTCAGGCCCGTCGTGAAGCTGAGCGAGACCGGCTACAAGCTCACCGTGGCCCCTGATTCCGACCTGGACGAGATGTCGCTCTTTCGCCGGACCATTGAGGAGCTGGCCGAGTTCCTGGCCAGCCATGACTTACGCTGCTGCTTCATCCTGGACGAGTTCCAGGAGATCACGAGGCTGCGCGAGTCGGCCGAGCTGGAGGGCATCCTCAGGTCGCACATCCAGGGGGTGCCGGCCAGCTTCTTCTTCCTAGGCAGCCGGCGGAGCGTGCTCCTGGCCATGTTCAACGAGAAGAAGCGTCCCTTCTTCAAGCTGGCCCGCAACGAGGAGTTGGCACCTCTGCCCGAGGCGGAGATCATCACCTTCCTCCGCGAGAGGTTCAAGCAGGCCGGCAAGCGCATCCCAACCGCCCTCTGTCGCCGCATCGCCCGGCTGTCCAGGGGTCATGCCTACTACATGCAGTACCTCGCCCAGGAGCTGTTCTACCTGAGTGGCGAGGAAGCCACACAGGAGGAGCTGGAGCGAGCCCTGGCCTCCGTGCTGGACAAGGAGCGCTACGGGTTCGCTGCCGTGGTCCAGGGGCTGCCCCTGCAGCAGCTGCGGTTGCTCAAGGCCCTGGCCATGTCGCCGGAAGCCAAGCCGACGGGCGCCGGGTTCATCGCCCGCGCGGGCATGGCTGGGTCCACCATCCTGGATGCATTGCACAAGCTCATAGAGCAGGACATCGTCGAGAAGGATCAGGCAGGCCTGTACCGGGTCGTGGACCCGTTGTTCGACCGCTGGCTGGCCGGAGAGGGGTAGCCTCGGCGAGGGCGTGGCCTGGCGTGGCCCGGCTGGGCCAACTCTTCAGCCCTGGGCACCAAAGCCCCTTATCGGGAGAGTTTCAGGCGCCCATTTCCAAACGACGCCTACCAATCCAGTAGCGAATAGCGATGTATTCCAAATCCAGTACAATACCTGTCGAGGGCGTGGACCGGCACCGCCCAGCGCAGCGGAGCCCGGGAGGTGTCGCAACAAGGAGCCCCTCCTTGACCCAGCTTGCCCACCTCTTTTCGCGAGCAACCGAGCGAAGCTCCGCACCAGTCGTTGCGCGGCAGTTGTCTCGCATCACCGGGCCATCAGCGCGAACACACCCCAGCCCAGGTATTCACGGGTGTACGTGGCGTAGCGTTCGGGCGCCGAGGTCAGTTCGGCTCGAACATCTTTCGCGAAGTCGTCGTCGGGATTCGTTTCGAGCCATCGGCGCATCGTGAGCCACTTGGCTGCCTCGTATCTGTCCCAGCCGTCCTGGTCTGCCAGAACCATCTCCACGACGTCGTAGCCGAGCTGGCCGAAAGACGCGAGAAGTTCCGGAAGCAGGAGGAAGTCCGAGATGGAAGCGGCGTGGCATCCCGTGGCGATCTCTTCTGTCGGCGGCAATCGCAGCCAGTATGGCTCGCCGATGAGGATGATCCCGCCCGTGCGGAGACTCTTGGCCAGAAGCTCGACGGCGCCGGCGACTCCCCCGCCGATCCAAGTGGCGCCGACACAGGCTGCCACACCGACCTTTTCCTCGGCGACGTAGCCGGCAGCGTCTGCGTGGATGAACTCGACCCGATCGGCGACGCACAGTTCGTCAGCGCGGAGTTTCGCTTGTCCGGTGAACAACCGGCTCATGTCGATACCGGCGCCGCTGATTCCGTAATCGCGCGCCCAGGTACACAGCATCTCGCCCGAACCGCTGCCGAGGTCGAGCACCCGGGTCCCCGGTTCCAAACGCAACGCCGCGCCGAGAGTGGCGAGCTTTTCCGGTGTGAATGGATTATGGATGCGATGAGCACTTTCGGAAATGTTGAATATCCGTGGGATGTCCACTGCAGAAACTCCTTTGTATGCATGGCATTTGCGCCTCGGTTCCGCTGGAATGGGGCGCGGTGCGGGAGGCTTCGGTGACGAGTTTGCCGCTTGCCGGGATGTCGCCGGGGGGTTCCAGCGCGTATCAGCATGTCAAGCTGTCCATATGGCCAGCGCCCCTTTCCGGGAGCAGGCAGGCATCATGAGCAACACGCACCGCGTGAATACGTGCTCTTGCCGCCCGAACCGGGATTGTCAAGAGCAGAGAGCCAAGACAATCGATCCGGACAGGCTCGCCATGCCCATCTCGCGCCGCTGATGCAGCGGTTCAAAGGCACCGTTACACCCTCCCTCCTTCCCCTTGCCCGCCATTCGCGGGACGCCGGACGCTGAAGACCATGGCGTACAGGGCCGGCGTGAACAGCAGCGTCAGGACCGTGGCCACGAGCAGCCCGCCCATGATCGCAACAGCCATCGGGCCCCAGAACTCGTTTCTCGTCAGCGGGATCATGGCCAGAATGGCGGCCAGGGCCGTCAGGACGACCGGGCGCGTCCGCCGGATGGTGGCGTCGATCACGGCCTCCCAGGCCGAAAGCCCGCCTTGGCGGTCGAGCGTGATCTGGTCCACGAGGATGACCGAGTTGCGCATGATCATGCCGGCCAGCGACAGGACGCCGAGCATGGCGACGAAGCCGAAGGGCTGGTTGAAGGCCAAAAGCGCCCAGACCGCGCCGATCAGTCCCAGGGGGGCGGTGACCACCACGAGGAACAGGCTCGTGAAGCTCTGCAGCTGGAACATGAGGAGCAGGAGCATGAGGCCGCCCGCCACGGGCAGCAGGACGACGATGGACCGGTTGGCCTTGGCGCTCTCCTCCGTGGCCCCGCCGACTTCGATCCTGTACTCCGGGGGCAGGGTCTTCTCGATGGCCCTGACCCGGGGCAGGATCTCGCTCGTGACGTCGGGCGCCTGCACGCCCTTGACGACCTCCGAGCGGACCGTGATCATCAGGTCCCTGTTCTGACGCCACAGGATGGGCTCCTCGGAGACGTACTCGAGCTTGGCCACCTGGGAGAGCGCAATGGGCTGCCCGTTACGCACGCTGACCGTAAGATCCTGCAGCCGCTCGGGGCGCAGCCGCTCCTCGGGCACGGCCCGGGCCACGACGTCGACCAGCTCGATGCCGTCCCTGACCTGGGTGATCGTCACCCCGGAGAGCAGCGACTGGAGCGACTCGGAGAGGTCCTGGGGGGTGAGCCCCATGACCCTGGCCCGGTCCTGGTCCACGACGAGGCGCACCGCCTTGGCCTGCTCGTTCCAGTCCAACTGGACGTCGGCGGTCTTGGGGCTCTCGCGCATGGCGTTACGCACCTGGTAGGCCGCCTCGCGCACCTTCATGGGATCCGGGCCGATGACCCTGAACTGCACGGGGAAGCCCGCCGGCGGTCCCAGAAACAGGGTCGTCACGCGCACCCTGGCCTGTGGGAGCCCGCCATCCCTGACGAAGGACTCTATGCGCTGCCTCACGCGGTCCCGCGCCTGTGCGCCGGCCGTGTTGAGCACGGTGACCGCGAAGCTCGTGTTGGGCAGATCGGGAGCCATGGGCAGGAACCAGCGCGGTGCGCCCGAGCCGATGTAGCTCGTGTAGGTCTTGACCTCGGGATCGCTCTTTACGAACGCCTCCATGGTCTCAACTTCCTCGGAGGTGGCCTTGAACGAGGAACCCTCGGGCATGCGCACCTCGACCAGGAGCTCGGGACGCGTGGAAGCCGGGAAGAACTGCCGGGAGACGTATCCGGAGCCGACGATGGACGCGGCAAGAAGCAGGACGGTCACCCAGACGACCGTCTTTCGCCGCTCCACGCACCAGGTGACCAGGCCGCGCAGCCTGCGGTAGATGGGGGTGTCGTAGAGGGCATGCGGATCGCCGTGCCCGCCCTTGTGGAAGTCGGGCAGCAGCTTGAGCCCGAGGTACGGCGTGAACACGACCGCGACGAACCAGGAGGCGACCAGGGCGATGGTCACGACCCAGAAGATGCCGCCCGCGTACTCGCCGGAACCGGACTTGGCGAAACCGACGGGCAGGAAGCCGGCGGCCGTGACCAGCGTGCCGGTGAGCATGGGGAAGGCCGTGGCGGTCCAGGCGAAGGTGGCGGCCTTGATGCGGTCGAACCCCTGCTCCATCTTCACCACCATCATCTCCACCGAGATGATGGCGTCGTCCACCAGGAGCCCCAGGGCGATGATCAGGGCGCCCAGGGAGACGCGCTCCAGGCTCATGCCGAGCATGCTCATGACCGTGGCGACGATGGCCAGCACGAGCGGCACGGCCAGGGCGACCACGATTCCCGTGCGCCAGCCGAGCGAGAGAAAGCTCACGGCCAGCACGATGCCCAGGGCCTCGGCGAAGGACTGGACGAACTCGTGCACCGACTCGTCGACCACGTGGGCCTGGTCGGCCACCTTGTCGAGCTCGAGCCCCAGGGGCAGGTTGTCCCCGATGCGCTCAAGCGAGGCATCCAGCTCGTGTCCCACCTCCAGGATGTTCGCCCCCGTGGTCATGACCACGCCCAAGGCGATGGCGGACTTGCCTTCGTGGCGGACGGTGAAGGTGGGCGGGTCCACGGGGCCGCGCCTGAGCGTGGCGATGTCGCCCAAGCGGAACAGCTTGCCGTCGCCCTGGACAGGCACCGCCGCCAAGGCCTCGACGCCCTTGAGGGCCCCGTCCACCCGCAGGTAGATCTTCTCCGCTGGAGTCTCCAGGTCTCCGGCGGCGGTCACCGCGTTCTGCCTGGCTATGGAGCTGAACACCGCCTGGGCGCCGAGGCCCAGAGTCGCAAGCTTGGCGTGGCTCAGCTCCACGTAGATGCACTCGGTCTGTTCGCCGTAGAAGCGCACCTTGGCCACGTTCGGGACGCGCAGCAGCTCCTGGCGTATGGCTTCCGCCCGGTCCTTGAGCTCGCGCATGGTGTAGTCCTCGCCTGTGAGCAGGTACAGGAAGGAGTCCACGTCGCCGAACTCGTCGTTGAAGAATGGGCCGATCACCCCCGCGGGGAGGCTCTGAGTGACGTCGCCCACACGTTTGCGGACCTGGTACCAGCATTCCAGGACTTCGGACGGGGGCGTCGAATCGAGCAGGTGGAGCTCCATGACCACGCTGCCCGGCCGGGAGTAGGTCTTCACCTTGTCGAAATAGGGCACTTCCTGCAGCTTCTTCTCGATGGGATCGGCCACCAGGCGCTGCACCTCATCCGCCGTGGCCCCGGGCCATACGGCGTTCACGAGCATGACCTTGACCGTGAACGCGGGGTCCTCGGCCCTGCCCAGGTGCGTGTAGGACCAGGCGCCGTAGAGGGATACGAGCAGGATGAGAAACAGCGTCAGCGGGCGGTGGCTGACCGCCCATTCGGAAAGATTGAGCCCCTTCATCGCGCCGCCGCCTCCTCGGACGAGGCAGCCAGCCGCACCTCCATCTCCTGGTCGAGCTTGTGGGCGCCGGCCACGACGATCACGTCTCCGTCGGCCAGCTCGCCGCGCACGCAGGCGTCCCGGTCCGTGTAGCGCTCGACGGCGACATGCCGGAAGGACAGGCGGCCCGTTTCCGGGTCCACGGCCCACAGGCCAAGACCGTCGCCCTGGTTGAACAGGGCACGTGCCGGGACGCGGGCGGTCGGGGTGGACGCGGGGTTGGACAGATGCACGGTAGCCGTCATGCCGAGACGCACGCAGGAGTCCGCCTCGCGCAGGGAGTAGCGCAGCGCATAGGTCCGGGTGACGGGATCCGCCGCCGGCGCGATCTCCCGGAGCACGGCGCGGTAGCGTCCTTCGCTCTTCGACCAGAGGGTCACCTCGGCCGGGAAGTCCTCGATGCTCCGGATCTGGCTCTCCGGGATGTCGACAGCCACCTCCAGCTCGCCGTCCTTGGCCACGGACACGACGGCCTGGCCCGGGGAGACGACCTGGCCGGCCTCGGCGCTGACCTTGGTGACCACGCCGCCGGCGCTGGAGAGCAGGCGGGCATACGCGAGCCTGTTCCGTGCCAGATCGAGCGTGCGCTCGGCCCTCTCCAGCCGGCCCTTGGCCTCGTCGGCCGCGAGGTGCCAGGTGTCGAATTCCGCCTGGCTGACAACCTGCCGGGAAAGCAGGGTGGCGTAGCGCTTCTCGTCGGTGAGCGCCTGCTCCTTGTTGGACTTGGCCGCCCTCTGCTCGGCCAGCGCGCTCTCCATGGACAGGCGCAGGTCGTTCTCGTCGAGCGTCGCCAGCACCTGCCCTTCATGCACCCGGTCCCCCACGTCGACCAGCCTCCTGGCCATGCGGCCGTCGACCCGGAACGATTCCTGGACCTCGTGGCGGCAAACCACGACACCGGAATAGGTGCGGTCCTCGGAGCCGGACGCCATGCTGATACGCATGGTCTTCACCACCGGCCGGACCTGCTGCGCCTGCGGCGCCTGCCGGCAGCCGGCAAGAAGAAGACAGGCAAGAAGCAAAAAGCAACACGCTTTCATCCTCTCGGTCTTTCCATGAAAAAAAATTCGGAAAAACATGACATCAACCTTCCAAAAGTTATCTCTCTACATTACTGTCTGTTGCACAAACCTACGCCATGGAAGACCATGTCGAGGAGAAACATCAATTGCCCCTCGACACTGTCCTCCTGCCCGGCACCGGCAAATTCGCTCACCCAGCGCTCCAGAAGGGGCGGGTACACGAATATGGCGATGGCCTCTTGCACGGCTCTTGCCGTCTTGTATCTGTCCATGTCCTTGAACTCTCCCGCCGCGACGCCCTGGTCCAGGAGAGAGAGCAGAATGCTCCTTATACGCTCGCTGTGGGCCTGGATGACCGGCCAATGCTGCTCCATGGCTATGGAAACCATGTCGTACAGCCGGTTCTCCTTGAGGATACTCCCCTTGATCGACCTGTGATACTCGAGCACGAACGACCTGATCCGCTCGAAGAACGTTCCTTCTTCGCCGATGGAATCGACACAGCGGATCTCTATGCCCCGCACAATCCGGTCGCATATCTCCTCGTTGATTTGCGCCTTGGTCGGGAAATACCTGTAGACGTTCGCCGGGCTCATCCCGAGACTCCCCGCGATGTCGGCAACGGTGGTCTTGGCGTAGCCGACCTCCCTGAATAACCTCTCGGCAGTCTCGACAATCCTCTCTCTCGTCGCCACCGCATCGCTTTCCGGAGTCTTTTTGCGTCCCATGGATCTGTTCCTTGAGGTTTGATGGTCGGGCCGTATTTCGTGATTTGTGATTAATGATAATAATAAATATTTATTAATTTTCGTCAATAATAATCTTATCAAATTAAAACTGATAGTTACGCGACGAAAGCGGCGGCATGCCTGGCATGCCGCCGCTCGCGAGGGGAACGAAGGCCGGGTTCGGCGCATCCGCCTTCTTGCGTCTCGTGTGCTTGTATGTTGTAGGATAGGCTGACGTGCCCCGGACAGCCTGTGCGCGCAGCCGGCGCGCATGGAAGAGAGGAGACGAGCATGAGCCAGGCCATTTCCGACCGTGCCGAAAAAGACCCGGAGGGCTTGCTGTCTCGTGTCGAGCAGGGACAGGGGCTGCCGCCCATCAGGCCTGTCACCCGCGAGCTCATCGCCCTGTTCTGGCGGGAGGGCTCCACGGCCCGCGAGCTGGAGGCCATCCTGGCCGCCGACAACGGCCTGGGCGAAATGATTGTCGGCGCCTCCAACCGAAAGTATTTCCAGGCCCTGTTCAAGGCCGCAACCCCGCGCCAAGCCATAGCCAGGGCCGGTTTCCGCTTATGCGCCAAATTCGCCCTAAGCATCGCCCTGACCGAGGACCTCTCCCCGCTCTTGCCGGATGCGGCCGACAGGACCGACTACATCCAGCGGGCCCTGTGCCGCGCCGTTACGGCCGAAACCCTGGAGGACTACCTGCGCTGCAAGGCCAGGGAAGAGGCCTTTGTGCTCGGCTTCGCCTGGGACGTGGGCTTTCTCCTGTGGCGGCCGCTTCTGGGCCAAGCCCACGGCGGGGCCTGCCCCCTGGACCTGACCTCCCTGGACGAATGCCTGAGCCGCGAACGGCTGCACGCCGGAGTGGACCACCTGCAGCTCGCCGCCGCGGCCCTGAGCCACTGGGGCTTTCCGCAACGTGCCACGGCCTGCCTGGCCTGCGCCGATGAGGCCGGGCCGGACGCCGTGCTCCTGCGCTCGTGCTGCGAGCTGGCCGACCTTGTAACGCGCCTGCTCTTCTCAGGCTTCCAGGACGTGCCTGTCCTGTTCGAACTGGGCAAGGCACGCCTGGGAACAGACGCCGACGAGCTGGGCGACGTCCTGCTCGCCGCCGCGAGCGAGCTGGCCCGCGTGGCCGAAACCCTCGTTGCCGACGTGGACCTGCAGCGCGGCCTGCGCGACCTGCTGCGCAAGGCCGAGCGATCGATCATCGCCATGTCCGACCGGCCCGGCACGCCGCTGAAGACCGGGCTGCCCACCTTCGAGAGCCTTGCGCCGGGATCGGAATCCGAGGAGTTCATGGAGGCCGTGGCCCACGAGGTGCGCAACCCGCTCATGGCCGTGGCGGGCTTCGCCCGCAAGCTCATGGACACGGTCAATCCGGCCTCGCGCGAGGGCGAGTACGCCCAGATCATCCTCGAGGAGGGCCAGCGCCTGGAAGCAGCCCTGGCCAGGATGCAGCCGGGCTCAAGGCGTTAGGTAACGAGCCGCCCCTGCCCGGGGCGTGGCCTCCGGCGGCCAGGGGCGCCGCCCCTGGACCCCGGCAGGGAGCTGTGCCCCCTGCACCCCGAGGTCCGCGGCCCGGGGACGGACCGCGGGGGGGGAAGCGTGCCGCTCCAGCGTGAAGCTATCTGCATCCCCGAGGAATTGGCAATGCAATCGATACGATTTCCGATGAGCTCAAAAGATAATAAATTTGGCAAGATACATTTATCCGCAATATTGGATCACATCCCCGAGAACGATATTGACGGATTCGACAGCACCGAGTGGAGCATTACCGCGAATGGCAAACAACTATTGGATGCTTTTGGCGCGTTATTGAGTGCTGAGTGACTGCTGATCGCCTACAAGTCGGCCCCCCGGTCACCCCTCTCCCCCTTCGCGGCAGTCTTCTCCTGATTGACTTTCACCGCCCGCCAGGCGCCGTGCCCCGGCGTCCACAGGCTCAGGCCAGGCGGAGGGTGGCGGTGCCGGCGACGATCACGCAGACCATCGCGATCCGGGCGTGGCTCAGCTGTTCTTTCAGGACAAAGGCGGAAATGGCGGTGGCGAACAGGATCGACGTCTCGCGCAGGGCGGCGACCAGGGCCACGGGGGCCAGCGTCATGGCCCAGAGCGCCAGGCCGTACGAGGCCATGGTGCCGAATCCGCCGATGGCCCCTTGGTGCAGGTGTCGCGCCAGGTAGCGGCCGAACGCCGCCCTCTTCGTGAGCAGCACCCAGCCCACCAGCGGCAGCGCGCTCAGCACCAGTATCCACAGGGTGTAGGAGAGCGGCGCGGCCGAGCGGCGGACCCCCAGCCCGTCGATCAGGGTATAGGCGGCGATGACCACGGCGTTGCCCAGGGCGAGCCATCTGCCCCGCGGGTTATCCTGCCGGGACGAGGCGGACAGGCCGATGATGCCGCAGCAGATGACGGCAATGCCGACCCAGGCCGTGGGCGAAATCCGTTCGCCGATGACCCACGCGCTGGCCATCGAGACCAGCAGCGGCGCGGTGCCCCGCATCAGCGGGTAGGCCTGGCTCATGTCCGCGAGGTGGTAGATTCTGGCCAACAGGACGAAATAGCCGGTCTGGAGGCAGGCCGAGGCCGCCAGGAACGGCCAGCTCGCGGGGTCTGGCCGGGCGAGGAACGGCAGGCCGAGTGCGGCCAGCAGACCCGCCATGCCGGCCACCATGATGGTCGCGAAGAGCTTGTCTCCCGCGCCTTTCACTATGGCGTTCCAGGTCGCGTGCAGGGAGGCGGCGAAGAGGACGATGGCGAGTACGCTGATGGACATGTCGTGGCGCTGCCCGGCAGACAGCAAAGTAATACACCTAGCGCCGTTGCCGGCGGAACGTCAAGCCCGCGCGCCGGACGGGCCGCCCGACGGTGCCATCAAAACCAGCCCCGAGATGAAACAGAAGGCGGCCCCCCCGCAACACACGACACCGCTTGAGCGGCCCCATTGGAATGTGTTCCCGTGAGGCGCCCTCTCTCCCCTTCGCGGCATTCTTCTCCGATTGATTCCCCCGTCCTCCGGCCGCACGAAAGCCCCCGGCGCCGCCCCCTCGGCCGCGCGCCCCTCTCCCCCTTCGAGGCATTCTTCTCTTGATTCGACTTCAGACCAGCAGGCGCAGGACGTCGACCTTGTAGTCGCGGGGGTTGACGCATTCGGCGATCTCGACTTCCTCGCACTGTCCGCCCTTGGCTCCGGCCAGGTCCATGACTTCGGCCAGGCGGGGGCGCATGCGGCTGTCGAAGACCACGCGCACCGTGGGTTTCAGCGGCCGGTCGCTGCTCGTCTCGCAGACGATGGCGAACTTGCCGTTGGACAGGCGCACGAAGCTGCCCACCGGGTAGACTCCCAGGGCCTTGATGAACCGCTCCACGGTCAGGGGCTCGAAATCCTTGCCCCGGCTGGCGTACATGATGCGGAAGGCCTCGCTCGGCGTCTTGGCCCGGGCGTACGGCCGGTCGCTGGTCAGGGCGTCGTAGACGTCGATCACGGACAAGACATTGGCCAGCTCGCAGATGTCCCGGCCGGAGAGGCCGCGGGGATAGCCCTGGCCCAGGTAGCGCTCGTGGTGCTCGAGCACCGCCCGGCAGACGTCCTCGTGGACGCCCGGCAGGTTCCGCACGAGCCGGTAGCCCTCCACCGGGTGCAACTGGGCGGTTTTCAGCTCCTGCGGCGTCAGCTTGCCGCGCTTGTTCAATATTTCCAGGGGCATGCGTGCCTTGCCCAGGTCCAGGAGCAGGCCGGCCAGGCCGATGCGCCTGACCTGCTCCGCGTCGAAGTCCTGGGCCAGGCCGTAGATCATGCCGAACAGGCAGACGTTGACGTTGTGGGCGAAGGTGTAGTCGTCCAGGTCCGCGAGCTTGGTCAGGCAGATGGCCGCCGAGCGGTTGCGGACCACGCTGCCCATGAGGTCGTCCACGCAGCCCTCGGCCGCCTTCATGTCCACGCCGCCGCCGGCCCGGATCGACTCGTAGACCTTGCGCGCGAAGCGCACCGCCGTGGTGTAGTGCTGCAGCGTCCGGGGCAGCTCCGCCGAGAGCGGCACCTTGGGCACCAGCGCGCCGCCCCGCTCCGCCGCGAGGTCGCAGGCCAAGGCCCCGTCTCCGGCCGGCGCGCCTTTCTCGTCGTCGATCTCGACCAGCCTGGCGCCGCCGGCGCGCAGTTCCGCCAGCTCCTCGGCCGAGGCTAAGATCCGCTCCACGACCACCAGCGGGCTGCCGAAAGTGCCCTCGCCATGGGAGACGACGTACATGCCGACCCTCACGCCGGCCATCGGGATCTTCCTCTGCATCGCGGCGCCGCTCCCGCTGCAAGCCATTGCCACACCAGCCAAAATCAAGATTATAGGCGTATTACGGCAAAAGCAAGGCCTTCCTGTACATTCAATCGGCGCAAATGTTTTCGGACTTTACCCCCCGCCGCATCCGCCTTGCCGGTCCAGCCCTTGGCGGGCTATACCAACAGGGTGATTCCCGAACCCGCCGAATCCGCCCCGCCGGTCGCCCCGCCGGTCGCACCGGTCATGCACCGGCTGTACCTGCGCCCGCTCCGGCCCGCCGGCCTGGACCTGTCCCTGCCCGAGCTCCCGGCGGCCCTGGCCCGCTGGCGGCCCCTGCTCCTCGCCTATCGCCTGGACGCGCCCGCGGCAAGCCGCCTGGCCCTCTGGCTGCCCGAAGCGGTCGAAGCCGAGGTCGACGCCGCCATGGCCCGCTCGCCAGGCCTCGGCCTGGCCCTCGACAGCCTGGCCGGCGGCCTGCTCATGGCCGCACTGGCCGAACTGGCGCCGGACGCCGCGCGCTTCGGTTGCGCCCCCCTGCCCCCGCCCGAGTCCGCATCCGACGCCACCCTGGCCGCCGCCGGCCTGGCCCGCCTGGCCTCCGGCGCCCTCTCCCGGCGCTACGCCGTGCTGACCTTCCACCCCTACCGCCCCGGCTGCCGGGCCTGCCTGCTGCGCGCCGGCTGCCCGCGGCGCGAACCCGACCCACCGGAGGCCCGGCCACGATGAAGCTGCTCATGTTCTACGCCCCGGAGTTCTGGTACAAAACCCACTCCAAAAGCCTGGCCGAAGCCCCGGACACCCAGGCCGAGGAGCGCCTCGAAAACCTCGTCGCCGTCTTCTACCAGTGCGAGGCCGAGGACCCGGACAAGCGCGACTCGGTGCTGGCCAAGGCCGTCAAGAACATCAAATGGCTGGCCGGCAAGTTCGAGACCAGAACCGTGCTGCTGCACTCCTTCGGCCACCTCTCCGGCAGCAAGGCCCCGGCCGACTTCGCCCGGAACCTCGTCGCCGACATCCGCGCCCGCTTGGAGCGCACCGGCTACGCCGTCCACGAGACCCCCTTCGGCTGGTTCAATGAATGGAAGCTGCACTGCGCGGGCGAGAGCCTGGCCAAGGTGTTCAAGGAGCTGTAGGTCCGGGCCGCGCCAGGCGTGGCCTCCGGCGGGCAGGGGCGCTGCCCCTGCACCCCGCCAGGGGGATGATCCCCCTGGGACCCCGCAGTCTGAAAATCGAAGCCGGCCGGTGTGAAGAACACCGGCCGGCTTCGATTTTCAGCTTGGGTGACAAGGACGGATCATGTCCCTCGCTGGGTCGTGGACCAGGGCAGAAAGACTGCCAGTGAGGGTAGAATATCCGGAATTGCGTGCCGCGCGGCTTGTCCGAATCCGGCCCGAGGCGTCATCCCGCGGGGGCGCGGGTCCGAGGATCGCGGGGCGTCATGCCGGACCGCCGGTCGTCAGCCCGTTTTCTTCACTTCACCGGCAGCCTTGCGCTCTTCCCCCCTCAGCCGCCCGAAACCTTGCCAGCATCCGCCAAAGGGCTTAATGGAGGCATTGCATCCCCTGCGTCCTGCACGACAACCCCCTGTTCATCATGAAGAAGCTCCTCCTCGTCCTTCTCGCTCTCGCCCTGGCCGGCGGCGCCGCCTGGTGGTTTTACGGCCGCAAGGCGAGCGACAAGCCGCGCGTCCTGGCCACGGCCACGGTCGAGACCGGCGCGGTGCGAAAAGTCCTGGAGGCCACGGGCATCGTCAAGGCCCGGGTCGGCGCCCAGGTCAAGATCGGATCGCGGGCCTCGGGCACCGTCGAGCGCATGCTGGTCAAGGTCGGCGACCGGGTGAACAAGGGCGACCTCATCGCGGTCATCGACGACCGCGAGGTCCAGGCCCAGAAGGACGAGACCCAGGCCCGGCTGGAGCATGCCCGGGCCGAGCTGTCCCGGGTCGAGACCGTCTATCCGCTCCAGATCAAGGAGGCCGAGGCCAACCTGGCCGCGGCCAAGGCCGACCGGGACTACGCCGAGAAGAACCGCGCCCGCCGCCAGGAGCTCGTGCGCCAGGACCTGGAGGCCCGCGACATCCTGGACCAGGCCGAGCAATCGGCCCTGGTCGCCGAGAACGACGTCTACGCCCGCGAGGCCACGCTCGCCCGGCTCAAGGCCGAGTACGAGCAGGAGCTGATCAAGGCCCGGCGCAGCGTCCAGGAGGCCCAGGCCGCCCTGGACACGCTGAGCGTCCGGCTGTCCTACTTCGACATCTACTCCCCCCTGACCGGCGTGGTCAGCCTGGTCACGGCCCAGGAGGGCGAGACGCTCGTCTCCGGCCTGCAGGTCTCGAGCATCATCACCGTGCTCGACCCGACCCGGCTCGAAATGTGGATCTACGTGGACGAGACCGACGTCGGCCAGGTCAAGCCCGGAATGAACGTCGAGTTCAGCGTGGACGCCTACCACGACAAGACCTTCTACGGCCGCATCGACCAGATCTACCCCCAGCCCGAGATCCGCGACAACATCGTCTACTACCAGGCCATCGTCTCCCTGGAGCCGGCCCAGGCCGAGTTCCTGCGCCCCGAGATGACCACCCAGTGCCAGATCGTGGTCGAGGAGAAGAAGGACGTCCTGGTCATCCCCAACAACGCCCTCAAATGGGTCGGCGCCGATCAGGTCGTCTTCGTCCAGGAGCCGGACGGCCGGGTCACCCGGGTCACACCCGAGCTGGGCCTTTCCGGCCTGGCCACCAGCGAGGTGCTCTCGGGCCTCGCGGCCGGCCAGCGCGTGGCCACCCAGATCATCCTGCCCGGCGAGAAGCCCGCGCCCGCGCCCGCCCAGCCGAACCGGAGCTGAAATGGCCGCCGAACCCCTCGTCCGCCTGATCGACGTCACCCGGAGCTACCGCCTGGGCGAGGTCGACTACCAGGTCCTGAAAGGCGTGAGCCTGGCCATCGAAGGCGGCGAGTTCGTGGCCCTGCAAGGCCCCTCGGGCTCGGGCAAATCCACGCTCCTGCACATCCTGGGGCTGCTCGACCAGCCCACCTCCGGCCGCTACGAACTCGAAGGCCGCGACGTCTCGCACCTCTCCGACGACGAGCAGAGCGGGCTGCGCAACCGGACCATCGGCTTCGTCTTCCAGAGCTTCTACCTCGTGCCCTACATCACCGCGCTCGATAACGTCCTCCTGCCCGGCCTCTACTCCCCCACCCCCACCGGCCGGCTGAAGGAGCGTGCCCAGGAGCTCCTGGCCCAGGTCGGCCTCTCCGACCGCGCCACCTTCAAGCCCAGCCAGCTCTCCGGCGGCCAGCAGCAGCGCGTGGCCCTGGCCCGCTCGCTGATCAACGACCCCAGGCTCGTCCTGGCCGACGAGCCCACCGGACAGCTCGACTCGACCACCAGCACCGAGATCATGAACCTCCTGAAAGCCATCAACGCCCAGGGCAGAACCGTGATCGTGGTCACCCACGACGAGGCCACCGCGGCCTACGCCCGGCGCAGGATACTGGTCAGCGATGGGCTCGTGGCAAGCGACGGCTGACGTCCGCATCCTCTGGCGCGTGCTCGGCACCAGCCTGGCCGGGCTCACCGCCTACAAGCTGCGTAGCCTGTTCGTGATCTGCGCCACGGCGCTGGGCATCGCCGCGCTCACGGTCATCGTCGCCGCCGTGGATGGCGCCCAGCGCAAGGCCGTGGAGATCACCGAGATGTTCGGCCCGGACGCGGCCTTCGTCCTCGGCGGCGACATCTTCACCCACGCCGTGGGCCAGCGCGTCATGACCCTGTCCTGGGAGGACGCCCGGACCATCGAGCGCTCCCTGCCCGGGGTCAGCCTGGTCGTGCCCATGCGCTCCAGGCAGAACGTCAAGGCCAAGGCCGGCAACGAAAACATCGACGTCGGCACCGTCGTCGGCTCCACCTCCAACTACGCCAAGGCCTGGGACTGGCCCCTGTCCGAAGGCCGCGACTTAAGCGTCGAGGACGTGGAGAACTCGGCCAAGGTCGCGCTCATCGGCGACGACCCGTCCCGGCTCCTCTTCGGCCAGGCCTCGCCCGTGGGCCAGGTCATCTTCGTCCAGAACATCCCCTTCCAGATCATCGGCCGCCTGGCCTACCGCGGCGTCTCCGGCGGCGGCGGCAACATCGACGACCGCATCGTCATCCCCCTCTCCACCCTCACCCAGCGCTTCAACCTCGACCGCAAATACTTCCGGGCCCTGCGCGTGCGCTTCCACGACGCCGCGGACATGCCCGCCAACGCCGCCCACCTGCGCTCGCTGTTGCGCCACCTGCACCACCTCGGCCCGAACGAGGCCGACGACTTCTCCATCCTCACCGCCGACGAGATCCTCAAATTCATGTCCATGCTCAAGGGCTCCCTGGTCGCCTTCCTCGGCGTGACCGCGGCCGCGGCCATCCTCGTCGGCGGCTTCGTCCTGGCCAACCTCTTCTACCTCTCGGTCTCCGAACGCACCCACGAGATCGGCCTGCGCCGGGCCTACGGCGCCACCTCCCTGCACATCCTGCTGCAGTTCCTGGCCGAGGCCGTGGCCCTCACCCTCATCGGCGCCCTGGTCGGCCTGGTCCTCGGCCTGGCCCTGGGCCAGACGCTCGCCCGCCTGAACATCCTGGAAATCAAGCTCTCCTGGAAAATCTTCACCCTGGCGCTGACCTCGGCCGTGGCCATCGGCGTCGTCTTCGGCCTGCGCCCCGCCCGGCGCGCCGCCCGGCTCGACCCCATCCAGGCCTTGCGCGGCTCGGATGAATAGGTGAAGGGGTGAGGAGATGATGAGAAGAGAAGAGAAGATGCCTCCGGCGGCCGGGGGGCCGAGGGCCCCCCGGACCCCCCGAGCTCGGCCGGGCGTTTTCAGCCGGCGGCCAAGGCTCCGCCGGCTGAAAACGCCCGGCCGGACTGGCCGTTGGAAGACGGTCGGGTGCCCGCCATGGCGGGGCTGAAGAAATCACGAAGAAGCCATGAGCTGGGGAGAGGGGCGGGCTTGGGCCTCAGCCTCTCGCAGGTCCGGGCCGGTCGTGAAATCGACAGCCCGCACGACGAGGCTACAGGGGGCCGGACCCGTACGCGCGTCCCGGGACCAGCCCCCGAAGCCGTCCCCCCCTTTTCCCCTTCACCGGCTGCCTTTCCGTTTTTCGCCAACTCCCTCCGCGCCCGCGTTTCCCGTTGTCCTTCGACCCGCCCTCGGATTCCCTCCGCGCAGCGGGCCAGACGTTTTGGGAAGGGTGGATGGGGGTCCGGGGGAAGGCGGGAAACCCTTTTGACCAAAAGGGTTTCCCGCCTTCCCCCGGTTGGATTCGGAGAGGCCACGGAGGCGCCCCGGTGACGGCGTTGGCCTACGCCTGGGAGCGGTTGCCGCTCATCGCGCTTTTTGCCGGGAGCTACGTGGTCTACCGGCTGAGCGCGGCCACCCTGGCCACGGACGCTATTGTCTGGTGGGGGCTCAGAAAGGCCAGGGGCCGGGCCACGCGGGTCTTCTTCTACCTCATCGCCGGCACTGCGGCCTTGAGCTTCTTTCTGCCCAATGCCGTGGCCGTGCTGGCCGTCCTGCCGGTGTTGAAGGTTTTGCAGGCCGATTTCGCCGACCAGGGGGCCGATCCCCGGCAGGCCACGACGGTGCTGACGCTCTCGGTCATCTACGGCGCGAACATCGGCGGCCTGGGCTCGCTCCTCGGCTCGCCGGCCAACCTGCTGCTGGTGGCCGCCCTGGATTTTCTCAAGGTGCCCGGCCGCGAGCAGCTGACTTTTGCCAGCTGGTTCGCCTGGAGCCTGCCGCTGGTTGCGGTCTTCGTCCTGGCCGGCTGGCTGGTGGCCGGCTGGCTGGCGGCGCCGAGGGCGCTGCGGTCCATCCGCCTACCCGCGCCGCCGCGCAGCTGCAGCCGGGCCACGCGGCGGCAGATGGCGGCGCTGAAGCTCGGCGGCGCCTATCTCGGAGTGTCGGTCCTGCTTTCGCTGGCGGCGGAACTGGGCCTGCTGCCCGGCGCGGCCCAGCAGATTTTGGCCCTGGCGGCCCTGGGGGGGCTGGTCTGGCTGGCCTGCGTGCGGACCGACGGCGGCGAGCCGGCGCTGCTGCCCTGGCCCGCGTTCGGCCAGGGCCTGCCGCTGCGCGGCCTGGCCATGATCGGAGTGGTCACGGCGCTGGCCCTGGCCGTGGAGGCCACGCCCGCCGGGGAGCTCCTGGCCGCGGCCGCCGGGCGCCTGGACCTGGCCGGCCTGCCGCCGGTGCTCCTCTACCTGGTGCTGTGCCTGGCGGCCATCTTCCTCTCCGAGCCCCTGTCCAACACCCTGGTGGCCACGCTGCTCTTCGGCCTGGCCTTCGCCGCGGCCACGGCCGAGGGCCTGGCGCCGCTGCCGCTGCTGGTGGCGATCTCGGCCGCCTCCAACTGCGCCTTCATGACCCCCATCGCCACGCCGTCGAGCGCGCTGGCCTTCGGCGAGATGCGCGGCACCAGGCTGCGGGTCATGCTCGGCTGCGGGCTCGTCCTGAATCTCTTCGGCGCGCTCATCCTCTCCCTCTGGCTGCCCCTGGCCCTGCCCTTGCTCTACGGCCGCTGAAAACATAAACTCGGGGCCGATGGAATCTCCAAGGAGGCCCCATGGCCCGCATCTCCGCCTGCACCTACGACTGCCCGGACGCCTGCTCCTTCGTCGTCGATCATGACGCGGGGGGGCGCCTGCGCGTGCGCGGCAATCCCGACCATCCCTTCACCCGCGGCCGCGTCTGCCCCAAGGGCGCCTCCTGGCCCGAGCGCCTGGCCCGCTCCGACCGCATCGTCCGGCCGAGATTGCAGACCGGCGGCAAGCTCCGGGACATCTCCTGGGACGCGGCGTTGTCGTTGGTGGCCGGGAAGATCGAAGCCCTGCGGGCCACGCCCGAGGCCATGCTGCTCGTCCACGGCCACGGCTACCGCGGCGCCCTGGCCACGGGCAGCAAGCGCTTCTTCGGCCAGCTCGGGGCCGCGACGGTCCGCGGCTCGCTCTGCGACGAGGCCGGCATCGAAGCGAGCCTCGCCGACTTCGGGACGCTGGCCCACAACGACCCGCGCGACCTGGGGAGCGCCTCGCGCATCGTGCTCTGGGGCAAGGACCCGGCCTCGAGCTCCATCCACCTGGCGGCGCTCATCCGCCAGGCCCGCGATGCCGGCGCCCTGGTCCTGGCCATCGGCCCGGGCGGGGACGCCAGCACCCATTTGAGCGACGGCCGCATCCGCATCCGCCCCGGCACCGACCGTTTCCTCGCCGCCTGGCTCTGCCGCCGGCTCCTGCTCGACGGCCGGGTGCCGGACAGGCTCGCCGCGCGCGCCGCCGATCTGCCGGCCTTTACCCGACTGCTCGCCAAGGCCGATCCGGACGCCCTGCTCGCCGCCTGCGGCCTGCCCCGGGAGGCCGCGCAGGCTCTCTTCGACTTCTACGCCGAGCCGCCCGTGGCCACGCTCATCGGCTGGGGGTTGCAGCGCCACCTGCACGGCGGCGAGACCGTGCGCTTCATCGACGCCGCCTGCTTCCTGTCCGGCAACGTCGGCCTGCCCGGCGGCGGGGTCTACTACAACGTCAGCTCCAGCCGCTACCTCGCCGGCTGGGCCGACCTCCTGCCAGAGCCGGAGCGCTTCGCCCGGGCCTTCCTCCTGCCGGACCTGGCCGCCGAGCTGGCCCGGGCCGAGCCCCGGGTCGCCTTCGCCTGGGTGGACGGCACCAACGTGGTCAACCAGGTCCCCGACGCGCGGGCCATGGCCAGCGCCTTTGCCGCCATCGACTTCAGCGTCTGCGTGGACGCCTTCGACAACGACACCGTGCGCCGCGCCAGCCTGGTCCTGCCGCCGTCGCTGGCCTTCGAGCGCGAGGACGTCATGGGCTCCTGCCTGCACCACGCCGTGAACCACTGCGCGCACCTGGCGGACCCGCCCGGCGAGGCCCGCTCGGACTACGACATCCTGCGCGACCTGGGGAAACGCCTCTCCCCGCCCGTCCTCCTGCCCGAGCCCGAGGCCGTGCTGGCCCGGGCCATCCGGGTCCCCGGCCTGTCCGTGAGCCTTGCCGAGCTGCGCGCCCGCGGCTTCGCCGAGGCCGCCATGCCGGCCGTGGCCTTCGAGAACCTGGCCTTCGGCCATCCCGACGGCCGCTTTCATCTGCCCGAAAGCCTCTCCCCCGAGCCGCCGGCCGACCCGGACTACCCCTGCCGCCTGCTGACCCTGGTGCGCAAGGAGTACATCCACTCCCAGATACCGCCGGAAACCCAGTCCGGCCCGCCCGCGGCCGCGGCCCACCCCGGGACCCTGGCCGCCGCCGGCCTCTCCGGCCGGGCCACCGGCCACCTCGCCACCCGCCTGGGCCGCCTGCCCGTGAGCCTGGTGGCCGAGCCGGACATCGTGCCCGGCGTGGTCGTGGTGCGCCGCGGCGGCTGGCTGGCCCAGGGCCACAACCCCAACGTGCTCATCGAACCCCGCCTGACCGACCTGGGCGAAGGCGCCGCCTACTACGCCCAGGCCTGCCGCCTGGAGGAGTGAACCGCTCCGATCCCGGCCAGGACATTGTCTTCTGGACCATGGCGCGGACATGCCGTAAGCTGGGTAGGCCACAGATTCCCGAGCGTCGCGTCCACCCTGTTCCGGGAGCGCAGAAATGCACAGCGTGAACGATCCGCCGCCGGGCTCCGCCGAAGATCCCCGGGAGCTCAGGCGCCAGATTTCCGAGCTCGGCGCCGAGCGCGACGCATTGCGCCTGGAGCGCGACGCCCTGGCCCGGGCTTGCCGCCATTACCGCGACCTTTACGAGAAGGCCCCCCTCGGCTACCAGTCCCTGGACGACGAAGGCCGTTTCCTCGAGGTCAACGACGCCTGGCTGAGCGCCCTGGGCTATGCCCGCGAGGAGGTTCTGGGCCGCTGGTTCGGCTCGTTCCTGGCCGAGGACTCGGTCGGGCTCTTCCGCGAACGCTTCCCCTGCTTCAAGGAGCTCGGCGCGGTCAGCGGGGTGGAGTTCACCTTGGTCCGCAAGGACGGCTCCACGCTGCGCGCGGCCTTCGACGGCCGCATCGGCCGGGGATCGGACGGACACTTCGAGCGCACCCACTGCATCATGTACGACGTGACCGCGCGCCGCAAGGCCGAGGAGGCCCAGGCCGCCGCCGTCCGCCGGCTCCGGGCCATGGTCGAGCACCTGCCCGCCGGGGCCATCTTCATCCAGGGCGAGGAGATATTCTTCAACCGCCAGGTGGAGGAGATCACCGGCTACCGGCTGGACGAGATCCCCACGCTCGAGGCCTGGTTCGAGGTCCTGTTCGGGTCCGAGGCCGCGGTGCAACGTGCCCGCTACCTGGAGGACCGCACGGGCGCCATGCCCGCCCCACGCCGCGTGGCCATCCGGCACAAGGACGGCCGGACGCGCTGTGTGGAGGTCGCCGGCTCGGCCAGCGCGGAGGCCGAGGTCTGGCTGATGCAGGACGTGACCGAACGCCGTTTCGCCGAGGAGACCCTGCAATCCCTCGTGGCCCTGAGCGCCCACCTGACCGGCAGGGAGTATTTCGAGAGCCTGCCGGCCTGGCTGTGCGCGCGTTTCGGTGCCGACATCGCCGTCGTGGCCGAGCTCGAGAACGGGGACCGCGCTCGGACCCTGGCCATGCAGGCCGACGGCCGGCCGGTTCACGACTACATCTACATGCTGACCGGCACCCCGTGCGAGAACGTCACGGACAAGGGCTACTGCCACTACCCGCACGGCGTGCGCGAGCTCTTCCCGCGCAGCCCGGAGCTGGCCCGGCTGAACATCGAGGGCTACGCCGGCCTGCCCCTGCGCGACGCCGCCGGCCGGGTCCTTGGCGTCATCTGCATCATGTCCCGCGACAAGCTCGTGCTGCCCCGGCAGGCAGAGGACATCCTGAAACTGGTGGCCGCCAGGGCCGGGGCCGAGCTGACCCGCCTGCGGGCCGAAGACGCCCTCAAGGAATCCGAGGCCCGCTTCCGCGACCTCTACAACCGCACGCCGGTGATGATGCACTCCGTCGACGCCTCGGGCCGCCTGGTCCAGGCCAGCGACTACTGGCTGGAGAAGATGGGCTTCAGCCGCGAGGAGACCCTCGGCCGCCAGTCCTGGGAATTCATGGACGAGGCCTCCCGCCGGCGGGCCGTCGAGGTCAACATGCCGCGCTTCTTCGCCGAAGGCTCCTGCCGCGACCTGGAATACACCTTCCTGACCAGGGGCGGACAAGCCTTCGACGTCCTGCTCTCGGCCGTGGCCATGCGCGACGAGGCCGGCCGCTTCACCCACTCCATGGCCGTGCTCGTGGACGTGACCGGGCAGAACCGCACCCGCCGCGAGCTCGAGCGGGAGCTGGCGGTCAACCGCAGCCTGACGGCCATCGCCACCGCTCTCACCCGCCCCGGCTCGACCCTGGCCGAGGTCTCGGGCGCGGTCCTGGGCGAGGCCATGGCCCTGACCGGCAGCGCCCACGGCTTCGCCGGCTCCATCGACCCGCACAGCCGCGACATGGTCAGCCACACCCTGACGGCCATGATGGGCGGCGACGCCTGCCGGATCGACGGGCAGGACATCGTCTTCCACCGCGGCCCGGACGGCTACCCCGGCCTCTGGGGCCATCCGCTGAACACCCGCCGGGCCTTCTTCAGCAACGATCCCGGCGGTCACCCGGCCGCCGCCGGCCTGCCCTCGGGCCACCTGCCGCTCACGCGCTTCCTGGCCGCGCCGGCCATCCTCGAGGACGAGCTGGTGGGCATCATCGCCCTGGCCAATGCCGGAACGGACTATCGCCAGGCCGACCTGGACGCCGTGGCCCGCCTGGCCCAGCTCTACGCCCTGGCCGTGGCCCGGACCCGGGCCGAGGCCGCGCTCCTCGAATCGCGCCGCCGGGCCGAGGCGGCCAGCCAGGCCAAGTCGGAGTTCCTGGCCAACATGAGCCACGAAATCAGGACGCCGCTCAACGGCATCTTCGGCATGATCGAGCTGGCCAAGGGCAGCGCCTTCGAGCCCGAACAGATGGAGTTCCTGGACACGGCCCTGGATTCCGGACGCCGGCTGCTGACCATCCTGAACGACATCCTCGACCTCTCGCGCATCGAGGCCGGCCGGCTGACCATCAGCCGCGAGCCGCTGGACCTCTCCGCCCTGCTGGCCTCGGTCGCGGACATCTTCGCCGCCGAGGCCCGCAAGAAGGAGCTCGAGTTCCACTGGGAGCTCGACCCCCGCCTGCCCTCCTGGCTCAGCGGCGACGAGGGCCGCATCCGCCAGGTGCTCTTCAACCTCCTCGGCAACGCGGTCAAGTTCACCCCGGCCGGATGCATCGAGCTGGGCGCCTGGCGCCTGCCCGGGCAGGCCCCGGACGGTGCGCTGCACGTCCTCTTCCTGGTCAGCGACACCGGCATCGGCATCCCCGCAGACCGGCAGGCCGAGATCTTCGAGCCCTTCACCCAGGTCGACGGTTCCATGCGCCGCCGCCACGGGGGGGCCGGCCTGGGCCTGAGCATCGCCCGCCGGCTGGTCACGCTCATGGGCGGCGAGGTGGCCATGGACAGCACGCCCGGACAGGGCACCAGCGTGGCCTTCGCCCTGGCCCTGCACCCGGCGGCCACGCCCGAAACCGCCCCCCGGGCGGAAACCGGCGAGGGCTGCCCGCGCGGAGGCCTCTCCATCCTCCTGGCCGAGGACGACCGGGTCAACCGGCTGGCCACCGGACGCCTGCTCGAAAAGCTCGGCCACCGCGTGCTGGCCGTGGACAACGGCCGCCAGGCCCTGGCCGCCCTGGCCGAGGTGGCCTTCGATCTGGTCATCCTGGATGTCCAGATGCCCGAGCTCGACGGCCTGGAGACCGCGCGCCTCATCCGGGCCGATCCGACCCTGGCCGGCCTGCCGGTCGTGGCCATGACCGCCCACGCCATGAGCGGCGACAGGGAACGCTGCCTGGACGCCGGCATGGACGACTACCTGGCCAAGCCCGTCCTGCGCGAATCCCTGGAAGAGGTCATCTCCCGCCTGACCCGCCGGCCAAGGGGCGCCGCCCCTTGACCCGGACAGGGGGCTTTGCCCCCCCTGCGGCCCACCAGGAGGTTATCCTTGCCTCCCGTCAAGCTGGGGCGTCGATCGAAGACACAAGAGCCGCCATGAAAGAAAAGAATGTTTCGGCCCGGGCCGGATGGGCGGCCCCTCGACCGGATGTCCGCGCCGCCCCGGACACTCTTCACCTCACCGGCTGCCTTTCGGATTTTCTTCAACGACTTCAGGTCCACGCCCCCCGCGAGGGACATGATCCGCCCTTTGTCACCCAAGCTGAAAAACGAAGTCCCGCGGCGAAAGAACGCCGCGGGACTTCGTTTTTCAGACTGCGGGGTCAAGGGGGATCATCCCCCTTGCGGGGTGCAGGGGCGGCGCCCCTGCTGGGGTCCAGGGGCAACGCCCCTGGCCGCCGGAGGCCTATTGCTCGCATCGGCCCTTGACCATGGTTGGGACATGCAGTATACGACCGGTCTTCCGTGCGGCGAACGTAGCTCAGTTGGCAGAGCACGCGGTTGTGGCCCGCGTGGCCGTGGGTTCAAGTCCCATCGTTCGCCCCACCTTCCGTTTTCTCAGGCGGGATGCTTGCGCATCCCGCCTTTTTCTTTGGCCTCGGCGGCCAGGCGCAGGTAGCCGATGAAGTCGCCGACATTGCGGCGCCGGCAGTCGAGGTAGCAGGCCACGTATTCGGTCAGGGTCAGGCGCGTGCCGTAGACGGCGAAGGTCGGATTCTCGGGCAGGAAGGGGAGCTTGTGGAGCGCGGCCACCTGGGGGTGGATGGGCAGCTCGAACTCGGCGAAGGGCTCGGGGAAGTCCGCGGCGACGGAGTCCGGCAGGGGCGGCAGGGAGAGGAGGTTAAGTGTCTCGCGGGCCAGGTGCAGGAGGAGGGCCTTTCGCGGGTGGTTGTGGGTGGCGAACAGCCATTCGCTGCGGAAGCGGGCCTCGATCAGGTCCACGACCCGGATGTCCCAGCGCTTCTCCTTGTCGCGCTCCTGGGCCAGGGAGGCGGCGAAGATGCGCGGGAGATCGTGGAAGCGGCTCACGTCCGCGTGCAGGTAGAGGTGGAGGATCTCCCTGTCGGACAGGCCCATGGCCAGGAGCTTGTCGAGCAGGATGTCGGGGTAGTCGAAGCCCGGCCGGTGGGCCCAGAAGGGCCAGTATCCCTTGAACAGCAGGTTGGGCAGGCAGAGGCTGCGGCAGCCGCGCGGCAGGGCGGCCAGCAGGTCGTCGCTGGAGAGCCGGCCCCAGCGCGCCGGGTCGAGCCACTGGTAGAGGCAGAGGTGCGCGGCCCGAATGTCGGGCTCGGGCACGGCCAGGCCGGTGTAGTTGGGGTGGTAGCGGACGGAGAAATCCGCGGCCACGGCCGGGTGCAGCGACAGCAGCTCGGAGAGGCTTTCGCCCTGGCAGTTGGCGTAGACGAGCAGGACGGGCTTGGCCACGGTCCGGCGCGGCTCCTAGCGCTTGCGCAGGCGGCGCTTGTCGCCCACGCGCACGGTCAGCTTCTCCTTGTCGAAATGCTCCAGCAGGGGGATGGCGTATTTGCGCGACAGGCCGGTCAGGTCCTTGAACTCCACCGGCCCCATCTCCTCGTTTCCGGCGAAGAAGCCGACGATCTTCTCCTTAAGCCCGGCCAGCGCCGCGGCGTCGAAGAACATGTCTTCCTTCACCTTCACCAGCTGCCCGGACTCCATCAGGACCTTGAAGACCGGCCCGGCCTCCTTGAAGGTCAGCCCCAGCGGGTCGAGCACGTCCTTCAGGTTGGGCGGAGTCAGCCCGCCATCCACATAGGCCTTGGTCAGGGTGTCCTTCAATTTGGCCTGGTCCGAGGCCAGGCTGACCTTGTGCCCGGGCAGGCGCAGGAGCTCGGCCTCGGAGGCCACCTCGCCCTTCTTCACCAGGCGCTCGAGCAGGAAATGGAAGAGCTTGGGTTTGAAGGCCTTGCCGAAGGTCGAGGCCAGCTCGCCGCGCATGACCCCGGGCTTGAGCGGCTCCTTGGCGTGGAACGCGGCCAGGAAGGCCAGGAGCTTGGCCGAAAGCTCGTCGACCAGGGCGCCGGATACGTAGGTCCTGGACTCGCGGTCGAAGCACAAAGCCTGCTGGCGCCCGCCCAGGTCCTGGAGCACCTTGTCCAGGGCCTTGGTCTCCAGGTTGGACATGACCAGCAGCTCGGCAAAGGAGAGCCCGGTTGCGCCGGCCATGGCCAGCTGCGAGAGGACCAGCTCCTCCGGTCCGGCCTCGGCCAGCCCGGCCAGCCGCCCGACGGCCTCGGAGAAGCGCTTGAAGCGCCGGCCGCGCGGCGAGAGCACCCGGCCGCCGCCGATGGTCCGCAGCGGCGAAAAGGACCGGAGCACGAAGCGGTCGCCGAACACGCCGACCATGGGCTCGGTGAAGCGCACCTGGCCGCAGCCGGTCTCGCCCGGGGCGAGCTGGTCGCGGTCGAGCAGATGGACCCGGGCCATGGTCTCCCGGCTGCCATGATGGAAATGCACCTCCTTCCTGTGCTTCAAGGCCTTGGGCGACGAGCCCAGCAGCGTCAGCTCCACGTCCCAGACCAGCTCCGGAAAGAGGCTGCCCGGCGCGGCCAGGACGTCGCCGCGCGCCAAATCCTCGAGCTCCACCCCGGCCAGGTTGACCGCGGTGCGCATGCCCGCCGCAACATCCTCGACCGATCTCCCATGCGACTGCAGGTTCCTGACCTTGGTCGGCCGGCCCGCGGGATAGACCACGATGTCTTCCCCGACCTTGATCCTGCCCGAGACGAGGGTACCGGTGATGACCGTGCCGTAGCCCTTCATGGTGAAGATGCGGTCGATGGGCAGGCGAAAGAGGTCCGAGCGGCGCCTGGCCCGATATCCGGCGGCTATCCTGGCCAGCTCGACCTTCAGCTCCGGGATGCCCTGCCCGGTGGTCGAGGCCACGGGCATGAGCGGCGCGCCCTCCAGGAAGGTCCCCTTCAAGAAGTTGCCCACGTCCTCTTTGACCATCTCCAGCCACTCGGCGTCGACCATGTCGGTCTTGGTCAGGGCCACCAGGCCGGCGCTGGTGCCGAGCAGCGAGCAGATCTCCAGGTGCTCCCTGGTCTGGGGCATGACGCCCTCGTCCGCGGCGATGACCAGCATGACGAAGTCGATGCCCGCGGCGCCGGCGACCATGTTCTTGACGAAGCGCTCGTGGCCGGGCACGTCCACCACGCCCAGGCGCGAACCGTCGGGCAGGTCGAGATAGGCAAACCCCAGCTCGATGGTGATGCCCCGGCGCTTCTCCTCCTCCAGGCGATCGGTGTCGATGCCCGTCAGCGCCTTGACCAGCGTCGTCTTGCCGTGGTCGATGTGCCCGGCGGTACCCATGATGACCGGCATATGCGCTCCTTTGTGGAGGGAGGAGAAGGAGAACCGGGGGAAGGGGGAAACCCCTTTT
>DIXN01000013.1 GCA_002428705.1 Desulfovibrio sp. UBA6079
TGCTACAACAGATTCTCTTGGATGTCCAACTCGTTTTATTCTCTCTCCTGGAAATGCTTCCGATTATTCGTACGCACTGCCGTTGCTTAAAGAGCAAAAAGCTGATTGTGTAATCGCCGACAAGGGCTATGACTCGAACGAGATTGTTGATGAAGTCGAAAAAATGGGGGCAGAGCCAGTCATCCCTCCACGATCACATCGCACTGTGGCCAGAGACTACGACCGCTATCTTTACAAAGAAAGAAATTTGATCGAACGCATGTTTTGCAGATTAAAACAGTTCAGAAGAATTGCAAGTCGCTACGACAAACTGGCGTCGTCGTATCTTTCGTTTCTCTATGTCGCCTCGATTTCAATCTGGCTGGCTTAAATGTCGACAGGCCCTAAGCCCCTGGCCGCCGGAGGCAGGAGGCCCTAGAGCTCGGTGGCCTTGAGGGTTTCGGACACCGAAGACAGGGCCCAGGACAGGTCGTGGAAGGCGCGGTTGTCGGCCTTCTGGTTCTGGGTGCGGCGCAGGGCCCACTGGCAGAGGAACAGGACGTCGTCGCGCTGGATGGCGCCGGCCTTGATCTTCTGGTCGAGCCCGTCGAGGAGGCTCGATTTCAGCTCTTCGCGCCGGACGATGGCGCGCTTGATGGTCTGGCCGGCGGCGGTCATGGCTTCGCCCGAGACGCCGGCCTTGTTCATTTCCGCGTAGGCGGCCTTCACGTCCTGGGCTGCGGCGAGGTAGTCGGCGGTGGTGCGCAGGATGTCGGGGTCTTCGGCGATGGCGGCGAAGACCCGGGCGCCGTCGGACAGGTAGACGGCGACGAGGTGCAGGAAGTCCTTGATCTCGCCGGGGGTGAGGTTGCGTTCCACGGGCTGGCCGCTCGAATCGGGGAAGGTCCAGGTGGAGTTGCGGGCCTCTTCCAGCAGGTTGTGGATGAATTCCTGGTCGTAGAGGTCGGTCAGGCCGGCCAGGATGCCGGGGGAGAAGACATAGCCGAGGACGTGGCTGCGGCCGTCGGCGGCGCTCGGGCCGGCGTAGTTGATCAGCGCCGGGTTCAGGCCGTAGCGCATGTTGATCTTCTGGAAGGTCAGGTCGAGCACGCCGTTCGGTGAAGGATTCCCGACGGCGCCGGCCGGGTGGTACTGGGCGGCGATGAAGGCCGAGAGGTCCTCGACGAAGGACAGGGGAACGGTCGAGTCCTCCACGGGCGTGGTGTCGGTGGAAATGGTGCCCTTGACTTGCGGGGCCGGGGCGCCTTCGGGCGGAGGCGGCGGGGGGGGGACGGGCTCCTCGGGCGGCGGAGGCGGCGGGGTGAGCGGGGCTTCCATGCTCGGCGCCGGGGGGGGCGTCAGCGGCATTTCGGGATGGGAACGCTTGTAATACCACCAGGCACCGCCAGCCGCGATGAGCACGATGATGGCGAGGGCGATGATCTTGGGCGCGGGGTTGGTCATGGGCCTATCTCCTTGCCTCGGCAGCTATAATCCAAGGCTTGCGGGTTGTCACGCCGCGCCTGCCAGCAACCGGGCCAGTGCTTCGGGGATGGCCGCGAGGTCCGGGCAGACGGCGATGCCGGCGGCGGCCAGGCGTTCGATCTTGCCCTCGGCGCCGCCGCCGGACTCCTCGAGGATGGCGCCGGCGTGGCCCAGGCGCTTGCCGGGCGGAGCGGTGCGGCCGGCGATGAAGGCGGCGATGGGCTTGGGGTAGGCGGTCTCGAGCGCGAAGCGGGCGAGATTCTCTTCGGCCCGGCCGCCGATTTCGCCGAGGACGAGCACGGCGGCAACGCGCGGGTCGTCGCGGGTGGCGGCCAGCCAGTGGGAGAAGGGCGAGCCGACGAAGGGGTCGCCGCCTATCCCGACGGCGTAGGCCTGGCCGATGCCGGCGGCGGAGAGGCGGGCGGCGGCCTCGTAGGTCAGGGTGCCGCTGCGCGAGAAGATGGCCACGGGTCCGGGGGTGAAGGGCTCGGCGGGCATGATGCCGATTTTTGCTACGCCGGGGATGATGACGCCCGGGGTGTTGGGGCCCACCAGGGTTGCACCGGCGGCGCGCACGCGCGGCAGGACGGCGAGCATGTCGGCCTGGGGGATGCCCTCGGTGATGGCTATGATGCACTTCACTCCGGCCTCGGCGGCTTCCAGGACGGCGTCGGCCGCGGCCGGGGCGGGCACGAAAATGATGCTCGCGGCGATGTCGTGGCGGCGGGCGGCCTCGGCCACTGAGTCGTAGACCGGCACGCCGTCCACGGTTTGCCCGCCCTTGAAGGGCGTGACTCCGGCGACGATGTTCGTGCCGTAGGCGCGCATGAGCCGGGCGTGGAAGCCGGCCACCCGGCCGGTGAGGCCCTGGACCAGGACCGGGGCGCCCGCGGGCAGGTCGAAGGGCGGCGTGGAGGAGGGCGCGGCAGCGGCGCAGGGTCGAGGAGCCGGGGCGGGCGTGGCGGCCTGGGGCGGGGCGGGGTCGCGGGGCACGAAGCCGGCGAGAAAGGTAAGGGCCGCGAGCATGTCCGGGGCCAGGTGCAGGCCGGGCAGGGGTGATTTTTCCAGCACCTCGCGGCCGGCGGCGGCGCCGTTGCCGGCCAGGCGGACGACCAGGGGCTTGGGCGGGGGCGCGTTGCCGAGGGCCTCGCGCATGGCCAGGGCCACGCGCTCGCAGGACAGGATGCCGCCGAAGAGGTTGACGAACACGACCCGCACCTGGGGATCGCCGAAGAGCAGGGCAAAGGCCGCGCGCACCCGGGCCTGGTCCGCGGCGCCGCCGAGGTCGAGGAAGTTGGCGGCGGTGAGGCCTGAGAAGTTGAGCAGGTCCATGCTGGCCATGGCCAGGCCGGCGCCGTTGGCGATGAGGCCGACGCGGCCGGGCAGGCGCACGTAGGAAAAACCCTCGCTCCTGGCCTGGGCCTCCTCGGGGGGCTCGAAGGATGCGTCGCGGAAGCGGGCCAGCTCGGGTTTGAGGTCCAGGACGTTGCCGTCCATCTCGGCCTTGGCGTCGAGCGCCAGGAGGCGTCCGTCCGCGGTCAGGGCCAGGGGGTTGATCTCGGCCAGCAGCAGGCCGTAGTCGCGGAAGGAGGCGAAGAGCTTGGCCGCCAGGTCCTGGAAGGCCGGCCAGGCCGAAGCCGGCAGGCCCAGGCGGAAGAAGGCCGCGCGCACCTGGCAGGGGGCCGGGCCGGCAGGGAGAGAGACGGCCTGGACCAGCGGCGGCGCGGACCCGGCCTCCACGTCCATGCCGCCGGCCGGGCTGGCGGTCAGCACCAGCGCCTCGCGGTCGCGGGACACGGCCAGCGACAGGTAGCATTCGGCGGCAATCTCTGCGGCCGGCTCCAGGCGCAGGGCGGGGGGCAGGGCACCGCCGATGGGCGTAATGAAGAGTTTTTTCGCGGCTGATTCCAGGCCCTTGGGATCGTCCACGCGCACGATGCCCCCGGCCTTGCCCCGGCCTCCGGTGAGGACCAGGGATTTCAGGTACCAGGGGGCGGGGAAGGGCGGGTTGGCGGGGATGTCGTCGGCGGTCAGGCGCAGGCCCGGCGGGACCGGCAGGCCGGCCTCGGCGAAAAGGAGCTTGGCGCGGTGTTCGTCGAGGAGCATGGCACGTCCTTCAGGTCGTCGGTTGGGCGAGGATCGCAGGCGCGCAACGCTCCTTGTAGCCCATGCGCGGCCGGCTGGAAACCCCGGCCGTATCGCGCTCTTGAAGCCCGCCGGAGGCGGTGATACGATCAGATGCGTCCGTCCCGCAACCGGAGGTCCTTGACGGCCATGGCCGACCCGCACCGCGCGTCATCCCGCGCCCGCCGCTCGCTTTTCGTGTTGGCCTGGCTGCTCCTGGCCATCTGCCTGCTTGAGGCCTGCGCCACGCAGTCGCCGCCACCGGCAGCTCTTCCGCCTGCCCCGGAGGCTCAGACACCGGAGCCGGTCGACCCGGCCGAGGCCGTGGTGGCCGCGGCGCTCGACCAGCTCGGCCGACCCTACCGCTACGGCGGCTGCGATCCGGCCACGGGCTTCGACTGTTCGGGCCTGGTGCAGTACGCCTATGCGCAGAACGGCGTGGAGCTGCCGCGCGACACCGCGGACCTCCTGCGCGTGGGCCGGGCCGTGGGCTACACCGAGCTGGCCCCGGCGGACATGGTCTTCTTCAACGTGCAGGAAAGCCCCAAGGGCCTGCACGTGGGCCTGTTCGTCGGCGGGGACGAGGTGCTCATGGTCCACAGCCCCAAGACCGGAGACACGGTGCGCACGGTGTCCATCGCCACGTCCTGGTGGCGCAAGCGCTTTGCCGGCGCCCGGCGGGTATTGCCGTGAGACGGAAAGACGGAAACCACCGGTGAGGGGGGAGAGGAGGGGGGCGGGGCCAAATCGCCAAGTTATTCTGCGCCGATGAAGATGGTCAGTATTTGCACCTGGAACTGCGCCATGCGGTTCAGAGACAAAGCGGCAAGCCTGATCGAGTCGTTCCCGTCAGATATTTTTGTTATCCAGGAATGCGAATGCCCCGAGCGACTCTCACTAGCTCTCGGGGCCGAGTGGGACATCCGCTGGATTGGCCACAACCCACACAAAGGCCTGGCCATCCTGGCGCGCTGCGGTTTGTTGAAAGAATCCAGGCCGGTTCCCGGCGTCCGTTACAGCCTTGTCGCCGATACCGCCTTGGGTTTCTGTGTTGTCGGAATCTGGGCCATGAACGAGCGTGAGAATTACCGACAACGCTACATTGCGCAGGTATGGCGCAGCTTCGTGTATTGTAGGAAGGAGCTGGATGGTCCGGTTGTCGTTATCGGCGATTTCAATTGGAATTTGTCCTTTGACGGGATGGGACGCGGGTCGCTGAACGCCAATATGGCCGATGTGCTGGCGGTCACTGCGGACATGGGCCTGACAAGCGCGTACCATGTCTGGACAGGAGAACTCCACGGGCAGGAATCCAGAGCCACCTTCTATCTGCGTAAGGATACGATAAAGTCGTACCATACAGATTTCATGTTCATCCCAGCGGAATTCTTAAAGACCTTGGATTGGCGGTTTGCCCTGGGCGGAAAAGAGCGATGGCTGCCTGCCAGCGATCATATGCCGCTTCAGGTCGTCTTTCCCTTTCATCGGCCGCCTTTTTGATTTTCTCCCCTTCACAAACAAGACGTCAGCCTTTTCAGCACGTCGGGCAAGGCCTCCAGCTCCTCCGGGCTCAGCACGCAGGCGATCTCCTCGGTCAGCCGGGCATGCAGGCGGTGGTGGGCGGTGAACAATTCCTTCCCCTCGGCCGTCAAGCCCACGCGGATGGAGCGACGGTCGGTCTCGTGGGGCTTTCTCGCCACGAAGCCTGCGCGCTCCAGGCGGTCGACGAGCACGGTCAGCGAGCCGGTGGTCACGCCCATGCGCGCGGCCAGCTCGGTCATGCGCAGGTCGCCTGAGTCGCCAAGGATCTCCAGGGTGTGCATCTGGGGCAGCGTCAGCCCGGTCTCCCGGACCACGCCGTGCTCCCAGGAGGAGAAGCGCTCGTAGAACTCGATGAGCAGCCGGGTCAGCTCTTCGTTGTCCATCACGGCCTCGCCTTTTTCGGGAAGAGCCAGGCCTCGGGCACGAAGGCCAGGCTGGCCGAGGACAAAACGACCACGATGGAGCCGGCGTTGTGCACCAGCGAGGCCATGATCGGGGAGAGAAGGCCGTAGCCGCCGCCGAGGATGGCCAGGGCGTTGAAAGCCAGGCCCAGGCCGATGTTCACGCCGATGACCGTAAGCATCCGCCGGGACAGGCCGATAAGAAGCGGCAGCCGGCCGATATCGTCGTTGGCCAGGGCGATGTCGGCCGTCTCCAGGGCCACGTCCGTGCCGGCCGCGCCCATGGCCACGCCGACGTTGGCCCGGGCCAGCGCCGGGGCGTCGTTCACGCCGTCGCCGACGAACATCACCCGCCGGCCGGCAGCCTGCTCGCGGGCCAGGATGTCGAGCTTGTCCTGGGGCTTCAGGCCGGCCCAGGCCTGATCGAGCCCGACGGCCGCGGCCAGGTTCATCACCGACTTCTCGTGGTCGCCGGAGAGGATGCCCAGGCGGGCGATGCCCAGGGCCTTGAGGCGGGCCACGGTCTCTCTCGCCACGGGCCGGACCTGGTCGCTGACCGAGAGCACGCCGATGGGCTCGTTGTCCCGGCAGACCACGAGCGGCGTGGCCCCGCGCTCCCTGATGCGCGTGAGGCCCTCGCGCAGGGGGGCGGTCAGCGCCGCCTCGCCGCCGCAGAACTCCACGCTGCCCACGGCCACCGGCCGGCCGTCCACCAGGGCCGTGACCCCGAGGCCGATCTCGGCCAACATGCGCTCGGCCTTGCGCACCGTGATCCGGGCGTAGTGGGCGGCGCGCAGCACGGCCCGGGCCAGGGGATGGCCGCAGTTCTGCTCCACGCAGGCGGCCTGGCCCACGACCTCGTCCGCGCTCACGGCCTCGGCGGCCAGGACCTCGTCCACGCGCGGCTCGCCGCGGGTCAGGGTGCCGGTCTTGTCGAAGAGCACGGTGTCGATCCGCGCCGCCTCCTCCAGGTACTGCCCGCCCTTGACCAGGATGCCGGCCCGGGCCGCCCGGCCGATGGCCGCCACCGTGGCCGTGGGCGCGGCCATGATCAGCGCGCAGGGGCAGCCGGCGATGAGCACGGCCACGGCCCGGGAGGCCTCGCCCGACAGCCACCATGCGGCGCCAGCGGCGGCCAGCACCGTGGGCGTGAACCAGGTCGCCCAGCGGTCCACGATGCACGCGGCCCTGGGCTTCTGGACCTCGGCCTCGGTCACCAGCCGGATGACCTTGCCGAAGGTCGTATCCTCGCCCACCTTGGTCGCCCGGGCCTCGATCACGCCGTTGTAATTGAGCGTGCCGGCCAGCACCGGGTCGCCTTCACGCCGGGTACGCGGCAAAGACTCGCCGGTGATCGAGGACTCGTCCACCTCGGTCACCCCGGCGACGATCACCGCGTCAACCGGGATGCGCTCGCCGGGCTTGACCAGGACCACGTCGCCGACCGCGATTTCGGATACGGGCACCGTCTCCTCCCGGCCGTCGGCCAGGCGCGCGGCCGTGTCCGGCGCCAGGCGCACCAGGGCCTTGATCGAGCGCCGGGCCGAGTCGCTGACCAGCTCCTCGACCAGCGCGCCGAGCGTCATGATGAAGCTGACCACGGCAGCGGTCAGTATCTCGCCCTGGATGACCGAGGCTATGAGAGCCACGCTGACCAGCTCGTCCACGTTCACCTGGCGCTCGATCAAGCCCTTGACCGCGCCGATGACGATGGGCAGGCCGTTCACCGCAAGCGAAGCCCAGACCAGCGCGACGGGCAGCCAGCCCGGCACGGCCTCCACCCGGCCGGCGAGAAAACCCGCCAGGGCCAGCGCCCCGCCGGCCAGGCACAGCGCCAGCTCCTTGGCCTCGAACAGTTCCTTGTACGCCCCCAGGCTCGAAAATCGACCGATCATGTCCTCACCTCGCGGCACTGATTTGCTTTGAACAAGGTGAAGCACTACTATCTGATATCTTGATTGTCAAATAAAATCTCCGCACATCATCTTCCGCGTCTTTCCTCCGCCCCCTAGCCCTTGACCGCCGAGGCGAACTCGGCCGCCGGAGGAATCGGCTTGTAGAGGTAGAGGGCCAGCCCCGCCGGATCGAGGCACATGCAGCTGCGGTCGCCCCAGGGGTTGTCCGTGGGCTCGCGGGTCATTATCACGCCCTCGGACAGCAGCCGCTCGTACTCCGCGTCCACGTCGTCCACCTTGAGAGCCAGGATCACGCCCTGGCCGGAAAACGGCGGGTGCTCGTCCGAGGCCGCGAGGAAGCCGAGCTCGATCTCGCCCTCGGCCCCCTTGGCCCGCAGGCCGAGATACGCGGGATGCTCGAAGATGACCTGGAAGCCGAAATAGCGGGTGTAGAACTCCTTCAGCGCGGCCTGCTTGTCGGTGACGACCATGGGCACCAGAGCCTTGATGGACATGGGGGCCTCCTTTTGCGGTTCTTCTCCGCCCACGATAACATAGATCACTCGCCTGGCAACGGCGCCGCTTTGCCCGGCCGCCGCTTTCTGCTACACCTGCCCCAAACCCCGGAGAACCTCCATGCCCAGAACCTTCCTCCTCTGCCTCCTTCTCTGCCTGGCCGCTTGCGCCGCCCTCAAACCCCCGCCGCCCAAGGAGTACCCCGAGCTTCAGGCCGAGGTCGAGGCCGGCTCCGCGGCCATCCGCACCTTTCGCGCCGACCCCGGGAACGCGCCGCTCTCCACGCTTCTGGCCAACTGCACCGGCATCGCCGTCTTTCCTGCCATCACCCGCGCGAGCTTCATCCTGGGCATGGGCTCGGGCAAGGGCCTGGTCGCCTCCCGCGATCCGGCCGCGGGCTTCAGCGATCCGGCCTTCTGCTCCCTGGCCCTGGCCTCGGCCGGTCTCCAGGCCGGCTTCAGCCAGACGCGGCTGCTGCTCGTGTTCATGACCGACAAGGCCCTGAAAAATGTCCTGGGCAACAACCTGGTCCTGGGCGGCGAGCTCTCCTGGGCCGCCGGACCGCGCGGCGCCTCGGCCCGCCTCGACTCGCTCACCGCCTTCCCCGACATCTACGCCTACACCGTCACCGACGGCCTCTACGCCGGGGCCGCCCTGGACGGCTCGGTCCTCACCGCCCGCGAATCCTCCGACCGCCACTATTACGGCGAATCCGCCACCCCCCGCACCATCCTCGTCGCCCGCACCACCACCAAGCCGGCCGCGGCCGTGTTCAGGCAGGCGCTGGAGGAGTAGGCGGGAGGGGAGGGAGTGGAGTGGAGGAGGGGAGGAAGATGCCTGCCGGCGGCCTGGGGGCCGTGGGCCCCCATACCCCCGATCTCGGCCGGGACTTTCGAATCGGCGGCCAAGGCCCCGCCGATTCGAAAGTCCCGGCCGGCTAGCCCGCTTGAAGAAGGTCGGTGGCCGAGATCGGAAGAGACCATGAAGTGGGGGAGGGGCGCGCGGGAAGCATGCGCGCGACCCTCTGACCCGTATCGCCTACGCTGTACCGGGCCGAATTTGGGTGCTTCGTGCGGCCCGTGAACCCGCCTCTCTTCACCCTCACCGGCGTTTTTCCTTGTTCGCGGGACTGGCAGAGGGACATGACCCGTCCCTCGTCACCCACGCTGAAAATCGAGGCCGGCCGGTGGTCTTTCCACCGGCCGGCCTCGACGTTTCGGACCGCGGGGTCAAGGGGGATCATCCCCCTNNGCGGCGCCCCTGCCCGCCGGAGGCCGCTCCTGGGCAGTCCCGCGCCGTCACTGAAGCTTGCCGCGCAGCTCCTCGGCTTTCTCCCGGATGGCCCGGCCCAGGTCGCCAACGGCCCGCTTGGCCCGGAAGAGGTCGAGGGCGAGCTTGTCCGAAAAGCCGAGCAGATAGGAACCGTCGGGCATGACCTGGGTCGAGTCGCCGAGGCGGTAGGTCCGCAGCCGGCCGGTCTCGACGTAGAAGACCGTATCCTCGGTGATGCGACCGGCCTTCTCCGTGGGTACTGAGATTGTTGCCACCACCGAGCCGCCCCGGACCGTGATCTCGTCCATCTCGCCCAGGACCTCTTCGCCGTCATAAACCTGCTGGTCGATGATGTTCGGCACGTCCTCGAAGATCACCGTGTAGGAATTGTCGATAAGCCCGAAAAAATCCCAGGCCAGGGCCGGCGCGGTGCCGCAAAGCATCAGCACGGCCAAGGCCAGGGCGAATTTCAGCGTCTTTGGCATGGGGCGAACCTCCGTGCCAGCCACCTACCACAGCCGCGCCCAGCCCGCCAGGGGCGAAGCGGAGGGAAGAGGAAGATGCCTGCCGGCTCGGTTGAAACCGGTCGGACTCCCGAATGGGTCGGAAGAAAATCATGAAAGATGCCATGAGGTGGGGGAGGGGCGGCCCGGGGCGTAGGGGTGCTTGACCCGGCCGGGTGGTCGAAGATCACGGCGGCCGCCGTAAGGTGAGGTGGCGGGCTTGGTCTCGGGGCCGTGCGCCTGACTCCGAAGGTCACTCAGGTCTGAACGGTTTTCACCCTCATCGGCGGTCTTTCTTCTTCTCGCCGTCCCCGGCCCGGCAAGGAAGATGATCCACCCTGCGTCGCCAAGCTGAAAGCCTGAGGCCCCGGTGTTTTTCACACCGGGGCCTCAGGCTTTCAGACCGCGGGGTCCCAGGGGGATGATCCCCCTGGCGGGGTGCAGGGGCAGCGCCCGTGCTGGGGGTGCAGGGGGCAAAGCCCCCTGCCAGCCGGAGTCGTCATCCCCTGTCGCCCATGGCCCGGCGGCAGGCCCGGTAGCCTTCGGGGTTGCCGAGGTCGTGGACGGTGCCGGGCAGGGGCAGGCCGAAGAAGCGCTCGCCCCGAGCCTGCATGAGGCGGCGGACCTTGCCGTCGGTCAGCTCGGCGTGGGGGTAGAGGCCGGCGGCCAGCTCGGTGGCGGCGAAATAGCTGCTGGCGGCGAGGAAGATGCCGCAGGTACGCAGCTCGCCGGGGGTGCGGGGGACGTAGCGGTCCGGGCCTTTTGGCAGGAAGCGGCGGATCTGGACCAGGCCGCCGGCGGGCTCGAGCAGGTCCACCCGGCCGGAGTTGGACACGCCTTTGGCCAGCTCCGGGCGCACGGAGGAGAGGGCGCAGAGGTTGCGGGCCTCCAAGGTGCGGGCGGCGAGGAGAGTGCGCAGGGCGCCGGGGTGGGGCAGGTGCAGGTTGTCGGGGTAGACCACGGCCAGGTCGCGGCCGTCGGCCAGGTCCCGGGCGGCGAGCACGGCGTCGGCCTCGCCGCGCGGCTCGCGCTGGTAGAGGAAGGTCAGCTTGAGCCGGGCGCGCAGGGCGTCGATGTCCTCTGCGGCCGCGGGGAAGATGCGCCGGGCGGTCCCGGGCTCCTCCAGGACGCGGCGGATGTCCTCCTTGCCGGCGCGGATGATGACCGCGGCCTCGGCCAGGCCGGCATCGAGGCCTTCGACCAGGGCGTAGAGGATGGCCGGGCGGCCGGCCAGCGGCAGGAGCTCTTTGGGCCGGCCGCGGGCGATCTTATTCATGCGGATGCCGAAGCCGGCGGCGGGGATGGCCAGGAGGAGTGCGGTGTGCATGGGTGAGGCGGGCGCATGTCGGCTGCCCGTCGTCGATCCTAGCCCTTACCGGCGCGCGGGGCAAGGCCGCGCGCGGCTTTCAGTGCGTCAGCAGCCGGCCGGCATTGTCCAGGAGGCTGTCGAGCTCGCTGTCGGCCAGGTGCAGGCGCCGGGCGAGCTTCTCGGCCTCGGTGGCGGGGTCGTAGAGCGGGTAGTCGCTGCCGAAGAGGATGCGCTCGCGCGGGTGGCGGCTGTAGAGCTCGTGGAGCAGGTCGTCGGAGACGAAATCAAGAGTGCTCGAGGTGTCGATGTAGGCCGGGCTGCCGATGAGGTGGAGAAGTGCGTGCTCCCAATGCCGGTAGCCGCCGAAGTGGGCGGCGATCATGGGCGTGTCGGGGAAGGTGGCGCGCAGCCGGGCGAATTTTAGGGGGCAGGAGGGGTTTTCCGCGGGCGGCAGGGCGTCGCCGACGTGGAACATGAAGACGAAGCGGTTCGCGGCCATCTCCACGATGTCGTAGAGCCGGGGGTCGTCCATGCGGAAGCCCTGGAAGTCGCAGTGGACCTTGAGGCCGGTGATGCCGCGCGCGGCCAGGCGGTCGAGCTCGGCCGGCATGTCCGGATAGTCGGGGTGGACGGTGCCGAAGGCCCGGACCATGTCGTAGGTCTTCTGGAGCTCGATGGCGAAGTTGTTGGCCGGAACGACCTGGGCGGCGTCGGTGGCGGCCGAATGGATGACCACGGTGTCGAGGTTCGCGGCCTTGGCCCGGGCCAGGAGGTCCTCCACCGTGCCCTGGCCCACGGGCTTGATGCCGTAGTGCTCGTTCAGCTGGGCCAGGACCTTGGAGGCGATCTTCGGATGGAAGGCGTGGGTGTGGATGTCGCAACGCATGGCGCAGGAGGAGTTATGCCTCCCGGCGGCAAAAAGCAACCCTGATCAGATGATCAGCGCTCGAAAGGCTTTTTGAGCCAGTCGGGCAGGCGCACCGGCCGGCCCTCTGCGTTGGTCACGGCCAGCTCGGTTTCTCCAACGGCCATGAGGGTGGATTTCTCGGGCGGCCCCCAGACCTGGTAGACGATGATCAGCGAGGCGTGGCCCAGTTTGGATACGCCGCAACGCACGTACACTTCCTGGTCGTAGCGCGCGGGATGCAGGTAGCGGCAGTAGGCCTGGCGGATGGGCATGACGATGCCGCGGGCCTCAACCTCGGAGTAGGGCAGGCCGCGCTCGCGCATGAACTGGCTGCGGGCGCGCTCGAACCAGTGCAGGTAGTTGGCGTGGTAGACGACCCCGGACTGGTCGGTCTCGCCGTAGGAGACGTGGAACCGGAACCAGGTGTCCGGAGTGGGGAAATCATTCGGGTCGATCTTCATGGGACCTCCGGACGGCTGGGCGGCGGAGCGCCGGGGCCACGGCTTCTTGTGACGCAATGTGTCGCTGACGGCCAGGCCGTCAAGGACAAGGCGGCGCGCTCCATGGGCCGCCGCGCTATCGTTCGTAGCCGAAAAACTCGAGGCTTTCGGCCAGCTCGCGGTTCAGGGCCTGGAGCTGGTCCGGCGAGAGCTCGCTCCGGTGGCGGCCGATGGAGGCCGCGGCCGAGGCCGAGGTCATGTGCTCCCTGGTGTCTTCGCTCGGGACCAGGGCCTGGGCGATCATCTCCCTGACGGTTTCCGGCCGGCGCTCCAGGCCGAGGAAGGCGAGGCAGCGCTCGAGCGCCTTCTCGGGAGCCCGGACCAGGTCCTCGTAGCGCAGGACGTGGACCCGCGATTTTCGCCGGCGACAGTAGTCCACGTAGGCCCGCATGGAGGCGGCGAAACGGGTCATGTAGGCCGCGAAGTCGCCTTCGAAGCCGAAGCCCGGCTCGCCGCGCTTGGCCACGAAGGAGGCCACGGAGCAGGCGATGTCCCGGAAATCGCGCACCAATACGATCTCGCGCAGCTCCGGGTAGAGCTCGGCAAAAAGCCACAGGCTCGGGTTGGCCAGGTTGGCCTTCTCGATGAAGCGCCGGGCCGCGGGCTTTCCGTAGCGCGCACCGAGGCCGGCGTAGTAGGCGTCGATCTGGGCCAGGCTGAAATCCAGCAGATTCGCGGACAGCGGGCCGTCGATGAACTCCCGGCTCTCGGGACAGTTCATGAGGAAAGGCGTGAGCCCGCAGTAGCGGTCCTGGAAGAGGTCGGACACGGTGCTGCCGCCGGAGGCCTCCTTGCGCAGGAGAAAGGGGTAGAGCTGCATGAAGTACTGGGCCACGCGGCCCTCGAAGGGGTGTCGCTCGGTGGTCAGCAGGCCGGGGTGGCGCGAGAGGAGGTTCATGGCCAGGGTCGTGCCGCTGCGGCCGGGGGAGAGCAGCAGCACGGGCGCGAAGGCCGGGGTGTGGCCCGGCTTCAGGTCCGCGGCCCGGGTCTTGACCGTGGCCAGGAGATGGCGCCGGCCGTCGGCGGTGACCACGTGGAGCTGCAGCTTGTCCTTCAGGCCCAGGTGCCGGCGCGGCAGGCAGAGGGAGAAGCCGCAGTGCAGGGTCGCCTCGCCGGGATGGCACTTGAGGACGTCGTGACGCTCGATGGCCGGAGTCGTCCGGGCCATGACCTGCCTGTCGAGGCACAGCTCCAGCCCGGCCACCGGCGCGTAGGCCGAGACGATCCAGCCGCGCAGCTCCAGGTCCCCGCCGCCGAGCACGTCGCCCGCTTGCGGCCGGTCCAGGTGGCCGCGCAGGCCGTCGCCGGCGGGCGGGACGTGCTGGTTGACCGTGGTGATGGTGAGCTGGATGCTGTTCATGTGCGCTGTCATGGGCGAGATGCCAGGCCGTCTCATAGCCGTAAAGCCTCGACTGATCAACACCGGCCGCGTGGCCGCGACCGGCGCCGCGGAGATTGTCAGGGGCGCATCGGCGGTGTAGAAGGGGGCGGTGAACGCCCGATCAACCGGAACCGTGAGGAGACGCCCGTGACCCGCATCCGCCCCCATCTCGCCGCCCGACCGGCCCTCCTGGCCCTCATCGCCGCCCTGGCCCTGGCCGCGGGTGCTTTCGCCGCCGACGTCAACCGCTTCCCCGGCTGGGAGCGCGGCAGCGCCTACGACAAGCTCTACGATGCGAAAAAGTTCGAATCCCTGAAGGGCGAGCTGGTGCGCTTCATCGAGGTCACGCCACTCACCGGCATGACCCCGGGCCTGGGGCTCATCATGAAGGACAAGGCCGGCAAGGACGTGACCGTGCACCTCGGCCCGGACAAGTACCTGCATTTCCTGACCTCGGGCTTCGCCCCGGGCGACGCCATCAAGGTCAAGGGCGCCTTTGCCAAGATCTCGGGGCTGCCGGTGTTCATGGCCACCAAGATCCGCTTCCGCGAGGCCTTCGAGGTCAAGTTCCGGACCTCGAAAAAGGGCACGCCCTACTGGGACATGAACGACTCCGAGCTGGTCGAGGAGCGCTTCGAGGACTAGCCCCGCCGGATACGCGGACCGGCGCCGGTGTCCCGGCGCCGGGCGCGAAAAAAAGGCTTACTTGGCCGGGGCCTCGACGACCACGGCCTTGTTGATGACCACCGGCGCCACGGGCACGTCCTGGTGGAAGCCGCGGTTGCCGGTGGGCACGGCCTTGATCTTGTCCACCACGTCCTGGCCCGAGACCACCTTGCCGAACACGGCGTAGCCCCAGGTCTGGATGGACTTGCCCTTGTGGTCGAGGAAGCCGTTGCCGGCCACGTTGATGAAGAACTGAGCCGTGGCCGAGTGCGGGTCCTGGGTCCGGGCCATGGCCAGGGTGTAGGCCTCGTTCTTCAGTCCGTTGTCGGCCTCGTTCTTGACCGGGGCCTTGGTCTGCTTCTCCTTCATGTCCGCGGTCATGCCGCCGCCCTGGATCATGAAGCCGTCGATCACCCGGTGGAAGATGGTCCCGTCGTAGAAGCCGTCCTTGACGTAGGCCAGGAAGTTCGCAACCGTGTCCGGGGCCTTGTCCGGGTAGAGTTCGATGACGATCTCGCCCATGCTCGTTTCCAGCTTGACCATTGGTTTCTCCTTTTCTGCCGCGCGGGCCGATCCGGCGACCACGAGCGCGAAAAGCAGCGCGGCCGCGGTCGCGGCGACGAGGCGTCCTGGCATGGCCGTTCCTCCCTGGCGGTCGATGTTCTCCGGCCTGGTCCGGCCGGGCTTTGACTTCTTGACCCGCTTTCGGTCAAATGACAAGGCATGACGCGACCGAAAATGCATGTCCCGCCTCGCCATGGCGCATGACCTCGGCACCGGCCCGGTGCCCCGGCTGGTGCGGGCCATCGCCCTGCCCGCGGCCGTCGGCTACTTCTTCCACACCTTCTTCAACATCGTCGACACCTTCTGGGCCGGCCGCATCTCCACCCAGGCCGTGGCCGCGCTCTCGCTCTCCTTTCCGGCCTTCTTCGTCATCCTGAGCGTAGGCAACGGCCTGTCCACCGGCGCGACAGCCCTGCTGGCTACGGCCCTCGGCGCCGGCCGGCACGCAGACGCCCGGCGCCTCGCCGCCCAGTCCCTCGGCCTCGCGCTGGCCGCCTCGCTGGCCGTGACCGTCGCGGGGCTGGCCGCCTCGCCCTGGATGTTTGCCCGCATGGGGGCCTCGGGCCCCTACCTGGACGACTGCCTGGCCTACATGAACCCGGTCTTCCTGGGTTCGGTCTTCTTCGTCCTCATCGCCATGCTGAACGGGCTGCTCTGCGCCCGGGGCGAGACCCGGCCATTCCGCAACTTCCTGGTGGCCGGCAGCCTGGCCAACGTCGGCCTCGATCCCTGGTTCATGTCCGGCGGCCTGGGCCTGCCGGCCATGGGCCTGGCCGGCATCGCCTGGGCCACGGTCCTGGTCCAGGTCGCGGGCACGGCCTACCTGGCGCGCAGGGTCGCGGCCTCGGGACTGGTCGGCGCCGATCTCCTGCGCCTGGCCCGGCCGCGCACGGCCGACTGGGCGACCATCGCCGCCCAGGGCGTGCCGGCCGGCCTGAACATGGCCACCATCGGCCTGGGCATCGGCATCATCACCATTTTCCTGGCCGACTTCGGCCAGGTGCCCGTGGCCGCCTACGTCATCGCCTCGCGCATCGAGCAGGTGGTGCTGTTGCCCACCATGGCACTGAACGTAGCCACCCTGGCCCTGACCGCCCACAACCACGGCGCCGGCCAACCCGGACGCGTGCGCCTGGCCATCCGCGCCTGCCTGGCGGACGGAGCCTGGCTCATGGCCGCCGGAGGCCTCCTCATCCTGGCCCTGGCCCCCCGGCTCATGGCGCTCTTCACCGCCGACCCGGCGGTCGTGAACGCCGGCGCCGGCTACCTGCGCATCGCCGCCTTCGTGCTCTACGCCTACGTCATCCTCTCTACGGTGGTGGCCCTCATGCAGGGCCTGAAGCGGCCGATGTTCGCCGTCTGGATGGGGCTCGGTCGCCAGATCGTCGCACCGCTGGCGGTCTTCTGGCTCCTGACCGAAGTCTTCCACGGTAGCGTCACGGCCCTCTGGTGGGGCATCGCCGGCGTGGTCTGGAGCGCCGCCCTTCTCGCCCTGTGGGTCGGCCGCCGGGCGCTCCGCGAGCTTACGCGCGAGGCCCGCGCCGCGCCGGCCGGCCCTAAGGATTAGCTCTCGCCGGATTCGCCCAGCCAGCGGTTCAGCGTGTCCACGATCTTGGTCGCCTGGTCGCGGCTGGAGATGATGAACTTCGATTGGGAACGGTACTCGCCGCTGATCTTCTTGTAGCGGCGGATGGCGTAGCGCTCCGGGCCGAAATCGCCCAGGCGCTTGTCGAACTGGCGGAAACGGAACAGGATGGTCGTCCAGGCGCCCTTGGTCAGGACCTCCTTGTCCAACTCCTCCACGAGCAGCTGGCCGTCTTCCTCGTAATTGACCGTGATTTCATCGATGGTGCTGGCCATATGTCCTCCCTTGCCCGGCTTTTCGCCGGCGGCGCGCAGTGTAGCTGCATCTGCCCTCCGAGAGCAAGCCGTTCGCGCAACCTTGGCCTATTCCTCCACCAGCGGCAGACGGTCGTCCATGATCAGGCTGAGGGCCAGCTGGCGCACATCGGGCAGATACGCACCGCTGCGCACCCGCTCCTTCAACCGCGCCAGAAGTACGGCCCGCTCCCGTTCGCCTTCGGCTCCATCCCGCGCCTCGGGAAAGATATGAATCCTGGCCGAACCCGCAGTGGTCCTCGATCCCGACCGTTCCGCCCGGTCCGATAAGGGGCCAGCGCCCCCGAGTTTGCTGATCACGTCCCTCCCTCCGCTTAAAGGCCGACCCTGTCCGACCGGCTGTTGGACAATCCCCCCTGCCATGACGTATCGGCATGGCAGCGGAAAGGATTAGAGCCTTTTAAGTATTACCAAACCATGACAATGCACGACAACCCGCCGCCCGAGGCCGGCCTGGCCGTCGCCCCGGACCTGACCATCCCCTGGCGCGAGCTGACCTTCACCGCCGCCCGAAGCGGCGGGCCCGGCGGCCAGCACGTGAACAAGGTCGCCACCGCCGTGACCCTGATCTTCGACCTGGCCCACTGCCAAAGCCTGCCCCCCGAGGCCAAGGCCACGCTCCTTGACCGCCTGGCCCCGCGCCTGACCCAGGACGGCGTCCTGCGCCTGACCGCCCGAAGCTCGCGCAGCCAGGCCGCCAACAAGGCCGAAGTCCTGGCCCGTTTCATGACCATCCTGCGCGCCGCCCTCACCCCCCGCACCCCGCGCCGCAAAACCCGCATCTCCCTCGGCGCCAAGGTCCGCCGCCGCGCCGACAAGCGCCACCAGGCCGGCACCAAAGCCGGCCGGCGCCGCCCTGAGTCCGAGGACGAGTAGGGCGGAGGATGCGCCTCCGGCGGGCAGGGGCGCCGCNNGGGGGATGATCCCCCTTGACCCCGCGGTCTGAAAATCGAAGCTCCTCGCCGTGAAGAACGGCGAGGAGCTTCGATTTTCAGCATGGGTGACGAAGGGCGGATCATGTCCCCTCGCCGGTCCCGTGGACAACTCGAGAGAGAGAAGAGAAAGAGGCCGGTGAGGGTGAAGATGGAAAGCTGATGGTTGGCAATCGAAGCAGGAGCCGCTAACGATCCACGCCTCCCTTTCCCACCTCGTGGTCTCTTTCACGATTTTTCGACATCCTTTCGGACACCCGGGCCGCCTCACTCTTCACCTTCATGCCGGCTTTGTGTTTTTCGATCCGCTCCCGAGCAGGCCCGGCGGCAAGGATGTCCTCGTGATCCTCGCTCTTCTGCGCTTCGGACCGGTCAGGGTCTTCTCCCTGACCGGTCCGAAACGCAGAACCGGGGAGATCCAGGGAGGGAATCATTCCCTCCTGGTGGGGGGCCAGGGGGCAACGCCCCCTGGCCGCCGGAGGCGTGCCGGCCCGGCCCGGCGTCATGGCATTGAGAATATTGGATAATGCATTACTTCGGCAGCGGCTTGTCAGCACGGCGCACGCGGTGCTATGCTCAAGGCCAAAGGCGCCTTGAGCCAAGGGGGTGAGGTCTATGGCGTGGTGCGCACGTATCGCGACGTTATGCGTCCTGATCGTGCCGCTCGTCGCGGGCGGGGTCTGCCTTGCCGACGGGCTGGATGACGTGCGCCGGTCCGGGGTGCTGCGGCATCTCGGCGTGCCGTACGCCGGTTTCGTCATGGGGCCTGAGGCGGGCCTGGACGTGGATCTCGTACGCCGCTTCGCCGAGCATCTCGGGGTGCGCTATTCCTTCGTGCAAGCCGACTGGAGCGTGCTTTTCCCCTGGCTGACCGGGCGCCGCTTCCGGGTGCTGGGCGACCGGGTGGAGGATCTCGGCCCGGAGGAGGTGCGCGGCGACCTGGCCGCGTGCGGCATCACCGTTCTGGCCTGGCGTAAGGAGCTGGCCGATTTCTCCCGGCCGACCTTCCCGACCCAGGTCTGGCTGGTGGCCCGCTCCGAGAGCACGCTCAAGCCGATCACGCCGAGCGGCGACACGGCCGCGGACATCGCCGCGACCAAGGCGCTCATCGGGCATGGACGCTTCCTCTGCCTGCCTGGCACCTGCCTCGATCCGCAGCTCTACGCGCTCGGCGGCCCGTCCTTCGATCCGCAGCCCTTTGCCGGCGGCCTGAACGACGTCGCCCCGGCGCTCATCAAGGGCGAAGCCGACCTGGCCCTGCTGGACGTGCCCGATGTGCTCGTGGCCATGCAGCTCCATCCGGGCCGGCTGAAGGTCCTCGGACCGATCTCGCCCCGGCAGGAGATGGCCGTGGCCTTTGCCAAGACTTCGCCAGGGCTGCGGGCCGCCTTCGACGCCTTTCTGACCGGGCTGGCCGCAAGCGGCGAGTACCGGCGGCTGGTGGCCAAGTATTATCCCGGGGTCATGGACTTCTACGCCGACTTCTTCGCCCGCCTGGCCGGGGAGGGGGGGCGGCAGTGACCTTGCCGGCGACGCCCGGACATATGCTCAGGCGCCTGCCGCTCCTCCTGTCCGTGGCGCTTTCCTGCCTGTTCCTGGGCTGGCTGCTGGCCATGAACTACCAGGCCCAGAGCGGGCTCAGGGACTCGGCCGTGGCCCTGTTCGAGGCCGCGGCCAGGGAGCGCGCCGACGACGTCGCCGACGTCCTCGCCCAGCGCCGGGTGGAGCTCGGGGCCCTGGCCAACTCCACCAGGATCGAGGCCTATTTCCGCAACAAGGCCATGGGCATGTCCCCGGAATACGGCCTGTGGGCCAGCCGGGCCGAGATGGGCCGGGCTCTGGCCGACTTCACCATCCGGCTCGGCGGCGCCACGCCGGGCTACGTCCGGGCGGCCTTCCTCGAAACCGACGGCACGCTCCTGGCCGACACCCGGGACGAAATCGCCCTGCCTCCGGACGCGGTCCGGCTGGCCGGTATGGCCGGCAGCTTCATGGCCGGGCTGGACGAGGCCGACGGCCGGGTGCGGGTGGTGCTGGCCATGCCCTACCGCTTCCGGGGAGAGCGCGTGGGCACGGTCCTGATCTGGCTGTCCGGCGACCTGGGGGAATGCCCGGAGCCGGCTCTGGGAGACCGCGAGGAGCAGTTCTGCGCCGTGGTCCACCAGGTCCCGGGCGGCCCGGCCCGATTGCTGTCCGGCCGGCTGCCCTTGCCGCTGGCCGAGCTGCCCGCGCCGGAGGAGGAAAGCCGCGTGGTCGAACGCGCCGCTGGGGGGAGGCTGCTGGTCTTCCGTGCCGCGGCCGGAGCCACGCCCTTCTCGGTGGTCTTCTCCGGCCGGCTCGAGGGTCTGGTCGGCGCGGCCCGCGATCCGGGCCAGCTGCTGTTCTTCACCGCGACCATGGCCGTACTCCTTCTGGCCGGAGGCGCCCTGACCGTAGGCTATGCACTGAAGGGCCGGGTCCTGGCCGCCCGACTGGAGGAGGGCCGGCGCCGCGAGACCGAGGTGGCCGCGGCCAACGAGGCGCTGACCCGACGCATGACCGAGCTCTCCGCGGCGCAGGCGGCGTTGAAGGAGAGCGAGAAGCGCTACGAGATGGCCATGGAGGCCACCCGCGACGGGCTGTGGGACTGGGAGATTCCCGCCGACACGGCCCTCTTGAGCCCCGGCTACTATCGCATCCTCGGCTACGAGCCGGGGAAGGCTGACATGAACTTCGCCTTCTGGCGCACCCGGATCGACCCAGAGGATCTGCCCCGGTTGGACGCACAGCTGGCGGCGATCACGGCTGGAGAGAACGATTCTTTCGAGAGCGAGTACCGCATTCGAGGCGGCGACGATCGCTGGCGCCACATCTTGGACCGGGGGCGGGTGGTGGCTCGGGACGCCCGCGGTCACCCGCTACGCATCGTCGGCACCATCTCCGACATCACCGCCCGAAAAGTGGCCGAGATCAAGCTGAAGGCAAGCGAGGAGCGCTACGAACTGGCCATGGAGGTCACCCGCGACGGCATCTACGACTGGGACGTTGTGCACGACCGCTCGACCTGGAGCCTGGGCGTCTTCTCCCTGCTCGGCTACGCCCCGGGCGAGATCGAACCGAGCTTCGCCACCTGGAAGGAGCTCATGCACCCCGATGACCGGCAGCGGGTGCGCGAGGCCGTCGAGGAAAACCGGCCGGGACGGACAGGGAATTACGAGATCGAATACCGCGTGCGGGCCAAGGACGGCAGCTACCGCCATGTCCTCGGGCGCAGCCGGGTCGTGGCCTGCGACGCCGACGGCAATCCCGCCCGGGTGGTCGGGACAATTTCCGACATCACCGCGCGCAAACAGGCCGAGCTCAAGCTGAAGGCCAGCGAGGAGCGCTACCAACTGGCCATGGAGGTCACCCGCGACGGGCTCTACGACTGGGATCTGGCGAGCAACAAGACGGTCTGGAATCCGGGCATGTACATCATGCTCGGCTACGAGCCGGGGGCGTTCGAGCCGGTCTCGAGCAACTGGCCCGACTTCGTCCACCCCGACGACCGGGCGGCCTTCACGGCCAGGATGGCCGGACTCCATGCCACATCGAGCGACGAGCCGATGGTCTCCGAATACCGGCTGCGGAGAAAGGACGGAACCTGGATTCACGTGCGTGCCCAGGGCAAGATCGTGGCCCGCGACGCCGCCGGCAAACCCCTGCGCGTGGTCGGCACGGTCAGCGACATCACCGAGCGAAAAGAGGCCGAGCTCAGGCTGAAGGCCAGCGAGGAGCGCTACCAGCTGGCCATGGAGGCCTCCCGCGACGGCATCTTCGACTGGGACGTGGTGAGCGACCGCTCGACCTGGAGCCAGGGCATCTTCACCCTGCTCGGCTACGACCCGGGCGAGGTCGAGCCGAGCTACGGAACCTGGTTCTTGCACATCCACCCCGACGACCTGGACCAGGTGCGGCAGGCCTTTGCCGACACCCTGATCCCCGGGGGCACGGGCGCCTTCGAGATGGAATACCGCGTGCGGACCAGGGACGGCAGCTGGCGCCACGTGCTCGTGCGCAGCAAGGTTGTGGCCCGCGACGCCGCGGGCAATACCGCCCGGGTGGTCGGGACCATCGGCGACATCACCGCGAGAAAGGAGGCCGAGCTCAGGCTGAAGGCCAGCGAGGAGCGCTACCAGCTGGCCATGGAGGCCTCGCGCGACGGGCTGTGGGACTCGGATCTGCTCACCGGCACCGGGACTTGGAGCGCGAACACCTTCACCCTGCTCGGCTACGAGCCGGGCGAGATCGAACCGAGCTTCGCCTCCTGGCAGTCGATTACGCATCCCGACGACCGGGAGGCCTACCGGAGCGCCCGCCAGGTCTATTTGGCCTCGGGAGCGGACGCGCCTTTCGAGTTCGAATACCGCCTGGTGCGCAAGGACGGCAGGGTGCTGCACGTTCGCTCCCGGAGCAAGATCGTGGCCCGTGACGCGGCGGGCGTCCCCACCCGCATGGTCGGCACGGTCAGCGACATCACCGCGCGCAAGGAGGCCGAGATCGCCCTCCGGCGGGCCAAGGAGGCGGCCGAGGCCGCGGACCGCAGCAAGAGCGAGTTCCTGGCCAACATGAGCCACGAGATCAGGACGCCGCTGAACGGCGTCTTCGGCATGCTCCAGCTTCTGAAGGAGACGCCGCTCACCCCGGAGCAGGCCTCACTGGCCGACACGGCCCTGGAGTCCGGCCGGCATCTGCTGGCCATACTGAACGACATCCTCGACCTCTCGCGCATCGAGGCCGGACGGCTGACCTTGCGCTCCGAGCCCTTCGACCTCGCCGCGGCCCTGGACATGGTGGCCAAGAGCTTCGGCGTGGCCTGCCGGGAAAAGGGCATAGAGCTGCGCCTTAACATCGACCCCTGGCTGCCGCGGCTCCTCGTCGGCGACGAGTCGCGCCTCAGGCAGGTGGTCTTCAACCTGGTCGGCAACGCGGTCAAGTTCACCGACCACGGGGCCGTGACCTTGACCGCCTGGCGGCTCGCGGATCGCCCCGACGGCCGGACGACCGTCTACCTGGAGGTCGAGGACAGCGGCATCGGCATCCCCGACGACAAGCTCACGGCCATCTTCGAGCCCTTCAGCCAGGTCGACGGCAGCTCCACGCGGCGCCACCAGGGCGCGGGCCTGGGCCTGGCCATCGTCCGCCGTCTGGTCTCGCTCATGGGCGGCGCACTGGCCATGGAGAGCGCACCCGGCGAGGGCACGCGCGCGGCCGTAAGCCTGACCTTCGGCCTGCCCACGGCCACCGAGCTGGCGGCCATGCCCCTGGTTGCCGACGATCTCGCCGCCGGGCCGCTCACGGTGCTGGTGGCCGAGGACGACCAGGTCAACCGCCGGCTGGTCGAGGCCTTTCTCACGCGCCTGGGGCACACGGCGGTCAGCGTGGCCGATGGCCGGGCGGCGCTGGCGGCCCTGGCGGCGAACACCTTCGACTGCGTGGTCATGGACATCCAGATGCCGGAGATGGACGGCCTGGAGGCCATCCGCGCCATCCGCGCCGGCGCCGTGCCGGACCGCGCGGACACCCCCATCCTCGCACTCACGGCCCATGCCATGGAGGGCGACCGGGAGATGGTCCTGGCCGCGGGCGCGGACTTCTATCTGTCCAAGCCGGTGCGCAAGGAGGCCCTTGCTGCGGCCCTGGCCCGGATCATGTGCCCGCGCCCCGGGAAGTAGCGGACGGCCTGGAAAGAGGGGAGGGAAAAGGCAGGCCTCCGGCGGCCGGGGGGCCGAGGGCCCCCCGGACCCCCCGATCTCGGCCGGGACTTTCGAGCCGGCGGCCAAAGCTCCGCCGTCTCGAAATTCCCGGCCGGCTGGCCGTTTGAAGACGGCGGGGAACCGGTGTCGCGGCGGAAGAAAATCGCAAAGAGGCCATGAGGTGGGTGAGGGGCCTGGCGCGCGGTCATCGGACCCGCCCCCGAAAAGCCATTCGCCCCTTCTTGCCCCTCACCGGTTGCCTTTCTCTTCCGGGCAGCTCCCTCCGGATCCGTTCTTTTCGTTGACCATCGACCTGATCTCAGCGCACCCCGCGAAGCGAGCCAACAGTTTTAGGAAGGGTGGATGGGGTCCAGGGGAAGGCGGGAAACCCTTTTCAACAAAGCTCTTTTCTCAAATGTTGTT
>DIXN01000047.1 GCA_002428705.1 Desulfovibrio sp. UBA6079
AAGGTGAAGGGGGAATTTGAGCTATGGTGTCTGACCCACAACCTGCTCAAGCTCTACCGGCACGGCCTCGCTGGCGGGTAGGACACAGAACCAGGCCGAACCGAACCAGCCACCCGGCGGAAAGACGGGCAAGGAGCAGCAAACGTGCGCCCCGGGTAGACGGGAGGCGGTAGCAGGTCGGGTGAGAGCCTCGACTACGGGGCCGTCACGCAACAGCCCGACAAACTTCGCAGGACAGGCTCTCCTGAGGAGTCAAGTTGAGCTGTACGGGCAGCCGGCTGTTGGCGAGGTTGATCATCGCCAGAATCAGCTTCGCCTTCTTGTACTGAGGGTCTTGCGGATAGGGCGTGAAATCACGGGACTTTCGATCCGCGCAGGTGTCGGTGCCAGCCCTCAGTATGATATTCGCGCTTTGAATCGCCTGCGTGGGTTGCCCCGGAGCCATTCCGAGAATTTCGGCAAGTCGCGGCGACATCCGCATGCGGCTTGAGTGGCCCTGCCCCACAATCCTGTCAAAGTAGCCCCGCGTATACTCGATCAATCCGGCAGCGATAAGGGCATCAATGATGCGGATGAAAATCGGATAGCTATCAAGGCGAAGTTTGCTGTAGTATTTGCCAGGGCTGAAGTCGTCTCGCCGCCGACTGAAATGGACATAGCTTTCTGGATCATGGGCATAACGTTTAACAAGGGCCAACAGAATTGTTCTTAGAAACTCCCGATGGCGTTTGGGTTCTTTGTGCTTGGTGAAGTGGGTCGAGATTAGCTCGAAAACATGGTCCAAATGCTGGCGGACCTGGGGGTACTTGCTCGCCTGGCCCGGGTAAAACTTCTCTGAGTTAAGGAAATCGTTAACCATGGCCGATCCTTCTCCGGCTCGTGACGACGATCAGAACTAGCGACTTGTCTGCAAAGTCGAAGCCCTCGGGGCATCAGTCCCAAGGGCCTCAGTTTTTAAAGCAGTCTAGCCAGTTGGCTTCAGAAAAGGAAGCCGACAAAGGCAGGGGCGTTAGCTGATCATGGCAGTGAAGGCGTTCGCTCCCTCCCTCAGCGTCGAGTCGAGGAGGTGGGAGTACCGCTGGGTCATCTGCGGGCTTTTGTGAGTGAGTAGCTTCTGAAGTGTAAACATGGATACTTTGCCGGATGAGGCGATATAGCTGGCGAACGTATGGCGCAGACCGTGGAAACGGAACTCTCGTGGGAGAGCAGCCTGTCGCTTGAGGGATTCCCAGCTTGCCCGGCACTCTGTGCGCATGGTTCCATTACGACTGGGGAAGACAAGGCCATTCGGTTCCTGGTCAGACAACTGGTTATCCCGGGCTTGGCGTAGGACATCAAGCGCGGCCAGGCTGAGGGGAAGGACGGTATCCTTGCCGCCCTTGGGGTCGATAAGGGTTATGAAGCCCTCATCCAGGCTCACGTTGCGCCAGTCGAGCTTGAATATCTCGCCGCGACGTAAACCTGTTAACAAGGCGAACTTGACCATCAGGGCCAGGGGGCGGTTCCTGTGCGCGTCCAGGACCGCCATCAGGCGGCCGATTTCCTCGCGGGTCAGGCACTCGGTCCTGGCGTTGTTGACCTTGGGAGCCGTGACTCTCGTGGCCGGGTTGGCCCCCTTGTACAGGCCCTGCTTGGATGACCAGTTGTAGAGACGCTTGATGAGGACCAGGATGTGCTTGACCGAGGCTGGGGCGTAGCCTGCGGCCTTCAGGTCGGTCATGAGGTTCGTGATGTCGCCGGGCGTGACCTTGTCCATGGGCTTGTTGCCCAGTCTCCCGGCAACGTGCTTGTCCCACCGCAGTTGATCTGTCCGCCAGGTCTTCTTGTTCACCTTGGCCCAGGCCAGGAATTTCGCCCAGGCAGCTGAGACGGCAAGCTCTGGCCGGAGGTCGAAAAACCGCTCCTCTATTGCCCGGGTCTTGAACTTCGCCTCCAGGTTCTTGGCCGTTTGCAGGCTGTCCACGATCTTCGAGACGCGCTTGCCCTCTGAGGTCATAACCATCACCCGATACTTCCGATCATTCAGAAAGCTGTTTCCGCATTTGGGGCAGGACTTGGAGGAGAGGGAATGAGAGGACTTGCAGCCTGGACAGAACAAATTGACCGACATCTTTGCCTTACCTTGCCTCTTGGGGTGTGCGAATAGTGTGCGATCGGCACACTCAGGCCCACTGCCGACAAGGACGGCTCAAATGATCTGAGACAAGGAAAGGCGTGTGATTACAGGCTGATGAGAGAATTTGTCAGAATAGGGTGCCTTCGAGGGTGGTTACGCCCTCAAAAACAAAGGGAACCAGCCAACGCGCTGATTCCCTTGCTCATTTCCGCTGGTGCGAGAGGCGGGACTCGAACCCGCACGGAAACCCGCTGGATCCTAAGTCCAGTGCGTCTACCAATTCCGCCACTCTCGCCCGTTTGTCGGCTGGTCGTCAGGCCATGTAGCACAAGGTTTGGCGCTGTCAACCCGTGGACCGGTCTACTGTTGCGCGGCGGTCCACTGCTCGGGATACAGGAGCGGAGCCGAGTGGTTGGCCGGGCCGGGACCGCGGCCCACGGCGTAGGAGGTCGCAAGGGCCAGGTTCAGGTAGGTCTGGGCGCGGCGGATGGCGTCCTCGAGGGGAAGCCCCTTGGCCAGGCCCGCGGCAATGCCCGCGGACAGGGTGCAGCCCGTGCCGTGGATGTTCGTGGTCGCCACCCGGGGCATGGCCAGGGCCAGGGGGGCGTGCCCCGGCCGGCCGAGCAGGTCGGTGACCGTGTCGCCGGTGTCGAAGTGGCCGCCCTTCAGGAGAACGGCCTTGGCGCCGAGGGCCAGGAGCTTGTCCAGGGCCTTGCGGGCGCTCGCGTCATCGCCGATGGCCTGGCCGGAGAGAAGTTCGGCCTCGAAGCGGTTGGGAGTGAGCAGCGTGGCCAGGGGGATGATGTCCGCGATCAGGGTGGCCACGGCGTCGTCGCGCAAAAGCTTGTGCCCGCTGGCCGCGACGCAGACCGGGTCGACCACCAGGGGGAAGGGGCTGGCGGCCAGGATGGGGGCGATGGCGGCCATGATCTCGCGCGAGAAGAGCATGCCGGTCTTGGCCGCGCGGATGGTCAGGTCCTCGGTCACGGTCTTCAGTTGCAGGGCCACGAACTCCGGGGAGGGGGCCTCGATGCCGGTCACGCCCAGGCTGTTCTGGGCGGTGAGCGCGGTGATGACGCTCGCGCCGTAGGTTTGCAGCATGGCAAACGTCTTCAGATCGGCCTGGATGCCGGCGCCGCCGCCGGAGTCGGAGCCGGCGATGGTCAGGACCGCGGGCAGGGGATGGGTTTTTCGCATGGCGGGACCTCTAGATGGATTTCCTCAGGCCGGCTACGGACAGGCCGCTGCCGGCGAAAAAGCCGAGACCGAGCACGGTCACGGGCAGGTACTGGATCATGTGCATGGCCACGGCCGCGGCCAGGGCCTGCTCCTTGGGCACACCGAAGAGGCTGAGCGCGAAGACCGTGGCGGCCTCGAACACGCCGACCGCCCCGGGCGATGAGGGCACGGCCATGCCCAGCGAGGACACGGCGAAGACCACGAGCACGGCCCTGGGGGAAAGCTCGAAGCCGGCCATCCAGTTGACCTCCAGGGCGACGATGGTCGACCATTGCAGCCAGACGAGCGCGGTCAGGCCGGCCAGGGCCAGGATGCGGCCGGCCGAGAGGTGCCCCCGGACCTGGGCCAGGAGCTCGGCGGCGAAGAGGCGCAGGCGTTCGGACGGGACGAGGCCGATCAGGCGGCCCGTGAACCCCGGCCAGAGCGCCTGCACGGCCAGCGCGCCCCAGACCGCGGCCACCGCCGCGGCCATGGGGGCCACGGCCAGGGTCCGGCCGCTGGCCAGGGAAGCCGAGAAGCCGAGGACGAGCAGCGCGTTCACGTCGGCGAAGCGTTCCCAGAAGACCACGGACAGCCCGCGCGCCGAACCGAAGCCCGCGCGCCGGCCGAGGCTCACGGCCTTGGCCACCTCGCCGAGCTTGGCCGGGATGACGTTGTTCACTCCCAGGCCGATGAGCGCGGCCCGGGTGCCGGCGAATAGGCCGACCTCAGGCCCCGAGAGCCAGGCCAGGCGCCAGCCCTGGATGGCGAAGCTCGCGAACTGCCAGGCCACGATGCCGGCCACGGCCAGGGGGTCGAAGCGGGCCAGGGAGGCGCCGACCTGGGCGAGATCCACGCCCCAGAAGGCGTAGGCCAGGCAGCCGAGGATCAGGGCCAGGCGGGCGGCTCGGCCGAGCCAGCGCCTGAGCCGCGGCCCGCCGCCGGCCCGGGCTTCAGCGTCCGGGCTGGTGCTCGAGGTACCAGGCATAGGTCTGGGCCAGGCCGTCCTTCAGCTCGATGCGGTGGTGCCAGCCGAGCGCGTGCAGGCGCGAGACGTCGAGGAGCTTTTGCGGCGTGCCGTCTGGTTTGGTGGCGTCGAAGACCAGCTCGCCGGGGAAGCCCACGACCTCGCGTACGGTTTCGGCGGCCTCGCGGATGGTCAGGTCCTGGCCAGTGCCGACGTTCACGATCTCGGGGTCGTCGTAGTGGTCCATGAGGAACAGGCAGGCCTCGGCCAGGTCGTCCACGTGCAGGAATTCCCGGCGGGCCTTGCCCGAGCCCCAGACGGTGAAGGCGGCCTCGCCGCGCAGCTTGGCCTCGTGGCACTTGCGCATCAGCGCGGGCAGGACGTGGCTTTTGTCCAGGTCGAAGTTGTCACCCGGACCGTAGAGGTTGGTCGGCATCAGGCTTATGGCCGAAAAGCCGTATTGGCGGCGGTAGGCCTGGCAGAGCTTGATGCCGGCGATCTTGGCCACGGCGTACCATTCGTTGGTCGGCTCCAGCGGACCGGTCAGCAGATGCTCCTCGCGCATGGGCTGGGGCGCGAACTTGGGGTAGATGCACGACGAGCCGAGGAAAAGGAGCTTCTTCACCCCGTTTTTGTAGCTCGCGTCGACGACGTTGGTCTCGATCTGGAGGTTGTCGCGGATGAAGTCCGCCGGATAGGTGTCGTTGGCCAGGATGCCGCCGACCTTGGCCGCGGCCAGGAAGACGTAGTCCGGCTTCTCGGCGGCGAAGAACTCCTCCACCGCGGCCTGGCGCCGCAGGTCGAGCTCGCGGCTGCGCTTCAGCACCAGGTTCACGTAGCCGTGGGCCGCAAGCGCCCGGGCGATGGCCGAGCCGACCAGGCCGTTGTGGCCGGCGACGAAGATCTTGGCGTTCCTGTCCATGCGTATGTCCCTCCGTTTGCCACCATGCCCCAATCGCGCCGGGCTTTCAATCGCCGGGCGCATATTCCGGATCGTCCGCCCTTGCCGGTGCTACCCGCCCATGGATTCGGCCAGCCGCCAGCGCAGGTTCGTGTAGCGGCGCTCGGCGCGGTTGTTTCTGAGCGCGATGGCCACGGCCTTGCGGCTGCCGACGATGATCGCCAGGCGCCGGGCGCGGGTGAGCGCCGTGTAGAGCAGGTTTCGCTGCAGGAGCACGTAGTGCTGGGTGACCATGGGGATGACCACGGCCGGGTACTCGCTGCCCTGGGACTTGTGGATGGAGATGGCGTAGGCCGGGGCCAGCTCGTCCAGGTCGGCGGCCTCGAAGTGCACCAGCCGGCCGTCGAAGTCCACGGCCAGCTCCTGGCAGTCGGTGTCGACCTCGGCCACCCAGCCGAGGTCGCCGTTGAACACGTCCTTGTCGTAGTTGTTCCTGAGCTGCAGCACCCGGTCGCCGGCCCGGAAGCGCACCCGACCCCGGGTCACGGCCGGGCCGGCCGGATTCAGGCGGGCTTGCAAGAGCTCGTTCAGGGCTTGGGTGCCGACCTCGCCCTTGTGCATGGGGGTCAGCACCTGCACGTCGCGGGCGGGGTCCAGGCCGTAGGCCGCGGGGATGCGCTCGCAGACGGTCTGCAGCACGAGCTGCTGGACCTTGGCCGGCTCGTCCTGGACGATCCACCAGAAGTCCTTTTCCGGCGGACAGGTGGCCGGGTCCTCCTCGGGCGGCTCGCCGCGGTTCACGCGGTGGGCGTTGACCACGATGGCGCTTTTGAGCGCCTGGCGGAAGATGTGGGTGAGGCGCGCGCTGGGCACGGCCTCGCTGTTCAGGAGGTCCGAGAGCACGTTGCCCGGCCCGACCGAGGGCAGCTGGTTCACGTCGCCGACCAGGATCAGCCGGCAGGTGGGCGGCAGCGCCCGCAGCACGCTGACGAAGAGCATGGCGTCGAGCATGGAGGCTTCGTCAACGAGCAGGCAGTCGCATTTGAGCTTGTTCTCCTCGTTTTGCTGGAAGCCGCCCTCCGCGCTGTAGCCCAGCAGCCGGTGGAGCGTGGCCGCGGGCAGGCCGGCGGCCTCGGACAGGCGCTTGGCCGCCCGGCCGGTGGGCGCGGCGAGTTTCAGCTTGAGGCCCGCCTCGCCGAGCGCGGCCACGATCATGCGGGTGATGGTCGTCTTGCCCGTGCCCGGTCCGCCGGTGATGATGAAGACCTTGTGCCGGCAGGCCGCGAGCACGGCCTGCCTCTGCTCCGCGGACAGGTCGAGCCCGGCCTGGGCCTCGAGCGCGGGCAGCCCGGCCTCGACTTTTTTCAGCGTCGCGGCCGGGGCCGGGTGGTCGAGCAGGGTGCGCAGCCTCGCGGCGATGTCGCGCTCGGCGCGGTAGAAATGCGAGAGCCAGACGGCGCGCTCGATGTGCTGCTCGGCCAGCTCCTCCAGGTGCACACGCTTCTTCTCGGCCAGCGAGAGGATGGCCTCCTCGATCTTGCCCGTGTCCACGCCGCCGAGCATCTCGGCGGTCAGCTCGATCAACTCGGCGTCCGGGGAGAAGAGGTGGCCGCGCTCGGAGAGGGTGAACAGGGCGTAGACCACCGCCGCCTCCAGGCGCATGTTCGAGTCCGGGGCAAAGCCGAGCTTCAAGGCCATGGCGTCGGCGGTCTTGAAGGCGATGCCGCGGATGACGTAGGCTAGGTCGTAGGGGTTGGACTTGAGCTTGTCGATGGCCCCCTGGCCGTAGGTCTTGAAGATGCGCGCGGCGAAGGTGGTGGGCACGTTGTGGGTCTGGAGGAAGAGCATGAGGCTTCGTATCTCGCGCTGGGCCTGCCAGGACTCCTTGATCCCGGCCAGCTTTCGCGCGCCCACGCCCTCCACGGCGAGGAGCTTTTCGGGCTCGCGCTCCAGGACGTCCAGCACATCCTTGCCGAAGGCCTCGAAGAGCTTCAAAGCCATGGCCGGCCCCACGCCCTTGATCAGCCCCGATGACAGATAGCGGATGATGCCGCTCTCGGTCGCCGGGTAGCGCGAGATGCAGGACAAAACTTCGAGCTGGCGGCCGAACTTGGGGTGCTCGCGGTAGGTGCCGGTCAGCTCGACCATCTCGCCCGGGGTGAGCGAGCCCATGGTGCCGACCACGGTCAAGAGGCCCGGCTCGTCCTTGGCCTTGACCTTGGCCACCAGCCAGCCGCTCTCCCGGTTCTCGAAAACCACGCTGCGGACCTCGGCCACCAGGCGAGACTGGTCCGGAGTCTCGGGCGTGACCAGCAGGCCCTGCTCCGGGGCCGCGGAGGCGTCGTCGGGGCGGGGCTTGCTCACAGCTTCTGGCGATGGACGAGGGACTGGCGCAGAGTCTCGTGGTCCATGTGCTTGACCTCGGCGCCGAGCGGGATGCCCTGGGCCAGCCGGCTGACCGCGACCTCCGGGAATTCCCGGGCGACGAGGTTCTTCACGTGGGAGGCGGTGGCCTCGGCCTCCAGGGTCGCGCCGAAGGCCAGGACCAGCTCACGCACCAGCCCCTTGGCCAGGCGGGCGCGCAGCGGCTCGATCTCGAGCTGGCTTGCGTCCACGCCGTCGAGCGGGGCGAGCAGGCCGCCGAGCACGTGGTAGCGGCCGTGGAAAAAACCGCCCTCCTCCATGCTGATCAGGCTGTCCAGGTCCCCGACCAGGCAGATGACCTCGTCCTCGCGATCGGGATCGGCGCAGATCGGGCAGGGGTCACAGGCCGCGAGCGCCCGGCAGCAGGAGCAGAAGGTCAGCTTACGCCGCAGATCGAGGATGGAGCCGCCCAGGGCCTCGGCCCGCTCGCGGGGCATGCGAAGTAAGGCCAGCGCCGCGCGCAGGGCCGACTTGGGGCCGAAGCCGGGCAGCTCGCCCAGGCGCTCGACCAGGTCCTGCAAGGGTTCGGGCAGTCCACCCACGCGCACCGCCTAGAACATGCCCGGAAGCTTCATGCCGCCGGTGATCTTGGACATCTCGGACTCGCTCATCTCCTTGGCCTTCTTCTGGGCCTCCTTGAGCGCGGCCAGAACCAGGTCCTGGAGCATGTCCACGTCCTTGGGGTCGACCACCGCCGGATCGATCCGGAGCGCGACGATCTCGCCCGAGCCGTTGGCCGTGGCGGTGACCATGCCGCCGCCGCTGGCCGCCTCCACGGTCCGGGTCTCGAGCTCCTTCTGCAGCTCGTTCATCTTCTTGTGCATGACCTGGGCCTGGCGCACGAGGTCGTTCATGCCGCGCATGGTGGCTCTCCTTGGTTTTTTCCCGGCGGCTCAGGCCGGGGTGCGTTTGATGGTCACGATCTGGGCGCCGAAGCGCTCCACGACGTCCTTGACCGTGGAGTGCTCGCGCACCTCCTGGTTCAGCTCGGCGAGGCTCTTGTCCGCGGCCCGCTCCGGCAGGGAAAAGGCGATCTCGGTTTCGGCCCCGAAATAGGCCTGGACCAGCGCGGTCAGGCTGGCCAGCGACTCCTCTCCGGTCAGGCGGCGGCGGTGCTGCTCGCCGCGGCAGGCAAGCGTCAGGCGGCCCTCCTCGATGCTCGCGCCGACGTGGGCCAGGCCGTTCACGGCCTTGCCCTCGGCGGCCAGACGCTCCTCGGCAAAGGCCAGGAAGCCCGGCCAGGTGCGCTCGCCCGGCGGGGGAGGGGAGGAAGAAGCCGGTGAAGGAGGGGGGGCGGGTGCCGGAATTTCGGGAGCCGGTCGCTCGGGTTCAGGTGTGCTCGTCTCGACGGGAGCCTGTGGCGCCGGCTCCGCGACCGGTGCCTCGGGCGCCGCTGCCGGAGACGCGGCAGGCGCCTGGGCCGCCGGCTCGGGGGAGGCCTCGGGCGCGGCCGGGGCGGCGCTGCGTGGGGGCGGCGCGGAGCGCGGGGGGGGCGCCGGCCTGGGGGCCGGTCCGGCCGGAGCGTTTCCTCCTTCCCGGCCTTCCCCTCCCGCCAGCCGGGAAAGCGGCAGCAGCTCGGGCAGGCAGGCCAGGTTGAAGAGCAGAAGCTCGAGGGCCAGCGCCGGCTCGAGGCTGGTCAACACCCGGCGCTGGCCTTCGAGCGTCAGCTGCCAGCAGGCGTGCACGTGGGCCGGGGAGAAGCTTTCCGCCCAGGCGGCGAGCTCCGCGGCCTCGGCCTCGGGCAGGTCGAGCAGGGCCAGCGCGGCCTCGCCCGACTGGCCGAGGAGGAAAAGATTGCGAAAGGTCTGGGCCAGCTCGCGCAGGAAGAAGCCCAGGTCCAGGCCCTGGTCCAGGATGTCCGAGAGCGTGCGCGAGAGGTTGGCCAGGTCCCGGCCGTGGATGGCCGCGAGCACGGCCACGAAGACCTCGAAGCCGGCCAGGCCGAGGATCTGGCGCACGTCGGCGGCCGTGAGGCGCTCGCTGCCCAGGGCCAGGCACTGGGCCAGGAGGCTCATGGCGTCGCGCACGCTGCCCGCGCCGCGCCGAGCGATGAGGCTGACCGCCGCGGGCTCGAAGGCCTGGCCCTCGCGCGCAAGCACGCTGCCCAGGTGGGCCTCGAGCTCCCGCAGGCTCACGCGCTTGAAGGTGTAGTGCTGGCAGCGCGAGAGGATGGTCGGCGGGAACTTGTGCGGCTCGGTGGTGGCCAGGACGAAGGTGGCGTGGCCCGGCGGCTCCTCCAGCGTCTTCAACAGCGCGTTGAAGGCCTCCTTGGTCAGCATGTGCGCTTCGTCGATGATGAAGACCTTGTAGCGGGCCTCGATGGGCGCGTAGCCGATGTCCTCCTTCAGGCGGCGCGCGTCGTCGATGCCGCGGTTGGAGGCGGCGTCGATCTCGACCACGTCCACGCAGGCCCCGGCGGTGATCTGCCGGCAGCTGACGCATTCGTTGCAGGGCTCGGCCGTCGGCCCCTGCTCGCAGTTCACGGCCTTGGCCAGGATGCGCGCAAGCGTCGTCTTGCCCACGCCGCGCGTGCCGGAAAAGAGGTAGGCCGGTGCGATGCGGCTTTCCAGGCAGGCGCGCGACAGCACGGCCTTGACGGCGTCCTGGCCCACGACTTCGGCGAAGCGCTGGGGGCGGTATTTGGCGGTGAGGCTGACGGTGCTCATGGGGGATCGGGCGGCGGGGAGGAAAGGACCTCCCCGCCTGGCCCAGGCTAGATGCTGAAGGGCGTGAGCCAGGCCTTGTAGGCCGGGTTCTCGCCCTTGACGATCCTGAAGAACTCGGCCTGGAGCTTCTTGGCCACCGGGCCGGCCTTGCCTGCGCCGATGGTCCTGCGGTCCACCTCGCGGATGGGGGTCAGCTCGGCCGCGGTGCCGGTGAAGAAGGCCTCGTCGGCGGTGTACAGCTCGTCGCGCGAGAAGAGCTGCTCGACCACGGTGTAGCCGAGGTCCCGGGCCAGGCGCATGACCGAGTCGCGGGTGATGCCGCCGAGGATGGAGGTCAGCGGCGGGGTCTTGATCACCCCGTCCCGGACCATGAAGATGTTCTCGCCCGAGCCCTCGGAGACGTAGCCGGAGGCGTCGAGCATCATGGCCTCGTCGTAGCCGTCGGCGATGGCCTCCATCTTGGCCAGCACGGAGTTCACGTAGTTGCCGCAGACCTTGGCCTTGGTCATCATGACGTTGACGTGGTGGCGGGTGAAGGTCGAGGTCTTGATGCGGATGCCCTTGTCCAGGGCCTCGGCGCCGAGGTAGGCGCCCCAGGGCCAGACGGCGATGACGGTCTGGATGGGGTTGGCGCCCGGGTGCACGCCCATGGCCTTGCCGCCGCCGATGAACACCAGCGGCCGGAGGTAGCCGGCGGACAGCCTGTTGACCTTGAGCGTTTCGATGGCCGCGGCGCAGAGCTCGTCCAGGCCGTAGGGCACCTTCATCTCCATGATCTTGGCCGAGTCGAGCAGGCGCTGCATGTGCTCGCGCAGGCGGAAGACCGCCGAGCCGCCGGAGGCCTGCTCGTAGGCCCGGATGCCTTCGAAGACGCCGACGCCGTAGTGCAGGGTGTGGGTCAGGACGTGGACATTGGCCTCGCCCCAGGGAACCAGCTTGCCGTCGAACCAGATTTTTTCGGTCGTCTGCACGATTAAACCCCTTTGCTGGGTAGTGATGGTAACCGCGACGCCTGGTTGGGCGTTGAACGGGAAACGCTAATCAAATCCCCCCAGCGGGTCAAGACGGGCCCGGCCGCGCGGCCGGCGGGCGGACCCGGGCGACCGCGCCGGCGCGGATTGGCTTTGACAGCCGGGGCCGCGCCCGGATAGAACGGGCGAGGTAAACCACCGGTGAAGGAGCCCGACGGACATGCACGATTTTCCCCGCGTCCACCGCCTGCCGCCCTACGTCTTCGCCCAGGTCAACGAGCTGAAGATGCACATGCGGCGCCAGGGCGAGGACATCATCGACCTCGGCATGGGCAACCCCGACCTGCCCACTCCGGACCACATCGTCGACAAGCTCTGCGAGGCGGCCCGCAAGCCCACCAACCACCGCTACTCCGCCTCCAAGGGCATCAAGGGCCTGCGCCTGGCCATCGCCAACTGGTACCTGCGCCGCTTCGGCGTGGAGCTCGACCCGGACCTCGAGGTGGTGGCCACCATGGGCGCCAAGGAAGGCCTCTCCCACCTGGCCCTGGTCATGCTCGCCCCGGGCGACGTGGTCTTCACCACCGACCCGGCCTACCCCATCCACCCCTACGCGGCCATCATCGCCGGCGCGGACGTGCGGCGCATCCCCATCAGCAAGGACCGGGACTTCTTCGCCGACCTGAACCTGGCCCACCGCCAGACCTGGCCCCAGCCCAAGCTGCTCATCATCAGCTTCCCGCACAACCCGACCACGCTCATCGCCGAGCCCGACTTCTTCGAGCGCGTCATCGCCTACGCCAAGGCCAACAACGTGCTGGTCATCCACGATTTTGCCTACGCCGACTTCACCTACGACGGCTATGTGGCCCCGAGCTTCCTGGCCACCAAGGGCGCCAAGGACGTGGGCGTGGAGTTCTTCTCCCTGACCAAGAGCTACTCCATGGCCGGCTGGCGCGTGGGCTTCTGCTGCGGCAACAAGGAGATGGTCCAGGCCCTCACCCGCATCAAGTCCTACCTCGACTACGGCATCTTCCAGCCCATCCAGATCGCGGCCACCGTGGCCTTAAACGGCCCCCAGGAGTGCGTGCGCCAGATCATGGACGTGCACCAGGACCGCCGCGACGCCCTCATCGAGGGCCTCGAGCGCATCGGCTGGAAGGTGCCCGCGCCCAAGGCGACCATGTTCGTCTGGGCCGAGATACCCGACGAGTTCAAGCACATGGGCTCGGTGGAGTTCGCCAAGCACTGCCTGATCAAGGGCAACGTGGCCGTCTCCCCGGGCCTGGGCTTCGGCAGCTACGGCGACACCCACGTCCGTTTCGCGCTGGTGGAGAACCGCCACCGCATCAACCAGGCCGTTCGCGGCCTCAAACGAGTCCTCGGAGGATGATCGGTATGGATGGCAAACCCGTGGTCATCGGCCTGGCCGGATTCGGAACCGTCGGTTCCGGGCTGGTCAAGACCTTGGACATGAACAGGGACTGGATCAACCGCCGCCTCGGCCGCGAGATCCGGATCAAGTGCGTGCTCGTGCGCGACACCGCCAAGCCCCGGGCAGCGACCCTGCCGGCCGGGGCGACCCTGACCACGGACGTCACCACCCTGACCAGCGACCCCGAGATATCCCTCATCGTCGAGCTCATGGGCGGCACCGGCGCGGCCAAAGCGCTCATCGACCAGGCGCTCGCCGCCGGCAAGCACGTGGTCACGGCCAACAAGCATCTGCTCGCCGTGCACGGCCAGGAGCTCTTCGCCACGGCCGCGCAAGAAGGCCTCGGCCTCTTCTACGAGGCCAGCTGCCTGGGCGGCGTGCCGGTCATCCAGACCCTGAAGGAGAGCCTGGCCGGCAACCGCATCGAGCGCCTGACCGGGATCATGAACGGCACGGCCAACTTCATCCTCTCGGAGATGACGAGCTCCGGGCTCGACTTCGAGACCGCGCTGGCCCAGGCCCAGGCCTTGGGCTACGCCGAGGCCGACCCGACGCTGGACATCGACGGCTTTGATACGGCCCACAAGCTGGTCGTGCTCATCCGCCTGGCCTACGGCCGGCACTATCCCCTGGAGAAGCTGCCCGTGGCCGGCATCCGCGGCGTGCGCAAGAACGACATCGAGTTCGCCCGGGAGTTCGGCTACCGCCTGAAGCTCCTCGGCCAGGTGCGCGAGGTGGAGGGGCGCCTGGAGGCCGGCGTTTTCCCGGCCCTGGTCAAGCACACCTTCCTCCTGGCCCGGGTCGGCGGCAACTACAACGCCGTGCGCATCCAGGGCAACGCCGTGGGCCCGATCATGCTCCACGGCCAGGGCGCCGGCGACCTGCCCACGGCCAGCGCCGTGCTTGCCGACGTGATGGCCCTCGTGCGCGCAAGCGGCGCGCCGGACAACACCGGCTACCGCGAGTCCCCCCTGCCCGAGGCCGACATCCTCGACCCCATGCTGGCCGCCTCCGAGCACTACTTCCGCTTCACCGTCACCGACCGGCCCGGGGTCATGGCCACTATCGCCCGGGTCATGGCCGACAAGAACATCTCCATCATGCAGGCCATCCAGAAGGGCGTGGACGAGGGCCAGGGCGTGCCCATCGTCTTTACCACCCACGAGGCCCGGGCCAAGCAGGCCGCCGCGGTCATCAGCGAGATCGACGGCCAGGACTTCATCCAGGCGCCCACCGTCCACTACCGCATCCTCTAGCCCGACCTTCCGGCGGGGCCATGGCGGCCCCGCTTTTTTTCTTTACGACCCACCCCGGGCCGGCTATATTCCTTGAGCATGAAGACCTCCCTTTTTCTCCGCCTGGTCCTCGTCTCCGGCCTGGCCGCGCTGCTGGCCTACTGCGCCAAGGCGCCCTACACCGAGCGCTCCCAGCTCATGCTCGTCTCCCAGGAGCAGGAGACCCAGCTCGGCGCGACCGCGGCCAAGGACATCCTGAAAAAGGAACCGATCGCCAACGACCCAAACACCGTCGAACTCGTCCGCCGCGTAGGCGAGCGCATCGCCGCGGTCGCCGACCGCCCGGACTTCAGCTGGGCCTTCTACGTCATCGACGAACCCGAAACCATCAACGCCTTCTGCCTGCCCGGCGGCAAGGTCTTCGTCTACACCGGCATCCTGCCGCTGGCCCCCGACGAGGCCCAGCTGGCCACGGTCATGGGCCATGAGATCGCCCACGCACTGGCCCGCCACGGCGCCGAGCGCATGTCCATGGCCCTGGCCGCCGAGGCCGGCGGGGCCGTGGCCTCGGCCGCGCTCGGCTTCTCCAACCCGACCACGGCCAACGCCTTCATGCAGGCCTACGGCGTGGCCACCAACGTCGGCGTGCTCCTGCCCTACAGCCGCGCCCAGGAGTCCGAGGCCGACCAGATAGGCCTCGCGCTCATGGCCAAGGCCGGCTACGACCCCGCCGCCGCCGTCACCTTCTGGCAGAACATGGAGAAGGCCAAGGAAGGCAAGGCCAAGCCCCCGGCCTTCCTCTCCACCCACCCGGCCGACGCCGAGCGCATCGCCAATATCGAGCGCCTCATTCCCTGGGCGCGCCAGTATTCCCGGCCCAATTGACAGCCTCCGGTCTATCTGCCAGGGTTCTCTTCCGCTTCTGTCCACGCCGCCTTCCGGCCCGGATTTCGCCCCGGTCCCGGCTCGACAGCTCACCCGCCTGACCGGAGGTCAGCCATGGTCAAGCACTTGGCCGCCGTCTACTACTCCCATTTCTACTTCAGCTCGCAAGCCGGCCAGCTGCGCCTCACCCTCTCCACCTACGCCCCCCTGGCCCTGAGAGACCTCGTCCAGGACGTCCTCGGCCCCGACCCCGATCAGGCCCTGCTGTCCTGCCTCTACGAATGCCTCTGCACCCTGGCCGGCGAGGAAGCCCTCGTCGACCCCGAAGACTGCCCCGACGATCTCTACCATACCGTAAAGGACTACCTCGAAAGCCTGGCCCCGCGCCTGTAGCCGGCGCGCTCGCCAGGCCTCCGGCGGCCAGGGGCTCTGCCCCTGGACCCCACCAGGGGGAAATGATTTCCCCCTTGGACCCCCTCGGTTCTACGGTCCCGAGCCGGCGGGGAGAAGACCCCGCCGGCTCGGAAGCGCAGGAGAGCAGGTGCACGAGGACATCCTCGCCGCCGGCTCCAGGCCGGCGAGGAAGAAACAAGCCGCCACGAGGTGAAGAAAGCGCGGGTTCGGGGCGGTCGTCCGGTCCCTCGACCGAACGCCCGCGCCGCTCCGGCCATCTTTACCCTTACCGGCTGCCTTTCTCCCAGTTCTCGTAGTCCCCGACACCGGCAGGGACATGATACCAATTCCTATTGATAACGCAA
>DIXN01000036.1 GCA_002428705.1 Desulfovibrio sp. UBA6079
CTGTTCTTGGGCGTGTCCACCGGGGCGAACCGTTCCCTCGGGACGTGGACGAGCTCCTCTGCAAGGTAGCGCATTCCAGTTATCACAAAAAACAGCAGTTTTCGTTGCTGTGGATAGAAAAATGGAGTAATCTTGCCATAACCATCCTCGTTTTTACCTGCAGGAGGTCGATATGGGCAAGATGGTCAACGGCATCGACGTGGATGCCCTCATGACGACGGTGGACGCGATTCGGAAAAATCCGGAGATCGCCAAATGCCGCTTCCGGGTCAGCGACAAGTGGCTGGGCGGCACCAACAACCGGGCCACGGTGCAGGGCTTCTATGCGGCCATGGAGGAGCATCCGGACCGCACCTGCCAGAGGGATTTCGAAATCGACGAGCCGCCGCTGCTCCTCGGCCACGACAAGGGGCCCAACCCGGTGGAGTACCTGCTCGTCGCCCTCGTGGGCTGACTGACCACGTCCCTGGTCGCCTGGTCGGCGGCCCACGGCCATACCCTCACTGCGGTCGAGTCGGAGCTGGAAGGAGACTTGGATCTGCGCGGCTTCCTGGCCATCGACCCGAACGTGCGCAACGGCTATCAGACCATCCGCTTCGCCTTCCACATCGAGTCCGATCTCGATGACGCCACGCTTGCAAAGCTGGTCAAGATGGCTCAGGAGCGTTCGCCGGTCTATGATGTGGTCACCAACAAGGTACCCGTCGAAGTCCGCTACACCAGAAAATAGCCTCACATGCTGCCTCGCCGACTGCCGGCAGGCGCACCGTATAAGCCCGCACGCGTCCCTGTCTGCGGGCTTGTTCGCGTAAATGCTGGGAACGCGGCCGGGCCGGACCGAAGGCATCTCGAACCTTTGTTTCCCGGATATGGCCGTGTTCCTCGCATAAGGAGCTTCTGTTTTTCCAGATATGCGAATTGCCTTTACTCCTTGATGCCAGGCATATACACTTAAGTCCTCTCGTACTGTTTCGAGCAGCATTACCTGGCTTTTCTCACCTGTTTTTCAGCAGATGGATCATTCTTGACCTTCAATTATCATCCGCGCATACCAGCAGTCGCAACGCATTTCCAGCGCCGCATCCTGGCCGGAAGCGGCGTTGCCGGTGTCTGACAAGCCCTGTGTCGGCTGCGGATGCTGCTGCCTTTCGGATCCTTGTGATGTTTCACACCGGCGCTACGGCTACAGGCGCCGGTGCCCGGATCTTTTATGGCACGAAGAGTTGTACCGCTATGTCTGCACGCTCATGCTCGACCCGGTCGAAGGCGAGAAGTTCCGGCGCGAGTTGTTTGCCGGAGATGGCTGCTGCGCTCCTCTCAACAGTTGGCGGGATGACGTGCGTAATCGCGACGATGAAGCGTAAGAATCCTCAGAGCCCTCGTTTGATCCGACCGGTCACGAATCCGCAATCCTCCCGCTCTCGCCCAAGTTGACGCCCGCCGTCTTTCCGGGTCGGACAATGAAACCACCCTGCACCGATCCGCATGCGCCTGAGGTGCGAGACGGTCGAAGCGCGCGCGGCATGTCGGACCCATCTTTTGGTTTGCGTTCGCCTTATCGATGATCCTCGATCCTTGCTCTGGTTGTTCCGGCGGTGCTAGAAGGGTGAAAGCTCCGACCCCGCGTCGGTGTGTAGACTCGTGTGCCCTGGAGGACGCCATGAAACGACGCAAACTCGGCAATTCGGGCCTGGAAATCGCTCCGCTCGTCCTTGGCGGCAATGTCTTCGGCTGGACCGTGGATGAGCCGACGGCCTTCACTCTGCTGGACGCCTTTGTCGCTGCCGGCGGCAACTGCATCGACACGGCGGACGTCTATTCCCATTGGGTTCCCGGCAATGTGGGCGGCGAATCCGAGACCATGATCGGCAAATGGCTGCGCCGGCCGGGAAACCGCGAGAAGGTGGTCCTGGTCACCAAGGTCGGCAAGGACATGGGGGCGGGCCGCAAGGGGCTGTCCAAGGCCTACATCCTGCGCGCCGTGGAGGACTCGCTGGCGCGCCTGCAGACGGACCGTATCGATCTTTACCTATCCCATGAGGACGACCGGCAGACGCCGCTGGAGGAGACGCTCGAGGCCTACGCCCAACTCATCCGTCAGGGCAAGGTTCGGGCCATCGGCGCCTCGAACTACGACGCCCCGCGGCTGGCCCAGGCGCTTGCGCTCAGCCGGCAGCACGGGTGGCCGAGCTACAACTGCCTGGAGCCGCTCTACAACCTCTATGACCGGGAGCAGTACGAGACGGAGCTCGAGCCCCTGTGCCGCACGGAGGGACTGGGCGTGATCACCTATTTCTCCCTGGCCAGCGGATTTCTGAGCGGCAAGTACCGCTCGAAGGCGGACCTCGCGAAGAGCCCCCGAGGAGGGTCTGTGGGTAAATACCTGAACGAGCGGGGCGAGAGGATAATACAAGCCCTGGAGCAGGTGGCCAATACGCACAAGGCCGGCATGGCCAGCGTGGCCGTGGCCTGGTTGTTGGCCCGCGAAAGCGTCACCGCGCCCATCGCCAGCGCCACCAGCCTGGAGCAGCTGCAAAGCCTCATCGCGGCCACGGAGCTGAAGCTGGGTCATGCGGCCATGGAGCAGCTGGATAAGGCAAGCGCCTATTGATGCGCCGGGGGGCAGGGACGTCATGAACCGGAGGACGGCCACAAGGTCGTCCTCACGCCGCATCGACAGCCGGAGCCCTTGCGCTCCCGCCATGTTTGGCGCAGACTGCCGGCCCATGACGCCGGACACCGAACCCACCTTGCGCCGGGCCGCGCGGCGGCTCATCCCCTTCCTCTTCGTCTGCTACATCGTGGCCTATCTCGACCGCATCAACGTCAGCTTCGCCGCCCTGCACATGAACGCCGACCTGGGGCTCTCGCCCCTGGCCTTCGGCCTGGGCTCGGGCATCTTCTTCCTCGGCTACGTGCTCTTCGAGGTGCCCTCGAACCTCATCCTGGAGCGGGTCGGGCCGCGGCGCTGGATCGCCCGGATCATGGTCTCCTGGGGGCTCGTCTCCATGGCCATGGCCTTTGTCCAGGGCGAGGCCAGCTTCTATGCCCTGCGCTTCCTCCTGGGCCTGGCAGAGGCCGGCTTCTTCCCGGGCATCATCCTGTACCTTACCTATTGGTTCCCCCAGGCCTGGCGGGCCCGGGCCGTGGCCCTGTTCATGACCGCCACGGCCGTCTCCGGGCTCATCGGCAGCCCCATTTCCGGGGCCATCCTCGGGCTGCACGGCTATTTCGGTCTGGCCGGCTGGAAGTGGCTGTTCATCCTCGAAGGCCTGCCGGCGGTCGGCCTGGGCCTGGCCGTGCTGGCCTTCCTGCCCGATCATCCCGACTCGGCCCGCTGGCTCAGCGTCGAGGAACGCAGGAACCTGAACGCCCAGCTCGCGGCCGAGGCCGGCGCGGTCAAGGCCCGGCGCCTGTCCGAGAGCCTGCGCGCCCCGGAGGTCTGGCTGCTGGCGATCGTCTACCTGGGCATGGTCGTGGCCATGTACGGCCTGGCCATGTGGCTGCCGCAAATGCTGAAAGCCCTGACCGGGGCGAGCGATCTGGTCATCGGCTTCCTGGCCATGATTCCCTACCTGGTGGCCGCCCTGGGCATGGTCCTCATCGGCGCAAGCTCCGATCGGCGGGGCGAGCGCAAGGGCCACGTGGTCGGCGCGCTGAGCCTGGCCATGGCCGGCATGGGCCTGGCCGCCCTGGCAAAGGGGCCGGTCCTGGCCATCGCCGGCATGTCGCTCGCGGCGCTCGGCATCTGGGGCATGCTCGGGCCGTTCTGGGGCCTGGCCACCTCCTTCCTGTCCGGCAGCGCCGCGGCCGCGGGTATCGCGCTGATCAACGCCGTGGGCAACGTCGGCGGCTTCCTCGGCCCGTCCATCATGGGCTACACCCGTTCCCTGACCGAGGGCTACGCCGCCGGCCTCGGCTGGTTGGCCGGATTTCTCGGCCTGGCCGCGCTCCTGACCTGGCTCGTCGGGCGGCGGGCGGGCTGAAGGGTAGAGGGGCGGATAGAAGGAAAGAGCCGTGAGGGGCGAGGGGAGGGGGCGTGCACGGCGGGCATCTTCGCAAGGTCGTGGCGGAAGACCCGCGGCCGCAGCTGCAATGATCCGGGGGATGGCCCCCGGTGATCCGGCGTATTCCTTTCATGGCAGTTTTCGGATTTCTCTCGTTCAACCCAGGGCGGAAACCGGGATCCGTAGGCGCGCCGGTCCGGGCCGAAACGGGGGCGGACTTTTTTTCGCCAGCCCCTGGCCCGGGGCTAGGCAAGCAGGCGAAATCGCACTATACACCCCCGCAGTAAATACGGGCTGCGCCCGAAGCGGACCGTCCGGTGTGCCTTTCCGGACGGGACGCCGGCCGATGGAGAGGCGCCGGAGCGGTGCGGCCGAGGTAGGTAGTGATGACGCGTATGAGCGAGCAGCAGAGCGCAGGCCAGGACGCGGGTGCGGAGCAGGACGTATACCAGGTCTACCTTCGTGCCGACGGCGTGTTTCTCCTTCTGGACCCCAAGATCCAGAAGTCCAACCAGGACGACCTCCTGAAGCTCTGGTCCCACAAGAGCCGCATCTTCCTCGAGTACCGCAAGACCATCCTGGGCTCGGTCGAGGCCATCAGCGACGAGTCCAAGGTCGCCCAGGTGGCCGCGGCCTACATGGACTGGCTGCGCGCCGGGGGGTTCAAGGCCCAGAAGAAGGAGCAGAAGCTCCAGGCCAAGGCCAAGAAGAAGCAGGCCCACCTGGAGAAGCTGCGCGAGAAGGAAGATCGGGATCAGGAACCCGTGGCGGCGGCCGAGGAAACGGACGCCACCGAGCGGGTGTCGGGCGGCTACAAGAAGGCCATCAGCCTCCAGGAGGAGGACGACTGGTTCTACTCCGACGAGGACGAAGAGGCCAGCTGAGTTCTTTTTCTTGCGTCCGGAGCCGAGACGGCTCCGGACGCCTGCCTGCCTAGCGGGTGAGCTGCCGGTACTTGATGCGGTGGGGCTGCTCGGCCTCTTTGCCCAGCCGCTTCTTCCGGTCCGCCTCGTATTCCGTGTAGTTGCCGTCGAAGAAGATCACCTGGCTGTCGCCCTCGAAGGCCATGATGTGGGTCGCGATGCGGTCCAGGAACCAGCGGTCGTGGCTGATGACCAGGGCGCAGCCGGCGAAGTTGAGCAGGGCCTCTTCGAGCGCGCGCATGGTGTTCACGTCCAGGTCGTTGGTCGGCTCGTCGAGCAGCAGCACGTTGGCGCCTTCCTTCAGCATCCGGGCCAGGTAGACGCGGTTCTTCTCGCCGCCGGAGAGCATGCCGATCTTCTTCTGCTGCTCGGGCCCGGTGATGTTGAAGCGGCCGAGGTAGGCCCGGGAGTTGACCTGGCGCCCGCCGAGCTGGATGATATCCTTGCCCTCGCTTATCGCCTCCCAGACGCTCATCTCGGGTTTCAGCGCCTCGCGGCTCTGGTCCAGGTAGGACAGCTTCACCGACTCGCCGACTTTCAGCGTGCCGCTGTCAGGCTTCTCCGCGCCGGTCACCAGGCGGAAGAAGGTCGTCTTGCCCGCGCCGTTGGGGCCGATGATGCCGACGATGGCGCCGGCCGGGACGATGGCGTTCAGGTCCTCGAACAGCAGCCGGTCGCCGAAGGCCTTGCCCACGTGCTCGGCGCGCAGGACCACGTCGCCCAGGCGCGGTCCCGGCGGGATGTAGATTTCCAGGTCCTTGGCCCGCTTCTCGCTTTCCTGGGAGACCAGCGATTCATACGCGCTGATGCGTGCCTTGCTCTTGGCGTGGCGGCCGCGGGGGCTCATGCGGATCCACTCGAGCTCGCGCTCGAGCGTCTTCGAGCGCTCGCTGTCGGACTTCTCCTCCTGGTCGAGCCGGGTCTTCTTCTGCTCCAGCCACGAGGAGTAGTTGCCCTTCCAGGGGATGCCCCGGCCGCGGTCCAGCTCCAGTATCCAGCCGGCCACGTTGTCCAGGAAGTAGCGGTCGTGGGTCACGGCGATGACCGTGCCCGGGTAGTCGTGCAGATGGTGCTCGAGCCAGGCCACGGTCTCGGCGTCGAGGTGGTTGGTCGGCTCGTCGAGCAGCAGGATGTCCGGGCTCTGCAAGAGCAGCCGGCAGAGCGCCACCCGCCGGCGCTCGCCGCCGGAGACGATCTTGACCGGCGTGTCCGGGGGCGGGCAGCGCAGGGCGTCCATGGCCATGTCCAGGCGCGAATCGAGGTCCCAGGCGTTCAGGTGGTCGAGCTTCTCCTGGATCTCGGCCTGGCGGGTGATAAGCTTGTCCATCTCCTCGTCGCTCATGGGCTCGGCGAACTTGGCGTTCACCTCCTCGAACTCGGCCATGAGGTTGACCGTCTCCTGCACCGCCTCGGACACGATCTCGCGCACGGTCTTGGTCTCGTCCAGCTCCGGCTCCTGGGCCAGGTAGCCCACGGTCAGGCCCGGCGCGAGCACGGTCTGGCCCTGGAAGTCCTGGTCCACGCCGGCCAGGATGCGCAGCAGACTCGACTTGCCCGAGCCGTTCAGGCCGAGCACGCCGATCTTGGCGCCGTAGAAGTAGGAGAGCGAGATGTCGGTCAGGATGGGCTTCTTGTCGTAGTATTTGCTGACCCGGATCATCGAGTAGATGATCTTGTCCGGTTCGTTGGCCATGGTTCCTTCCTTGGGCGTTTTCCGGGCGGCGGAAACCGGCCCGGTTTGGCGCTGTTCTACCCATTGTCCGGCACATGTCAATGCGCGCCGGAACATGGCCCGCAGGCGTGGACTCTGCGCGGTTTTGTGCTAGGTTAGCCCAAAATCGGGCACCGCCCGCCAGCGAGGACACTGCCATGCCCCGACCCATCTGGACCGGCGTCATTTCCTTCGGCCTGGTCACCGTGCCGGTGGAGCTCTATCCCGCCGAGGTGAGAGACGAGCTCGCCTTCCACCTGGTGGACCGCCGCAACGCGGCCCGGGTCCACTCCCGGAGGGTGAACGAAAAGAACGGCGAGGAGGTGCCCTGGGAGGAGGTGGCCAAGGCCTACGAGGACGAGGACGGCCGCATGGTCCTGCTCGACGAGGAGGATTTCGAGCAGGCCGACGTCGAGGCCGGCAAAACCGTCGAAATCAAGGACTTCGTCAAGGCCGAGGCCATCAGCCCGGCCTATTTCGACAAGCCCTACTACCTTCTGCCCGCGGCCGGCGGGGAAAAGGGCTACGTCCTCCTGCGCGAGACGCTCAAGCGCACGGGCACGGCCGGTGTGGCCCTGGTGGTCATCCGCACCCGCCAGTATCTGGCCGCTCTGTTGCCCCAGGGGCCGGCCCTGGTCCTTGACCTCATGCGCTTCGCCCATGAGTTGCGCGACCTCTCCGAGCTGTCGTTCCCGGCCGAGGACCTGTCGGCCGTCAAGGTCCAGCCCAGGGAGCTGGAGCTGGCCGAAAACCTCATCGGGTCCATGACCGTGGATTTCAAGCCCGGGACCTACAAGGACGAATACCGCCAGAAACTGCTCGCCCTCATCCACAGGAAGCTCAAGGCCGGGGGCAAGGCTCTGCCCCGCAAGAAGGCCCCGGCGGCCGCGCCGGCCGGCAAGGTGGTGGACATGATGGGGCTCCTGAAGAAGAGCCTGGAGCAGAAGCAGAAAGGCAAACCCGCCAGCCGCAAGGCCGCACCGAAGCGCAAGGCGGGCTGACGTGGGGGCGGCCTCGCCGAAACGCTCCAGATGGGCCGAGGCCGCTGCCGGCCTGCCCGGGGCCAGGCCCGCGCCGCTGCCGGCCTCGCCCTCGCCCGAGCTGTGCTTCCTGGTCGAGGCCCCCCCCGGCGGCCAAGGCTGGGTGCACGAGATCAAGTACGACGGCTACCGCCTCCTGGCCATCATCGAGGGAGGCCGGGCACGTTTGCGAACCCGGGGCGGCGAGGACTGGACCGGGCGTTTTCCCGAGCTGGCCGCGGCCCTGGCCTCCCTGCCGGCCGGGAGCGCCATCCTGGACGGCGAGGCGGCGGTGGCCGACGCCTCGGGCCGGACGGATTTCTCGGCCCTGCAGCGCCACTTGCAGGAGGGCGGGGCGGCGGTGGCCTACTTCCTCTTCGATCTGTTGTACCTGGACGGCCTGGACCTGACCGCCTGTCCGCTCTCCGGCCGCCGGCAGCTGCTGGCCCGGCTCCTGGCCGGGGCACCGGCTCCCCTGGTCCTGGCCGGGCAGATCGAGGGCCGGGGGGCGGAGGTCCTGGCCGAGGCCTGCCGCCTGGGCCTGGAGGGCGTGATCTCCAAGCGCGCCGACAGCCCGTATCGCGGCCGGCGGTCGCGGGATTGGCTGAAGACCAAGTGCGGCCTGCGCCAGGAGTTCGTCATCGGCGGTCTGACCCGGCCCAAGGGTGGCCGCAGCGGCTTCGGCGCCCTGCTGCTCGGCGTGTACGACGGAAAAGAGTTGCGCTACGCCGGACGGGTGGGCACCGGCTTCGACGCCCGGCGTCTGGCCGACCTCTCCCGGCGGCTCGCGCGCCTTGTCCGGCCGCAAAGCCCGTTTGCCGGCAAGGTGCCGGGCCTTCGCGACATCGCCGCCTGGGTCGAGCCGGAGCTGGTGGCCGAGGTGGCCTTTGCCGGCTGGACCCGCGACGGCCTGGCGCGCCAGGCGTCTTTCGTTTCCTTGCGCGAGGACAAGCCGGCAGGCGAGGTGCGGCGCGAGGCGGAACAACCCCAGGAGGTCGGAAGAATGCCCAAGAGGACGAACAGACGGCCGGACCCGGCGGGGGCTGAGGCAGAGTCCGTCATCTCCGGGGTGGCCCTGACCAGCCCCGAGCGCCTCGTCTACCCGGAGGCACACCTGACCAAGGCCGATCTGGCCAACTACCTCGCCGCCGTGGCCGGGCGCATGCTGCCGCTCCTCGCCCGCCGGCCGCTCACCCTCGTGCGCTGCCCCGAGGGGATGTCCGGCGAGTGCTTCTACCAGCGCCACGCCGCCCCGGCCTTCCCCAGGGCCGTTCGCCGCAAATACCTGGCCGAGGTCATCGAGGGCGAGGCCCTCTATGTCACGGACACGGCCGGCCTGGCCGGCCTGGCCCAGGCCGGGGTGCTCGAGATCCACCACTGGGGCTGCCGCATCGACCGGCCCGAGCGGCCGGATATCATGGTCTTCGACCTGGATCCCGGCCCCGGAGTGGAGCTGGCCGAGCTCATCGCCGCAGCCCTGGAGATCAGAGAGCGCCTGGAGGGCGTCCATCTCGCGAGCTTCGTCAAGACCACCGGCGGCAAGGGCCTGCACGTGGAGGTGCCGCTTGCGCGACGGTCCACCTGGCAGGAGGTCGGCGACTTCACCGCGGCCCTGGCCGGGGAGATGGCCAAGGACCACCCCGAACGCTATGTCATCAACATGCGAAAAGCCCTGCGGCAGGGGCGCATCTTCATCGACACCTTGCGCAACCGCCACGGAGCCTCGGCCGTGGCCGCCTATTCGCCGCGGGCCAAGCCGGGCGCGCCGGTGGCCACGCCGCTTGCCTGGGAGGAGCTCAGTCCGAAGCTCGACCCGGCGGCCTTCACCGTGGCCACGCTTCCCCGGCGCCTGGCCACGTCCCGAGACCCCTGGGCCGACTTCGGCACGCTGCGCCAGGCCCTGACCGCGAAAGCCATTTCCGCATTCAGCCGACCCCGGGCTTGAGAAGCGCGCTCCGGTATGACATTATCCTTGCTCCTGCATGAGTTGGGGCGCTACAGAGACGTGTCCGGCACCGGAAAGCGGCGGCCGGGGAGGGGGGGCTTTGCCGATGATGGACAAGCTTGTCCGGGATATCCAGTCCAAGCAGGTGGTCGGGATCGAGCCCACGGCGCGCATGGCCGAGGCGGTGAACCGCATGCGCGAGGCCGGCATCAGCTGCATCGTGGTCCTCGATGCCGGCCGGCCGGTGGGCATCTTCACCGAGCGCGACATCGTCCGCTGCGTGGCCCAGAAGGGCCTGACCTTCGCCGACCAGAACGTGCGCGAGGTCATGAGTCCCAAGGTGGTCAGCTGCAAGGCCACGGCCACGGTCTTCGAAGCCTTCTCTCAGCTCGTGGAGAAGGGCATCCGCCACATCGTGGTCGTGGACGACAAAGGGCTCGCCTGCGGGGTCATCACCCAGTCCGACCTGGTCCACCACCTGGGCTACGAATACTTCGTCAAGGCCCGGACCATCGCCCAGATCATGCACCGCGGGGTGCAGACCGTGCCACCGGGCACCTCGGTCCTGGAGGCCTCCCGGCTCATGGCCGAGAGCAGGGTGAGCTGCCTGGTGGTGGCCGACGGGGCGAAGCCGCTCGGCGTCATCACCGAGCGCGACGTGGCCCGCCTGGCGGCCGAGCGCCGGCCCATGGACACCCTGGGCGTCGAGGCGGTCATGACCAGCCCGATCATCACCGTGACCCAGGAGGTCGGAGTCCACGAGGCCGCGGAAATCATGCGCCAGCGCGGCATCCGGCGCCTCGTCGTGGTCAACGCCGCGGGCGAGGTCCTGGGCGTGACCACCCAGAGCGACCTGGTCAAGGGACTCGAGTACAAGTACATCGAAACCCTGAAGCAGATCATCAGCGACCAGACCCAGGTCCTGGACCGGACCATCCAGGCCCTGGCCGAAAAGACGCTCTACCTCGACGGCATCCTCAGCTCGTCCATCAACATGGGCATCATCGCCACCAACGCCGACCTGACCATCGTCTACTACAACCCCGCCGCCGAGGAGATGCTCGGCTACGCCGCGCGCAAGGTCATGGGCGCCGATCTGCGCGCCTTCCATACTCAGATCGGCGTGCCCCTGGATCGCCTGGAACGTGCCCTCGGCGCCGTCCAGAACCATCGCCGCCACAGCTTCAGCCTGGACCGCGCCGGACCGGGCGGGAACCTCAGTCTGCAAGGCCGGGTCTCGGGCATCTGGAACGACGACAACCTGGTCGGCTACGTGCTCATGGTCCAGGACGTCACCGACCGCAAGCGGGCCGAGGAAACCATCCGCCGCCTGGCCTACTACGACATGCTGACCGAGCTGCCCAACCGGGTCTACTTCTACGAGACCTTCATCCACGAATTGGCCCGGGCCCGGCGTAGCGGCACGCCGCTCGCCCTGCTCATGGTCGACCTCGACCGCCTGAAGGAGGTCAACGACACCATGGGCCACCATATCGGCGACGCGCTCCTGCGCGAGCTGGCCAAACGCCTGCGCGGCCTCCTGCGCGAAGTCGACATGGTCGCGCGCATCGGCGGCGACGAGTTCACGGTCATCCTGCCGGAATTGAAGAGCCCTGACGACGCTCGGCTGGTGGCCGAAAAAATCTGCACCGGCGTGATGGAGCCGCTTCATATCGAAGGCAAGGTCTACCACCCCACGGTCAGCATCGGCGTGGCCATCTACCCGGACCACGCCGCCGAAGGCGAAGACCTCCTGCGACTGGCCGACTCGGCCATGTACGCGGCCAAGAAGCTCGGCCGCCAGAACCGCGCGGCCAACGTCTGCGTCCACGACGAGTGCTAGCCGGGAGAGAAGGGAGGAGGAGGGGAGGAAGAGGAAGATGCCTGCCGGCAGCCTGGGGGCCGGGGGCCCCCAGACCCCCGATCCCGTCGCGGCGTTTTCAGCCGGCGGCCAAAGCTCCGCCGGCTGAAAACGCCGCGACGGACTGGCCCGTTTGAAGATGGTCGGGCTCGATTGGTCCTCGGAAGGAAATCATGGAAGCAGCCATGAGGCAGAGAAGGGGCGGGCATGGGCATGGTGTCCGGTCCTTGAACCCGGACGCCCGTTCAGGCCTCTTTACCCTCACCGGCGGCCTTTCCATGTGCCAGCCGCGAGCCATACGCGCGGCTCTTGGACCCGCCCGGTGCGAACGGTTTTCACCCTCATGGTGGTCGTGTCCCTCGTCGTCGACGACAATCATTCCTATCATTACACGAAATTACCGAGGCGAGGCTGGGCCTGGGTGAGCCTGTCCCGGGCTCTCCCGGCCGGGCTGGCGGGGTCCGATGATGGGTGAGGATCGTTGATCCACCCACGGGGTAATCATCCCTGAGAGCCTGCCTCCGACACCACCGATGCATGTTTAAAAAGAGAGCGGACGCACCCTGACAGCCTTCGCACGTTGTCCGAGGGAGAAGCGTGACGCTGGTTGCCTGAATTTTCCTCCACTTTGTTGAAAGCGGAGGTCGCGGCTATTCAAGCCAGAGCGGATTGCTCCAGGCGCGTTTGCCCGTTGCGTCCACTACCACAGCGCGGCACCATGCCCCGCGGTATTTTTCGACGGAAAAGCTCGCGTGCCTCAGGCCTCTGCCGTGTTCCCGGCTGTTCATGCTCACCGGCCCGACGAGGATCACGGTTTCGGCCGGCGAACAGGATATCTCCAGCGTGTCGCCGGTCAGGCGCACGTCGTGAATTTCCGGCCCCTGGCTGGCGTAGAAGCGGCCGGCCTTGAGGGCCTCGAGCAACTGCTCCGGCCCGTCGGCCTCGGCCTTGACCATCACCCAGCCGCCGAAAAAATCGGGCGTCATCCAGTGGCCGTCGTCCACGGCGATGGCCGATAGCCTGCGGCCCTCGGACAGGAGAGCATCGTACATGACGAGGCCGTCGCCGCGGTCGCAGTTGATGGCGCCGGTGTGGTTGTAGACTTCCACGGCGTGGGCGGCGTCGATGGTCAGCGCGTCCTCTAGCCGCAGCTGGTACCAGTGCGGATGGGCGATGGCCACGAAGGCTCCGGCCTCCTTGCACCGCCGGGCCAGCTCGATCCCGGTTTCCGCCGGCCCGGTTGCGGGAAAGCCCTCCGGCAGGCCGATCGCCAGGAGATGCCACTGCTCGTCCCTGCTGGTTCGCGGCGCGTGCATCTCAGCGCCGAGGAGCGTGGTGAACCCTTTGGCGCGGTAGGGACGGGTATCCGTAAGGGGATACCCGTATGCCGGCAGGAAATGGTCGGTGACCGAGATGAAATCGTATCCCGCCAGGCGATAGCGGGTACAGACGTCATCGGGCGCGAGCAGGCCGTCCGATTGACTGGAGTGGGCGTGAAGGTTGCCTCGCCAGAAACGTCCAGGTGCGCTGAAGGTGTCGAGCATGTCAGTTCCTCAAGGAGGTCTGTTTCCAGGATCGAAACCCGGACCCGGCGGAGCAGGCGGGGACCTGCCCGGTGCATCCGATTGCCTTGGTCAACCGCGTCGCGCTTCCTGGCCCGAAGCGGCACGGCCTTTGCTGCGCTCGCGTCTGCCGGCGCCGGCGGAAGGCAATGCCCCACGGTCGTCCGCCATTGCACCGGGGGCGTCACGAAAGCGCCATGCCGACGGGATATCCGCCTGTATTGCCGCCACGGGGAGGCCGCATGCGACGCGCATCATACAAGTCGAACCTGCTGCGCCTGGCCAGGGATCGCGCTTTGCGCTTTTCCCTGACCCGGCGCGAATTCCTGGCCAAGGCCTCGGGGCTGGCCGCGGGCTCCGTGCTTCTCGGCGGCCTCGGCGCCGTGGCCGGACCGGCCGTGGCCCGGGCCGACGCCTTGACCCTGCCGGCCTGGACGAGCCCGACGGCGGTGTCCGACGTCTTCGTGGTCGGCGGCATGCCCAGGCCGCGGGCGAGCCTGGCGGGCGGGGTGCTGCCAGCCGGGGCCGCGCCCGCCGGGGTCCTGCGCGACGCCGGCATCGACGCCCTTGTCGCCCTCATGACCCGCCGCGGCACCCCGTTCTACAGGACCGCGCAGAAGCCGGCCGGCATCGTGGCCCGGGACGCGGTGGTCGTGCTCAAGATCAACAATCAGTGGATCGGCGAGGGCTCCGGCACCGGCTTGGGGCGCCTTGGGCACCAACACGGACCTCCTCAAGGGGCTCATCTGGCGCATCCTGAACCATCCCGAGGGCTTCGCGGGCGAGGTGGTGGTGGCCGAGAACGTCCAGCCCATCGGCGTGAACGACTTCGCCCGGACTCCGGCCAACGCCGAGGATCAGGACCAGTCCGTGGCCGACGTGGTGGCCGTGTTCGCCGGCCTGGGCCACCCGGTCTCGACCTTCAACTGGACGACACTCAATGCCGCAGCCCTGGCCGGAGGAGAGATGGGCACCGGCCCGGCGAGCTGCGAGTACGCCCAGGGCAACGCGGCCGACGCCTACGTGCTGCTCGACGATCCGAACGTGGACGCCCGCAACGTCTATTCCTACCCCAAGTTCACCACCGCCCAGGGCCGCCGGCTGAGTATGCGCCATGGCCTGTGGGACGGCACGACCTACCGCTCGGAGCGCCTCTGCCTCATCAACCTGCCGGTGCTCAAGCGCCACGGCATGGCCGGGGCCACCGCTGCCTGGAAGAATTTCGTCGGCTTCATTTCCTGCCGCGGATTCGATTCCGAGGACAATGCGCGGTTCTCCTCGTGGGATGAGATGCACGGCTACTTCTGGGGCTACCAGGGACTCGGCCCGGCGGACTACGGCCTCATCGGCCGGCAGCTGGCGCTCGTGCGCGCGCCGGACCTGAACATCATCGACGCCGTCTGGGTGGCCACAATAGACAACTTCTCCAGCCCCTCGGCCGTGCGCCTGGACACGATCCTGGCCAGTCGCGACCCCTTTGCCGCCGACTGGTACGCCACGGAATACCTGCTGCGGCCGGTGGTGCCCGATTCCCCGTCCGATTCCTCGCTGGCCCGCCCGGGCACGTTCCGCGCGGCCTCCATGGTCAACCAGAAGGCGGCCAAGGCGCTTTGGCAGGGCAGCTATCCATTCGTCGATTTCGTCGCCGACCACGGCGAGGACGCAGTCCTCCCGGCCGAGCGCGACCAGATGAACGCCTACCTGGGCCGGGTTGCGACCATGCCGCCGGCGGTCAACGCCATCCTCCTGGAGGAAGGGACGGCATAGCCCACGTCCGGGAGAGCCCGCCGGCTGAACCGTTTCCGTGGCGAGCGGCGAGAGCCCGACCGGGGCGGAAGCCAAGGCCTCACGCCCCGTGGGGAAAGCGGCGCAGGCGGTCCACGATCTCGACCGAGCGGGCCAGCTCATCCGGCGTGGCCACGAGCGGCGGCGAGAAGCTGAGGAAGCGCCCGAGCGCGGTGCCGGCATTCACGCCCAGGCGCAAGGCCTCGAGCTGCAAAGCCTTGAGCAGGTACCCCCGTTGCTCCGGGGGGCAGGCCAAGGGCGAGAGCTCCACCCCGGCCAGGAAGCCGATGCCCGTGGCCGTGGCGAAATAGGGGTGGCCGGCCACCGCCCGGGCCAGCTCCTCTCGATACCACGGCCCCAGTCCGGCGGCCCGCGCGACGAGATTCTCGTCCCCGATGATGGCCAGCGTTTCCAGCCCCGCCCGGGCCAGGAGCGGGTTCTTCTGGTGTGTGTAGTGGCCGATGGCCATGTGCCCGGCGACGTCCAGGCCGGCCCGGGCGATGACCGCCGAGACGCCGACCGCGGCCCCGCCCAGCGACTTGCCGAGCACGGTCATGTCCGGCGCGGCGGCGAAGTGCTCGGAGGCGAACATTTTCCCTGTCTTGCCCAGGCCGCCGGGGATCTCGTCGAAGATGAGCAGCGTGCCGTTTGCGTCGCACAGCGCCCGGACCTCGGGCCAGAACCAGGCCGGCGGCACGCAGGGCGCGGACTTGACGGGCTCGGCGATGAGTGCGGCGAAGCCACCGGTCTTGTCCAGGCGCCGGGCGATGTCGTCCAGGCTCAGGCGGGCGGCCCGCTCGATGTCCGCGACGCTCTGGGTCGTCTCGCGCGGGGTGTCCCAGTAGGGCCGGACATGGTGGCAGCCGGCGAACTCCGGATAGCCCGCGCGCTCGGCGCTCCGGCCGCCGGCCCAGACCGCGCCCAGGCCGGCTCCGTGCCAGCTGTCGGCAAAGGCCAGGGTCCGGGTGCGGCCCGTGGCCACATAGGCCAGCTTCAGGGCCATCTCCACCGCGTCGCTGCCCGACAGGCCGAGGAGCACCTTGGCCGGTCCGTATGGCCACAGGGCGCAGAGCTTCTCGGCGAAGGCCACGGCCACCTCGCTCGTGAAACGGCGGGAGGCGAAGGGCAGGACGTCGAGCTGCTCCTTCAGGGCCTTGATCAGCCGCGGGTGGCGAAAGCCGATGTTGTGGCAGGTGTTGCCCTGGAAATCCATGAACCGCCGGCCGTCGGCGTCCTCGGCCCAGACGCCCTCCATGCCGGCCATGGTGAAGGCCACGGGCGTGGAGTTGGCCTGGTGCAGGAACACGGCCGCGTCACGCCGGCACAAGTCCCGACTCCGGCCCTCGGGGCGGTCGTTCTCGAAGGCCAGCGCGGCGTCGTCGAGCAGGTGCGTGAACATCTATGCGCTCCTTGGGGCAAGAGCCCGGACCCGGCGCGGACCCAGGCGTTCGAACAGGCCCGTGGCCAGCATGACCAGGGCCACCAGGCACAGAATGACCGTGCTCTTGGAGCAGGCCAAGCCGTAATAGGCGCCCGAGGCGAAGTCGAAGATGGCCACCGAGGCCAGCATGTGGTCCGGGCTGACCAGGAAGATGACCGAGGAGAGCGTGGTCAGGCCGTCGACGAAGACGTACAGGCCGCCGAGGACGAGCGCGTGGCGCAGCATGGGGAAGACGACCTGGACCAGGCGCTGGACGAGGTTCGCGCCCAGGCTTTCGGCCGCCTCCTCGATGCTCGCGTCGAAACGCTGCAGCAGGGAGCGCGCGGCCAGGACGCCGACGAACATGTTGCCGAACAGGATGTTGGTGACGAGGATGGCGGAGGTGCCGGTCAGGGCCAGGCTTTTCTGGCCAAAGGGATAGTTGAAGGCCACCAGGTAGCCGACGCCGAAGATGACCCCGGGCAGGATGGCCGGCAGGAGCACGACGAAGTTGAGGAAGGCCCCGCCCGGCGGCCGCAGCCGCTCGATGACGAAGGCCGCGAGGATGGCCATGAGCCCGCCGATGGGCGCGCCGATGGCCGAGATCATCAGACTCTCCCAGACCACTCCCATGCCCTGGTGGGTGGAGATGAAGCCGGTTACCGCCAGGTCGGGCAGGAAATGGGCCAGGGTGAAGCTGTAGTCCTGGCCCCAGACGCGGGTGAAGGAACCGGCGACCACCGCCGCATACAGGCAGAAGACCAGGCCCGCGTAGCCGAGGGCCAGGACCGAGAGCCCGGCCCGGGCCGGGACCGGGACGCAGAGCGAGGGCGGTGCGCTCAGGTCCCCGGCACTGACGAAGCGGCGCTTGCCGAGCAGGAGCCGGCTGAGGCACCAGTACATGACCCCGGCCGGCAGCAGCAGCCAGACGCACAGCGCCGAGGACAGGGGCGTGTTGCAGAAGCCGATCATCTCGTCATAGATGACTCCGGCCACGACCTGGATGTCCTTGCCGATGACCAGCGGGTTGCCGAAATCGGTCATGGACAGGATGAAGACCAGGATGAAGGCCCGCACCAGGCCGGGCAGCGCGCAGGGCAGGGTGACCTCGGCGAAGGTCTGCCAGGCCGAGGCGCCCTGGCTGGCCGCGGCCTCGTCGAGGCGTCCGTCCTGGCGCGACAGCACGTTGTCGAGGATGATGAAGGCCGGCGGGGTGAAGCTCAGGACCTGGGCCAGGACCACCCCCTTGAAGCCGTAGATATTGGTGCGGGCGGCGTCGATGAGGCCCAGGAGTCCGTCGAGGAGTTCCTTGGTTATCAGGCCCTGGCGGCCGAAGAGCAGCAGGGCCGAGAAGGCCATGATGACCGGCGGCGAAACCAGGGGCACGAGGATGACGAAACGCATGGCCCTGGGCCAGGGCACGGCCCGGCGGTTGACGCCGTAGGCCAGGAGGAAGGCCAGTGGCACGACCACGGCGCAGGCGATGGCCGCGAGCATGAAGCTGTTGACCGCGGCGTTTCGAATGCGCGGCTCGTGCAGGAAGGCGAGGTAGTGGTCCAGGCCGTAGCGGGTGGCCTCGCCGGTGCGCAGCTCCACGAACTCGCGTTCCGAGAGCCGGTCGCGGACCTTGAAGGCCAGGGGAATGCGCTTGTGCAGCATGACCGCGGCCAGGGGATAGCGGGCGTCGAACTCCTTGCGCTCCCCGGGCGACAGGGCGGCCACGGCCTTGCCCGCGGCCTCGATCTGCTGGTCGAAATTGGCCTTGCGGTCCCAGGGAACGGGCTTGCCGATGAGGCTGAGCGAGGCGGCCGAGGCCTCCATGCGCTCGCGGGGGGTGAGGCTTTCGACCCAGGTTTCGATCTGGGCGGTCTGCTCGCCGGCCGGCAGGCGGTCGACGGCCCGGGAGGTGAGGGCGTAAAGAGTCGGCGGGAGCATGGGGCCGGCGATGCGAAAACTTTCCAGCAGCACCGCGCCGATGGGCACGGCGATGAACAGGATCAGCGGCGCCAGGACCAGGTAGGAAAAGACGAGGTGCGACGGGCGCAGGTGGGTCGGACGCGGGCGCATCAGGCCTGGTCCTTGTCCGGAACGACCGTGACCTGGGCCGGGTCGGCGAAAAGGGTGAGGCGTGCGCCGCGGGGCAAGCCCTCGGCGGGAAGCTTGGCCGAGGGGAACTGCACCAGGAGGCGCCGCTCGCCGCCGAGCCCGACCTCGACCCGGGTGACCGGGCCGAGGAAGGTCACGGCCAGCACCCGGCCCTGTCCGAGGCGGTGGTCGTCGTGGCCTTCGGCCGTGATGTGCTCCGGCCGGATGGAGGCCACGTAGCGGCGGCCGTTGCCCGAGAGCTTCTCCGGCAGGCTGACGGTGAGCGGCGAATCGACGATGCGGGCGGTCCGTCCGCCCAGGCGCTCGATGTCGAGCAGGTTGGTCTCGCCGATGAACTCGGCCACGAACCGGGACTCGGGCCGGTTGTAGAGGGCCATGGGCGCACCTGCCTGGAGGATGCGCCCCTGGTCCATGACCGCGATGCGGTCGGAGATGGCCAGGGCTTCTTCCTGGTCGTGGGTCACGTAGAGGGTGGTCACGCCCAGGCGCTCCACCAGGGAGCGGATCTCCAGGCGCAAGTGGGCGCGAATCTTGGCGTCCAGAGCCGAGAGCGGCTCGTCGAGCAAGAGCAGCGCGGGCTCGCTGGCTATGGCCCGGGCCAGGGCCACGCGCTGCTGCTGGCCGCCGGAAATCTCGTGCGGGAATCTGTCCGCCAGGCCGTCGAGCTTGACCGCCGCGCACAGCTTCTGGACCCGCGCCTCGCGCTCCCGCCGGGAGACGCCGCGCAGCTTCAGGGCAAAGCCGATGTTCTGGCGCACGGTCTTGGTCGGGAACAGCGCATAGGACTGGAAGACGAAGCCGATGTCGCGCTTGCTCGGCGCAAGCGTATCCACCGGCCGGCCGGCGATGGTGATGGCCCCGGCATCCTGCCGGACGAAACCGGCTACGGCGCGCAGCAGCGTGGTTTTGCCGCAGCCGCTGCCGCCCAGAAGAGAGACGAACTCCCCGGCCTCCACGGCCAGGGTGACGTCGTCAAGAGCCAGTACCTCGCCGAAGCGCTTGGTGAGGTTGCGTATTTCCAGATAGGCCATGACCGCCCCCTGCCTTTTCCCGCTCCCGGTCGGGAGCGGAACCGCCGGGCGGGCGGCGCCATGTCGCATGACGCCGTCCGCCCGGGCGTGTCGAGCATCCCTATTTCTCGTACTTGCCGGCCCACTCGCGCTTGAAGGCGTCGGCGTCCAGCGGACGGCGCATGACCCACAGGGAGAGCTTGGCGAGGTCGAAATTGCCGTAGCCGGGAACGGCCGTGGTGCCGACATAGGGCGCCAGCAGCTTGGCGGCTTCCTCGCTGGCCATGAAGTCCAGGAAGAGTTTGCCGTTGTCCGGATGCGGGGCCTTGGCCACCAGGCCGCCGCCCTCGATGACGTTGGGCACCACGGGCGGCATGACCATTTCGACCGGCATGCCGGCCTTGACCTGGCTGATGACCGCGGTGTCGTAGGTCAGGCCGACGATGGTCTCGCCCGAGCCCGCCTGGCGGCCGGCCTCGCTGCCGCTCGAATTGTACTGGAAGATGTTCTGGTGCAGGTTGTCGATGAAGTTCCAGCCGAACATGTCGTACAGGGTGCTCATGATGGACAGGCCGGTGCCGGACTTGGTCGGAGCGGCGATGGTGATGTGGCCCCTGAAGCCGGGCTTGATCAGGTCCTCCCAGCAGACCGGCATGTCCAGGCCCTCTTCCTTCAGGCGCTTGGTGTTCACGGCCATGGCCATGAGCGTGGCGAAGTGGCCGACGTAGAAGCCGTCGGAGTCCATGAAGGACGTGGGAATCTTGGTGTTCTTGGGCATGTAGGGCTCGAAGACGCCGGCTTTCTTCAGCTGCTCCAGGGCGATGTCGTTCACGCCGTAGACTACGTCGGCCTGCGGGTTGGCCGCCTCGGAGATGGCCTTCTCAGTGATTGGGCCGGTTGACATGTTGACGGCCTTGACCTTGATGTCCGGGTACTTGGCCTCGAAGGCCTTGACCATGGTGTTGTGGATTTCGTTGTTGGCCGCGGTGTAGACCACGACTTCGCCGGCCAGGGCCAGGTTCGACAGGCCCAGGAGCAGGACCGCGAACAGCGCCAGGCTGCGCACGCCCGTGCGGAAAATGGTAGACATCCCCTTCCTCCTTGGTTTCCGATCATCCAGGATTGATTCGCCGCGGCCTGTCTGGCCGCTTTTTATAACCGTACGTTTTGATGATTACGGTAATGTTAAGGAGCGGTTACAATTAGCAATACTATTATTTACGCTAGACAACATAATAAATATTTATTATTAGCCCGGGGCAAACACAGGAGAGCTAGGACATGAACCTGACGCAGATGCGGATGTTCCACGCCGCGGTCCGGTCCGGGACCTTCACCGCGGCCGCACAGCTCCTGGGTGTCTCCCAGCCGGCCGTGACCCAGCAGATCAGGGGTCTGGAAGAGGAGTTGGGGGTCAAGCTCTTCGTGCGAAAAGGGGCCTCCATCGAGCTCACCCCCTCGGGCGCCGAGTTCGAGGCCCAGGCGGCACGCATCGTGCGCCTGACCGACCTCGTCGAGCAGTCCTTCGCCGCCCAGCGCGACCTGGCCGCCGGCGGCATCTCCATCGGCGTCTGCTCCCCCTACCTGATCATGCCCACCATCCGGGCCTTCTCCGCCCGTCATCCGAGCTTTCGCGTCGGCGTGTTCCAGGGCAACTCCAAGGACCTTGTGGACGGCCTGCTTGAATACAAATGGGATTTGGCCATGGTGACCATGAAGGCGCCGGACGCGCGCTTCACCTGCACCCCCCTGGCCGAACAGCAGATCAGGATCATCGTGCCCGTCAGCCATCCGTGGGGGACGCGCCAGCGTCTCGCGCCCGCCGACCTGGCGGAGGTCCCGCTCATCATCCGCGAGGAGGGCTCCATGACCCGCGACCTGTTCGAGGACGGTATGCGCGCGGCCGGCGCCGTCCATGACGCCGCGCGGATCTTCAACAGCCGGGAGGCGGTCAAGGAGGCGGTAGCCAGCGGCCTGGGCGTGGGCATCGTGCTCAGCCAGGAAGTGGGCTTCGATTCCCGCCTGCGCGCCCTGCCCATCGAGGGCCCGGACTTCTCGGCCACCGAATACCTCATCTGCCTGCCCGACTTCGCCCGGACCCGGCCCATCCGGGAGTTCATCGCCGTCGCCGGCGAAGTTTTCGGCGACGGACGTGACGAGCCGCGCTGCTGATCCACAGCCCAAGTGGCTTGCCCAGAGGCTTCGCCCCCTGGCCCGCGGATTTAAAAATTTTCCAATGAAATAAGTGGGTTCATGTTGTCGTGGTCTTGCGTGAATCAGTTTTGTTTGGCCATATTTTCAATGAATTCATGGCGCTGGGTGCGTATTGGCAAGGGGAGACGGGTTGAGAGGCGTACCCTGGTATCCTCGGGGGGAGGGCCAACGGAAGAAAGAATCCGGCCAGCTCAGCCAGAGGACGAGGGGCTTGGCCCGTGGCGGGCTATCCCTGGGCAGGCGGGACCAGGTCCCGGGTATAGCGGTGTTTCGGTTCGGAAAAGACGACAAGGGCCGGACCCTCTTCCACGATGGAGCCGTTTTTCATGACGCAGATGCGGTAGGAAACGTGCTTGGTCGCCTGGAGATCGTGGCTGATGAACAGGAGGGAGATTCCACGCTCGCGCTGGATGGTGAGCAGCAGGTTGAGCGCCTGGGCCTGCACCGAGATGCCCAGGGCCGAGATGCCTCGTCGCAGATCAGGATGTCGGGGGTTGCTGGCCAGGGCTCTGGCTATCGGGTGATCGGCGTCATGTCCAGGACGGCCCGTGCCAGGGAGCTTTTCCCCAAGCCGGACTCGCCCACGAGGCCAAGGGTTTTCCCCTGGCCGAGGCGCTGGCTGACCCCGTTCAAGGCCCGCACACCCCGTCCGCAAAAATCTTCCCCGGCGATAGACGACCGTGAGGACCCGGATGGCGAGCGCAGTGGCGCAACTATGTCTACCGCGCCTCGGACAAGCGCGGCCTGACCAGGAAGGCCTGCGGAGGGACCATGCACGGCTTGCGCCACGCCTGCTGTCACGAGCGCTACGAATACCTGACCGGCTTCAACCCCCCGGTCAGGTTCGATAGCCGCGAAGCCTGGGCCGCTCAGGCAGAAGCAGCCGCCGGACTCGACTGGTGGACCAAGGACGACTACGCCCGCACGGTCATCCACGAAGAAATGGGCCATGTCGTCGGCCGGGATGACCTCGACGGCCGGTATCCGGGAAAGTGGTAAAACAAGAAGCCCCGCCGGACCGGCGGGGCTTCTTGTCTAGTTAATGTAATATAATGTTAAAGGGTTCATCCCGCCCCCACTCTTCATCAACGGTTATTTGACCAGGCCGGCCTCGGCCAGCACGGCCTTGAGCTTGGCTTCGGCGTCAGGGGCCATGTTCACCAGGGGGAGCCGGAGCTCCGGGGTGATGCGGCCCATGAGGCCAAGCGAGGTCTTGACCGGGATGGGGTTGGTCTCCATGAACATGGCCCGGCTGATGGGGCCGGTCTTGTAGTGCAGGTCCTGGGCCCGGGCCATGTCGCCTGCGAAGTAGGCGGCGCAGAGCTCGGAGGTCATCTTGGGGATGATGTTGGCGATGACCGAGATGACGCCCAGGCCGCCGATGGCCAGGGTGGGCAGGATGGTGAAGTCGTCGCCGGACAGGACGATGAAGTCCCGGCCGCAGAACTCGATCACCTCGGAGACCTGGGTCAGGTTGCCGGTGGCCTCCTTGACCCCGATGACCTCGGGAATAGCCTTGCGCATGGCGGCGAGCGTCTGGGGCAGGAGGTTGACCGAGGTCCGGCCCGGGACGTTGTAGACGATGAAGGGCATGCTGACCTGGGCGGCGACGGCCTTGAAGTGTTCGATCAGGCCCCGCTGGGTCGGCTTGTTGTAGTAGGGGGTGATGAGCAGCGCCGCGTCGGCCTTGGCTTCCTTGGCGTAGCGGGTCAACTCGATGGCCTCGCGGGTGTTGTTCGAGCCGGCTCCGGCGATGACCGGCACGCGGCCTTTGGCCTGGTCCACGCAGATGGAGATGACCTTCTTGTGCTCGGCGTGGGACAGGGTCGCCGACTCGCCGGTGGTGCCGCAGGGCACGATACCGTTGATGCCCTGCTCGATCTGCCATTCCACGTGCGCGCGGTAGCGCTCCTCGTCGACCTCGCCGTTCTTGAAGGGCGTGACCAACGCGGTAATGGCACCCTTGAATTCCATGGTCTTCCCCTTTGCTTGTGGTGTCTTACCTGGTTTGTTCCTGGTTGAGGGGCCGCAGCATGTCCACGACCGCCTGATCCTCGGGATACCTGTCGTCGAGGGCCTTGGCCCCGAAGAGCACCGTCTGGTTGCTTATCCACTTGAAGTCGTCGCCCTCGGGCCAGGCCAAGATCCGGATCTCGCTGAGCGCCTTGCCCTTCATGAAGGCCCGCACCCAGGCGGTGCGGCCGTCGGCATCGAGGCGTCCGGTCAGGCCCGAGCCCTGCCCGCTGCCGAGCACCACGTGGAAGACGCCGGCGCCCAGGTCGATGAGCTGCTTCTCGGGCACGATGCCCCACGGCGTCAGGGCTATCAGCAGCTTGACCTTGGGTTTGAGGGCCTTGGCCGCGTCGATGACCGCGTTCATCTCCTCCAGGCTCGGCGGCATGCGCTCCGACTTGAGCGGGGGCGCCATGACCAGCCCGATGTCGGCGTCGCCGACCTTGAGCACCCTGGTCTTGACCGTGTCGACCAGGGTGAAGCCCTTGGGCAACGGCGTCTTGGCCGCGGCCAGGGCGTGCTCCTCCAGGGGCGTCAGGATGGCTGCATCGTAGCCCATGAGCTCGTGGACCTTGGCCAGGAACGGCAGGCTCTGGGGCACCGGCGCCTCCTGGTCATGGCCGTAGGGTTCGAATTCGTAACCGCCGGCCAGGATGAGCACCGGACCCGTCACGGTTTCCCGTTCATGCTTTATTAACCCAGCCCGCCGGGCCAGGCCGCCGATCAGCTTGTTCCCTCAGGAGGGGCACGGCTTGTACTCGCCGAAGCTGTTGGCGGCGAACAGGATGGTCAGGACGGGCTTGGGCGCGTCCTGGTCCGGGGTCGACTGAGCCAGGGTCGTCTGGGCCAGGCCCATGATGAGGGCGAGGCAGAGAATCAGGTTTTGCATCACTTGTTCAAGTATTCCTTGAGTTCCTTTCCCGGTCTGAAGAAAGGAAGTTTTTTGGGGTGAACGTCGACGACTTCACCCGTCTTGGGGTTGCGGCCGGTGTAGCCTTCGTACTCCTTGAGCTTGAAGCTGCCGAAGCCGCGGATCTCGACCCGCTCGCCGGTCTTCAGCGAATCCTTGATGGAATCGATGAAGGCGTTGACGATCTTGGCAGCGTCGTCGGTGTGGAGTTCCTTCTGCTCGGCCAGGGTCTTGATCAGTTCGCTTTTGTTCATGGCATCTTCCGTGCTGCGGTTGTGCATTATGCGGTGAATGCCCGGGGGGCGGCGCGCACCAAACGCGCTGTCCCGACTGCGGCAGACTTTCTGAAACTCCCGAACCTTCGTCAAGTCCAAAGCGCGCTCAGCGCACCGGGAATTTTTTCAGTACCGGCTCGTCGGCCAGGCTGTCCAGGCGCTCCCTGCGCATGCGCTCGAGGCTCTTGGCCAGGCCGAGGATGTCCTTGCTGGCCGGGGCGGACGGCGCGAACTTCATGAGCAGCGTCTGGCGGCGCACGGCCTCGGTCACCGTGGGGTCGTGACGCACGGCCCCGAGCAGCCGGATGTTGATGTTCAGGAATTTGAGGCAGGCGGCGTGCAGCCGGGCGAAGGTCTGCTTGGCCTCGGCCGGGGATTCGGCCTGGTTGATGACCACGTAGAAGTCCTCGATGCCGTACTGGGTGAAGAGGACCTTCATCAGCGCGTAGCTGTCGGTCAGCGAGGTCGGCTCCGGGGTCACGACCACCAGGCGCAGGTGGGTCACGGAGGCGAACGAGAGCACGGTCTGGTTGAGCCCGGCGCCCAGGTCGAGGATGACGTAGGCATAGTTGCCGAGGAGATCGGTGAGCTTGCCCGAGATGGTCTCCTGCATGTCCTCGTCCATGTCCACCAGCTCGGGCACGCCCGAGGCCGCGGGCAGGAAATCGAGGCCGCCGGGCTCGATGGCCGCCAGCACGTCGCGGGCGCCGACGTCGGGGCGCAGGAGATCCTGGAGGTTCTTCTCCGGCGAGAGCCCGAGGAGCACGTCCAGGTTGGCCAGGCCCAGGTCGCAGTCCATGAGCAGCACCGGGTTGCCGGCCTTGAACAGGCCGTAGCCGATGCTCAGCGCAAGGTTGGTCTTGCCCACGCCGCCCTTGCCGCTCATGATCGACAGGCTCAGGGTCTTGTTGCGGTTCTTCATGGGCGTGGCTTGCCCTCCTTGTTGCCCGTGAACAGGAACTGCTTTTCCGAGGCCAGCACCAGCGTCCTTTCGGTTTCGACCATGGTCAGGTCGGGGATGGGCGCGGCCACGGCCCGGTCCTTGCCTTGGGCCTTGGCCTCGTAGAGGGCCTTGTCGGCCAGGTCGTAAAGTGCGCACGGGGTCAGGGGCACGCGGCCGCGGTAGCAGGCGAGACCCGCGGAGCAGGTGACGGACAGGCGCGCGTCCAGGCACTGCACGTGCATCTCCCGGACCGCGCCGAGCAGCCGGCTGGCCACGGCCTGGGCTTTGAGCATGCCGGCCCCGGGCAGGAGCAGGGCGAATTCCTCGCCGCCCACCCGGGCGGCCAGGTCGTAGCGCCTTTTGCACTCCCCGAGGACTTCGGCGAAGGCCACGAGCATGCGATCGCCGCAGGCGTGGCCGTGGGCGTCGTTGACCTGCTTGAAGTCGTCCAGGTCGAGAAGAATGAGGGCCATGGGATTCTTGGTCCGGCGGCAGCGCTCGACCTCGAGGTCCAGCGCGGCGTCGAAGGCCCGGCGGTTGGCCAGGGAGGTCAGCGGGTCGTGCAGCGTCTGGTGCGAAAGCTCGGAGAGAGTCTGGGCCAAATGGGAGATGAGCGGAAAGCTCTCGCCGTTCAGGGGCAGCCCGATCCAGTCGGTCAGGTTGTGCCGCGCGGCCAGGTCCAGCCACTCCCCCTGGGATAGTCCGGGGCACAGCCGGACCAGGGCCAGAACCTGCTCGGCAGTGGCCGGGCCAGGAACCTGGCGCAGAACCCGGCGCAGCCGCTCCAGCTCGTCGGCCAGGCGCAGTCGGGCGGATTCGTCGCTGAGCTCAGGATCCATGGCGCTCCAGCAGGACGCTGCGGATCAGGGTGTCGATCTCTCCGTTCAGCACGGCCTCCACGTTGCCGATCTCGCAACCCGTGCGGTGGTCCTTGACCAGGCGGTAGGGCTGCAGGGTGTAGGTGCGGATCTGGCTGCCCCAGGCGATGGCGTCCTTGGCATGGTAGGAGGCGCGCTTCTCGGCCTCGCGCTTCTGCAGCTCGAGTTCGAACAACCGGGCCTTCAGGATCTTGAGGGCCGTCTCGCGGTTTCTGATCTGCGACTTCTCGTTCTGGCACTGGGCGACGATGCCCGTGGGCAGGTGGGTGAGCCGGACCGCGGACTCGGTCTTGTTCACGTGCTGGCCGCCGGGGCCGCTGGCGCGGAAGACGTCCACGCGCACGTCCTCGTCGGCGATGGTAATTTCGATGTCCTGGCCCACGTCGGGGTAGACGGCCACCGAGGCGAACGAGGTGTGCCGCCGGCCCGAGGCGTCGAAGGGCGAGATGCGGATCAAGCGGTGGATGCCGGATTCGCCCTTCAAGAGGCCGTAGGCGTAGGCGCCCTCGATCTGGAGCGTGACGCTCTTCACCCCGGCCTCGTCGCCCTCGAGGAAGTCGAGGAACTTGACGCCATATCCCTGGCGCTCGGACCATTTGCGGTACATGCGAAGGAGCATCTCGGCCCAGTCCTGGGCCTCGGTGCCGCCGGCGCCGGGGTGGATCTCGAGGATGGCCGAGGAGTCGTCGTGGGGGTTGCCCAGGAGTTCGGTCAGCTCGGCCTGCTCCAGGCGGGCGGTGAAGGCCGCGAGCTGCGCGTCGAGGTTCTCCAGGGCCTCCTGGGTCTGCTCCCCCTGGGCCAGCGTCAGCCAGTCCTCGACATCCTCCTTGGCCTGCTTGAGGCCCGCCCAGCGGGCAAGCCTCGATTCGAGCTGGCTCTTCTCCTGCAGGATCGGGGTCATCTTTTCCGGCTGGTCCCAGGCACCGGGCTTGGACAACTCGGCCTCGATGGCCGAGAGCCGCGTCTGGTTCTGCTCGTGGTCAAAGACGCCTCCAGAGGCTTTCGAACTTGTCCAGGAGATCGACGCTTGCGGTCTTCAAATCGGGATATTGCAGCATGACACGCTCCAGGGCGCGGGTGGGGTCGGTTTACAGGCGGCCGGCCGGGCGGCGCCGGGCCGCGAGGCCGGCCAGGGCCAGGGCCAGCGTGGCCAACGGCAGGCCCCAGCGGATGGCGGCGTAGAACCGGTGGAAGACGGTCGTTTCCGAGTAAAGCCGGACCTGATGGAAGGCCGTCGTGGTGACAAACAGCGCCGTCGCCTCGTTTATCCTGCCGCGGTCGTCGATGAAGGCCGAAATGCCGGTGTTGGTGGCGCGCACCAGCCAGCGTCCCTGTTCCACGGCGCGCAGCACCGAGAGCTGGAGATGCTGGCGTGGAGCGCTCGAGCGCCCGAACCAGGCGTCGTTGGAGATGTTCACCAGCACGTTGGCCCCGCGCGCGACACGCTCCTGGGCCAATTCCGTGAAGATCGTTTCATAGCAGATGAGCACGCCCATCGCAAGGCCGTCGGCGGTGAGCGGGGCGAGCTGCCGGCCGGCGCGGAAGTCGCCCACGCCCTGCACGAGCTTGCCGATGGGCAGGAATTCGCTCAGGCGGAAGGGCACGTATTCGCCGAAGGGCACGAGGTGGGTCTTGTCGTAGTACCCGGCCAGGCTGCCCTCCGGACCGACGAGGAAGGCCCGGTTGTAGAGCTCCGGCTCGGCCTTGGGGTCCTTCAGGAAATAGGCCGGGGCGCCGGTCAGGACGGCCACGCCGTGCTCGCGGGCGAAGCCTTTGACCAGCGCGGTCAGCTCGCCCACGTCCTGGAGGTAGAAGGGCATGGCCGTCTCGGGCCAGACGACGAGCCGCGGGGCGTGCCGGGCGACCTCGCCGGCACTCAGGCTCAGGTAGCGCTCGACCGTTGCCGCCTGGTAGGCGGCGTCCCACTTGAGGCTCTGGTCCACGTTGCCCTGGACCACGCTGATTCCGGCTTCCGGGCCGGGTTCCGGCGCCTGGTCCAGCCTGAACAGGCCGAGGAGGAACAGCCCGGCCAGGACCGCGATGCCCGCCAGCCGCGGGGGCCCGAAAAGGCCCGGGCCGCGGATCAGCCAGACGGCCGCTGCGGTCAGGACCGCACCCAGGCCGATGCCGCCGGTATAGGCCGCGCCCTGGACGAGCACGGGCCAGGCCGAGAGCGACGAGGCGAGGCTCAACCAGGGGAAGCCGGTCAGGAAGAATTCCCTCAGCCACTCCAAGCTGCCCCACAGCCCGCCGGCCAGCAGGCCCACGGTAAGCGGGCCGAGGTTCCGGCCGCAACACTTGAGGACGTAAGTATAGGCGCCGCTGAACAGGCCGATGAAGGCGGCCAGGAGCAGCGGGCAGGGCACGGCCACGATCCAGGGCAGATAGCCGTAGTCGTGGATGGGCAGGGCGATCCAGTACAGGCCGCCGGCGTAGGCCAGGCCGCCGACGATCAGCCCCCGGCGGAAGGCCGCGCCGCCGCTGCCGGCGGACAGGGCCAGGAGCGAAAGGCCCACGGGCAGCAGGAGGGCCGCCAGGGGCACCTGGACAAAGGGGTTGGCGAAGCCGAGCCAAGCCCCGAGGACCGCGATGATCGCGGGCAGGAGCACGGCGGTCAAGGCTGGGCCGTCGACTCGGCCGGCTGCATGTGGATCCAGCGGATCTGCTTCTTGTCGGCGTCTTTGACCGTGTAGCGCGCGCCGTCCAGGGTGAAGATCTCGCCCTGCTTGGGCACCCGGCCGGAGAGCTCGCAGAGGAGCCCGCCGATGGTTTCCACCTGCTCGGAGCTTAAGCGCGTGCCGAAGGCCTCGTTCAGGTCCTCGAGGGAAAGCCGGCCGGAGAGCAGGAAGGTGCCGTCGGACAGGCTCTGGACCTCGTCGGGCTCGTCCACGTCGTACTCGTCCTCGATGTCGCCGACGATCTGCTCCAGGACGTCCTCCAGGGTGAGGAGCCCTGAGGTTCCGCCGTACTCGTCCAGGGCCACGGCCAGGTGCACGCGGCTGTTCAGAAATTCGAAGAGCATCTCGCGCACGATCTTGTTCTCGGGCACGAACAGGGGCTTGCGCATGATCTCCGCCGGCGTCACCGGATGGTCCCCGGGCCGGAGCATGCTGATGAGCAGATCCTTGGCGTGGATGACGCCGATGATGTTGTCCTTGTCGCCCTTGTAGATGGGGATGCGCGAATGGCCTTGCTCGACGATGAGGCGGCTGACCTCGTCGATGCCGTCCTCGATGTCGGCGCAGACGATGTCGGTGCGCGGAACCATGATCTCGTAGACGGTCTTCTCGCCCAGCCTGAGGACGTTCAGCAGCATGGCGCCGTCGCCCGCGCCGAGCTCGCCGTGATCACGTGCAGCCTTGATCAGGGATTGAAGGGAATGCTGTCCGTTCTTCTGCTTGAAGAGACTCATGAGGCTGGACCAAAAACCGCCTTCCGATGGACTACCGTCGTCCAAAACGAATTCCTCCTTTTGTTGCGGGTTATGGGGGGCGCGCCGTCAGGCCAGGCCCTTGTCCCGGTACAGCTCCAAATGCCGCTTGAAAACCCAGTTGTCAATGCTTTCCACGCCGCGATAGCTCTCGATGCGGATCCAGAAGACCCTGTCCGGAGTTTCCGCCTGGCGCCGGCCGTAGGACAGGAAGCGCAGGCCCACGCTGCGGCGCTTGCTGGCGAAGTCCTCCAGCAGGTGCTGGACCACGGCGTGCAGGAAATGGCGTTCCATCTCCCCGCTCTGCGGCTCGTTCAGGTCCAGGCGGATGATCAGCCGGCTGCCCCGGGCCAGGCCGGGCAGAGCCATGCTGCCGGCCACGGGCGACGGCAGCTCGAGCTTCAGCCCCCCGCCGGAGACGTCGATCAGCCGGCCGGTGTGGTGTCGTTCGGAGACGAGGGACAGGGCCGGCGGGCCCCAGCCGCCCGGAACGCTGGACAGCCGCCCCTCGGCATCGTTCAGCTCCGGCCAGGCGACCAGGCCGTGCGGCAGGTCCGGGGGCAGCTCGAAGCGCAGGTGCATGCGTTTCTGGCGGCTTTCGATCTGCGCCGGCAGGCTTATGCCCAGGACGGCGTAGCCGGCGGGTGTCTGGCGCACGTCCAGGATCCGGGCCTCGAAGGCGTGGAACTCGGGGCGTCCCCCCTGGCGCTCCAGGCGGAAGAAGGCCTCGACCTGGCGGCCCCGCCAGTCTGTTGTCGGGACCACATGTCCGGCCAGCTCCAGCTCGATCCGCTCGGCGGAGAGGTCGGTGATGTTGGCGCTGATGAACGGGGCCTGGCCCTCGCTGCGCCGGAAACGGATCTCCAGGCGCACCCGGCGGTTCAGGGCTTGGCGCAGGATGCGCTCGATGCGCAGGGGCTCGTCGATCCGGCGCGTGACCTCGCGCCCGGCGGCACGGCGCCTGCCGGCCCGGATGACCAGGGCCGCAATTATGATCACAGCCAGGACCAGGACCAGGACGCCGAGGAAGACGATCACGTTGTGCGGCAAGTGGTCGCTCAGGAAGGTGGTTTTGATCTGCTCGAGAAAAGCCCTGTCGACGTCGCCAGCCATGATGCTCCTACTGTCCGCACGGGATGATGCGCTTCTGCAGCTCGGTGATGCGCGCGGCCATGGCCTCGCGCTCGACAGGATCGGTACTCAGTTCGCGCCTGAAGGTCCAGTCGTTGACCAGAAAAACAACCCAGCCCTGGCGGGCGTCGATGTCCCGCGCCAGGCCTATGAGCATTGCGGCGTCCGCGCTCAAGCCGGCGGCCAGGGCCGCGCGCGCGGCTTTGCGGCCGTAGACCGAGGCATAGAGCGCGTCGGGCTCGGTGCCGAGCTCCCGGCCGAGGCGCGCATAGTCGCCGGCTTCGATCAGCTCCAGGTAGCGCCGGTCCTTGGGCGGCAAGCCGGCATCCGGCGCGGTCGACAGCCCGGGGATGCCCGGCAGCTCCGGACAGCCCAGGCCCATGGCCTGATAGCGGCGGGCGGCGGCCAGCGCCGCCTGGTCGTTCTCGCCGGCAAAGCCCTTCAGTCTGTAGGCCAGGAAATGGGTGTAGGCCGCGGCGCAGACGTCGTCGGCGCGCAGGAAGCCGTCCAGGCTGCGGGCAAAAAGCATTTCGGCTTCGCACCAGCGGCCCTGCAGGAAGGCCTCCACGAATTCCTGGCGCTCCCGCGGTGCCTGGGCCAGCTCCCGCGGCGGCGGGTAGGGCGAGGGCGTGCCGCCGCAGGCGGCCAGGAAAACGGCCGCAAGGAGGATGAGTGTGGCTCGGGGCACGGCGTCAGGGCTCCGGTGGCAGGGGATGGCTGGCCGGCGGGGCATCTTCGCGCGAAAGCGGCCAGGTTTCCTTCATGCGCTGCATGAGCTCGGTGCCGAGCTTGAGGCCGTATTCACCCTCCCGGCGCAGCCCGGAGAGGTTGTCCGTGGCCTCGCGCAGATTGGCGGCCACGATCGCGGCGTCGGCCAGGATCGGGTCGATCTTCTCGCGCAGCCCGGCCAACTGGCCCAGGTTGCCTCTGGCCTCGCGCAGGAGCCCCTCCAGCTCGGCCTGGATGGTCGCCAGGTTCTCGATCCGCCGGTTGGTCGAGTCGAGGAGCGTGGTCATGGACTTGGTTCCGGCCTCGGCATTGGCCAGGATGGCGTCGATGCGCCGGGCCGGCCGCGGGTCGGACAGATAGTCGAGCAATCCGCCCTCGGCGTTGAGCTTGCGGCTCATGGCCTCGAAGCTTACGAGCGTCGACTGCACCGGGCCGGACTTGTCCACGATCTGGTCGGAGAGGGTGCGCAGGTTGGCGATGACCGCCTCGATCTCGACCAGCATGATGTTGGCCCGCTCCTCGAGCTTCTTCTGCAGATCCTCGGACTGCTCCATGCTCATCTGCGAGCCGGGCGAGAGCACCGGGGCCTCGGGCGAGCCCGGGGTCAGGTCGAGGTAGGCGCCGCCGATGATCGGCCGCTGCAGGCTGATGACCGAGTCGCGCTTGAACCATTTCACGTACTTCTTCAGGATCTCGATCTCGACCCGGACGGCGTCGATGTTCTCCAGGGACACGCCCGTCACCTGGCCGATGCGGAAGCCCTTGAGCTTGACGCTCATGCCCGACTCGATGCCTTCGCCCGAGGTGCTGATGACCGTGAACACGGCGCGCTCGGCGAAGAGGTCCTTCTTGATGCCGATGTAGACGAGCAGGCCCACGGACACGGCCAGGATGACGGTGGTGAAGCAGCCGACCTTGAGTTCGCGCCGGCGGGCGTCCTGGCTCATGTTTCGCCCCCGACGGCAATGGTCCGCAGGGCAAATCGCCGGTAGGTCTCGGCATCGCCGGCCAGGCAGGCGATCCACAGCCGGAGCTTGCGGCCAAGGCGCGCAAGGCCGCCGAGGACGAATTCGATTTCCGAGGCGGCCGGGGTGTTCATGAGCACGATGATGTTGTTCTTGGCCAGGCAGCGCAGGAGGTAGGTGTTCAGCACCTCCTCGCGGGTAAGATCCTCCAGGCGCTTGCCCGCGGCGTCGGCCAGCCCTAAGGCCTTAAGCTCGGGACCGGTCTGCTCCTCGGCCCGGGCGAGCGGCACGTTGCGGTGGTACATGGCCATGAGCGCGATGTTCTCCAGGACTGTGAGGCTCGCGAGCAGCGGGTAGCGGTCGCTGACGATGCCGATCTGGTGGTGGAACTTGGCCGAGAGTTCCATGAAGGCCTCGATCTCCTCCCGGTTTTCGGCCAGGAGCAGGAGGTTGTCCTTCAGGTTGAGCCAATAGGCCAGATTCACGACTGTCTCCGGGCCGGTCCGCCGGGCCAAGCTTTCAGGAACACTAGCAGACGCCTTCCGGCAGCGTCAATTTTCCCTATGTCCGGCGCACGGTCAGGATGACCACCTCGCCGGGGCAGTTGAAGCGCACGGGCACGCCCGAGGCGCCCACGCCGGCACTGGTGTAGCCGACCATTTTCCCTTCGCGCCACAGGCCCGTGACCACGCGCCGGGGCGCCGGGGTGTGGGTGAAGACGGCGCCGAGGCCCGGCAGGCAGATCTGGCCGGCGTGGGTGTGGCCGGAGAGCAGCAAATCCACGCCGAGCGCCGCGGCCTCGGCGAAGACCGCCGGCGAGTGTGCGATCAGGATGCGGCAGGCCGCCTCGGGCACCTCGCTCAAGGCCAGCGGCAGGTCGTGGCAGCGGAAATAGTGCGGGTCGTCCACCCCGGCCAGCCAGAACTCTTCTCCGCCCCGCTCCAGGCGCACGGCGTCGTTGACCAGCACATCGAGGCCCATGGCGCTCAAGGGTTCGACCATCTCGTAGCAGTCGTGGTTGCCGAGGATGGCATACTGGCCGAGCGGGCAGCGGGTCAGCTCGACCACGGCTTTCAGGCGGTGCAGGGCCTCGGAGTAGGGGCCGTAGGTGCCCATGCGGTAGTCGCCGCCGAAGATGCACAGGTCGAAGGCCAGGCGCGGCAGGACCGCGGCCAGGCGCTCGGGCAGGCCGGGCAGGCCGTCCAAGTGCAGGTCGGACAGAAAGAGGACACGCAGCCCGTCGAAGGTCGGGGGCAGGCGGGGCAGTACCACGGCCTGCTCGCGCACGGCGAAGTTGAGGGCGTTGGCCAGTCCCTGGTCGTAGAGCCGGGTGGCCTTGAAGAAGCCGTGGATGAGCAGGTGGTAGTAGACGGCGTCCTGGAAGTTCAGGAGCATGTCCAGGAGGCCCGGCTTGGTCCGGCAGCGGATGAGCTCCCGGGTCCGCAGGCGCGGGCTGACCTTGCGCCGGTAGCCGGGCGGGGCCGGATAGAGGAAGAATTTGGCGTACAGCCGCGAGCCGGCGTAGGCCAGGAGCCCGAAGCCGAGAAGCAGCGTCGTTCCGGCAGGCCAGCGCAGGTCGAAGGCCAGGCCGAGGTAGGCGATGGGCAGCAGGCCCTCGAGCAACTGGTCGAGCCCCGGCGCCGTGCCGCCCGAGGCCAAGCCCAGCCGGCGCTTGAGCCAGCTGGTGGCCAGGTCGCCGAGCATGGCCAGGACCCCGGCGACCAGGCCGGGCAGCAGGCCGAACCCGACCAGCTGGCCGGCTAGGCCCGCGGCCAGCACGCCGCCGACGACCCCGCGCACGGTCTTGTTCGGACCGAACAGGGGCCGGCCGTCGGCGAGCCGCCGGCCTCCGTCCAGTGGCCGGTCGAAGCGGTTTTCGAGATAATGGGCCAGGACCGGGGGGGCCAGGTTGGCGGCCACGACCACCAGCAGGATGCGCAGGGAGAGGATCACGTTCGCCTCAGATGCTGAAGAAGAGGACCACGGCCAGCTCGATGACCAGGATGGTGGTCAGGCAGAGCATCATGCCCTGGGACAGGACGAGCGGCACCTCGGTCGAGGAGCGGCCCACGGACAGCCCGCGCTGCAGGCAGACCACGGCCACGGCCACGGCCATGATCACGGGCTTGGCCAGGAGCACGACGAGGTTGCGCACCTCGACGCCGGTGTAGAGCTGGCGCAGGTAGTTGCCGAAGGTGATGTCGTGGAAGTAGCCGAGGATGAGGAAGCTGCCCACGAGCCCGACCAGGCAGAAGACCATGGTCAGGCTCGGACCGGCCACGGCGAAGGCCAGGACGCGCGGCAGGAAGAGGTAGTCGTCCTGGCCCACGCCGAAGACCCGCAAGGATTCGAGCTCGTTGTTGATCTTCATGGTCGCGACTTCGGCGATGACCGCGCTGCCCGAGCGCAGCATGATGATGAGGACGGTGGCCAGGGGGCCGATCTCCTCCAGCATGACCCGCACGAGGAGGCTGCCCAGCTGCTCGTAGGCGCCGATGTAGTCGAGGACCACGCGCAGCACGTAGTGCACGGTGATGCCGCCGAGCAGCAGGGCGACGATGACCACCGAGGGCAGGGAGCTGAGCGCGACGGCCTCGAGCTGGCTGACGAAAGCCGCGCGCACAGCGGCGTTCAGGAAGCGCAGGCGCAGGGCCGCGCGCAGGGCGGCGAGCAGGATGGTCGCGCCCTGCCGGAACTGGTCGGTCCTGGTCAGGACGGCATGGCCGAAGGCGGCGAATCGGTCGGCGACGAGCATGGGCATGGGTCCTTTGCGCCGGCCGCAGCGTCGCGGGGCCGGCCGTTCCCGGCCTTGTAGCGTTTTTGTTCGCCGACGGGAAGGCTACACGCAGCCGAGCTTGCGGAGTTGTATCTCCAGGCAGGCCAGGGCCGCCGGGGTGACGCCGGAGATGCGCCCGGCCTGGCCCAGGGTCATGGGCCGGATGCGGGTCAGCTTCTCCACCACCTCGCGCGACAGGCCGGCCACGGCCGTATAATCGAGATCCCCGGGCAGGGCCACGGCTTCGAGCCGGACCGTCCGCTCGGCCAGCTCGGCCTCGCGCGCGAGGTAGCCCTCGTACTTCACCCGGATTTCGGCCTCGCGACGCACCGTTTCGGGCATGTCCATGAGAGCCGGCCAGAAGGGGCTCAGGCTCTCGATGGCCACCTCGGGCTGGCGCAGGATGGCCGACAGGGGCACGGCCTTGCCCGGGGCCGCGGCGCCCGCGGCCGCGAGCGCCTCCCGGGTGGCGGCGTCGGGCCGGATGGTGACCGCCTCCAGGGCCGCAAGGACCTCGTCCAGGGCTCGGGCCTTGTCCGTGTAGAGGCGCCAGTGGGCGTCGTCCACCAGGCCGAGCTCGCGGCCGAGCGGCGTCAGCCTCGCGTCGGCGTTGCCCTCGCGCAAGAGGAGCCGGTGCTCGGCCCGGGAGGTGAACATGCGGTAGGGCTCGCTCGTGCCCTTGGTGCTCAGGTCGTCCACCAGCACCCCGAGATAGGCCTGGTCGCGGCCGGGCAGGAAGGGCGGCCGGCCGCACAGCTGGCAGAAGACGTTCAGCGCGGCCCACAAACCCTGGCCCGCGGCCTCCTCGTAGCCCGAGGTGCCGTTGATCTGGCCGGCGCACCATAGCCCGGCCAGGCGCTTGGTCTCCAGGGTCTTTTTCAGCTGCGTGGGCGGCAGGAAGTCGTATTCGATGGCATAGCCCGGGCGCACGATCTGGGCCTTCTCCAGCCCAGGGATAGTGGCCAGCAGGCGCTTCTGGATGTCGAGCGGCAGGCTGGTGGGGATGCCGTTGGGGTAGACCTCGGGGCTATCCAGCCCCTCGGGCTCGACGAAGATCTGGTGCCGGGACTTGTCCGGGAAGCGCGCGACCTTGTCCTCGATGGACGGGCAATAGCGGGCGCCCACGCCGGTGATGACCCCGGTGAAGAGCGGCGAGCGGTCGAAGCCCTCGCGGATGACGGCGTGCGTCCGCTCGTTGGTCCAGGTCAGATGGCAGGGCACCTGGGGCATGGTTGGCCCGGGCGGGCGGAAGCTGAAGGCCGGCGGGGGCACGTCGCCGGGCTGGGGCTCGAGGGCCGCAAAATCGATGCTGGCCTTGAGCAGCCGGGGCGTGGTCCCGGTCTTCAGTCGTCCCAACTCGAAGCCGAGGGCCTTCAGGCTGGCCGACAGGGCAGAAGCCGGCGGGTCGCCCAACCGGCCGCCCGGAGCATTGTTCAGGCCCACGTGGATGCGCCCGGACAGGAAGGTGCCGGTGGTCAGGAGCACGTGGCGGGCGCGCAACACCTGCCCGAGCGCCGTGCGCACCCCGGCCGCGCGGCCATTTTCGCTCAGTATCTCCTCGGCCATGTCCTGGACCACCCACAACCGCTCCACGGCGAAGATGTCGCGCTGGACCGCGGAGAGGTAGGCGGCGCGGTCGATCTGGGCCCGGGTGGCGCGTACGGCCGGGCCTTTGCGGGTATTGAGCGTTCGGAACTGGATGCCGGCGGCGTCGGCCCACAGGCCCATCATGCCGCCGAGCGCGTCGATCTCGCGCACCATGTGGCCCTTGGCCAGGCCGCCGATGGCCGGGTTGCAGGACAGATGCCCGATGCGCTCGACGTTGATCGTCAGGAGAAGCGTGGCCAGCCCCAGCCGGGCCGCGGCCATGGCCGCCTCGCAGCCGGCATGGCCGGCGCCGACCACGATCAGGTCGAGGACGTCCGGCAGCGGAGCCTTGACCATGGAGTCGCCTCTCCCGGCCGATCAGCCGAAGAGCAGGCGGGCCATGACCTTGGCGTCGCCGATGCAGTTGCTGATGGAGGCGTGCTCGTTGGGCTGGTGGGCGTTGTGCATGATCTTGGCCCAGACCGCGGCCGGCAGGCCCCGGCGCCGCAGATACGCGGCCACGGTGCCGCCGCCGATGCCCATGGGCCGGGCGCTCACGTCGTAGACCTCGCGGATGGCCCGGCGCAGGCGGGTAACGATCTCGCTCTCGGGATCGGTGGGGGCGGTGGCCTGCTCCATCTGGACCACCTCGTACTCGATGCGCACGCCGTGGCGGCCGGCCACGGTCTCGCCGATGGCCTTCAGCCGGGCATAGACCGCATCCACCTGGTAGACGGGCAGCACGCGGCAGTCCACGTAGAAGACGTCGCGGCCGGGCACGGTGTTCACGTTCTCGACGTTGGCCTCCTTCTTGGTCGGCTCGAAGGTCGAGACGGGCGGATCGAACATGGCGTCGGTGGCCGGAAAATCGTCCTTCAGTCCGCGCACGCGCAGGATGAAGTCGGCCGCGGCGACGAGGGTGTTCACGCCCTGGCTCGGCACCGAGGCATGGCACTGCTTGCCGAGCACGGTGACCTTGAGCCAGAACATGGACTTCTCGGCGACCTCGATCATGGAGCCGTCGGGCAGGCCGGAATCGGGCACGAGGATGAGGTCCGTGGGCTTGAACAGCTCGGGCGCGGACTTCAGGATGTAATCCAGGCCGTACTTGCTGCCGGTCTCCTCGTCGGCGACGCAGACGAGGCCGAAATTGATCGGCGGAACGCCGCCGGTGGCCTTGAGTCCTCCGGCGACCATGGCCGCGGAGACCAGGGCCTGGTGGTTGTCCTCCACGCCGCGGCCGAAGATGAGGTCGCCATCGACCACCAGTTGGTACGGGTCGGAGGTCCACAGGGCGAGGTCGCCGGGCGGCACGATGTCCAGGTGGGCGATGACCCACAGGGTCCGGCTTGCGTCCATGCCGGGCAGGACCGCGGCCAGGTTGGGGCGCTGGCCGCCGGGCACCCGGGCGTCGGGCGCCGGGATGTCGCGGATATCGGCGAAGCCCAGGCCCTGCAGGTAGTCGCGGACATAGGCGTACTTGGCTGCCTCACCCTCTCCGCCGTTGTCCGGCCCCAGGGCGGGGATGGCCACCAGGCCGCGCTGCAGCTCAATGACCGCTTCGCGGCAACCGTCGAGATAGGCCAGCACGGCCTCGGACATGGGAACCTCCCGTGGCGTCGGGCCGACACTCGCCCCGGCCCCTGGGCGGTGGGGAAAAAAAGGGCGGAAGGTCACGACCTTCCGCCCCGGAATATGGACGTATCCTAGCGACCGCGGGCGGCGCGCTTGGAGGCCTTGAGGGGGTTGATCTTGATGTCGCCGGTCTTGCTCTTCTCACCCTTCATGTGGGTGGCGAAGTTGCACAGGCCGTGGACCCACTTGGACGCGGGCTTGGCGTAGCTCGGGCAGTACTTGCCGGCCTCGAGCACGACCACGCGCTCGCAACCCTCGCACTTCTCCACGATCTGCTCCAGGATCACACCCTTGAAGCACAGACCCTCGGGGGTCATCTGGGCGTCGGTGAGACTCGAGGCGGCGGTATTCTTGGCCATGGAAGCGTTCTCCTTGACTGGTCAGGCGTCATTCATTGGGAACCGGCGTTTGCCGGCGCGAAACAAAACGTCATTTATTCATCACTTGAGCGGGCTTGTCAAGATGCAAGTCCGTTCCGGCCGGCGACCCAGCGCCGGAGTTTTTCGATCTCGGCCAGGAGCGCCGGATAGTCGAAGCCGGTGAAGCCGCCGTCGCGGTAGAGCACCCGGCCGCCGACCATGGTCAGCCGGACCTCGTGGCCGCTGGCGGCATAAACCAGGTGCGAGGCCGGGTGGTAGAGCGGGGTCAGGTTCGGCGCGGCAAGATCCAGGGCGATCAGGTCCGCGGCCTGGCCCGGCGCGAGGCTGCCCAGGGCCGGCCAGGCAAAGGCCTCGGCCCCGCCGCGGGTGGCCATGTCGAGCACGTCGCGCGCGGGCAGGAGCGTCGGGTCCAGGCCCGAGACCTTGGCCAAGAGGGCCGCCGAGGTCATCTCGCTGAACATGTTCAGGTCGTTGTTGGAGGCCGCGCCGTCGGTGCCCAGGCCGACGCTTACTCCGGCCTGGAGCATGGCCGCCACCGGGGCCACGCCGCTTCCCAGCTTCATGTTCGACTGCGGGTTGTGGACGATCTTGGCCTTGGCCGCGGCCACCCGCTCGAGCTCCTCGGGATGCAGGTCCACGGCGTGGAAGAGCACCGTGCGCGCAGCCAGGCAGCCCAGGCCGTCCAGGTAGGCGAGCGGGCGGTGGCCGGTCTTCTCCAGGCAGTCGCGCGACTCCTGGGCCGTCTCGCCCAGGTGAAGCATGAAGGGCACGTCGTGCTTCTCGGCCAGGGCAAAAGCCTGGGCCAGTATCTCCGGGGTGGTGGTGTAGACCGCGTGGGGCGCGATGGCGAAGCGGATGCGCGGATGGCCCCGATAGCGCTCGAAGAGCTCTTCGATCAGGGCATATCCGGCCGCGAGATCGGTGTAGGCCGGGGAGGGGAAGGCGAAGATGCCCTCGGCCAGAAGTCCTCGCAGGCCTGATATGTCCACGGCCTTTGCGGTCTCGGCCTCGATCAGGTACATGTCCGCGAAGCAGGTCGTACCGGTCCGGATCATCTCGGCGCAGGCCAGCATTGCCCCGAGGTGCACGATTTCCGGAGTCAGGTCCTTTTCCACCGGCCAGATGTGCCTGGTCAGCCACTCCATGAGCGGCAGATCGTCGGCCATGCCGCGGAAAATGGACATGGCCGCGTGGGTGTGGCCGTTTACGAGCCCGGGCATGACCAGGCAGTGGCCGAGGTCCAGGCGCTCGGCGGGCCGCCAGTCGCGCTCGAGGTCAACGGCCGGGCCGACGGCGGCCACCAGGCCGTCTTTCACGGCCAGGGCGGCATGCTCGATCTCCCGGCGGGCGTCGTCCTGGGTCAGGAGCCAGCGGGCGGTGAGGAGAAGGTCGCAGGTGGGCATGATCCTCGCTCTCCGATGCAACATGACGGATGTAACATGACGAATGAAGGAGCTACCTAGATGAAAACCGGACGGAACGGAAGCCCGGAGGGCGGAGGCCGGCCCGTTGCCGATGCCTGCCTTCTGCTGCACGGCTTCTGCGGCACGCCGTTCGACCTCTATGCGGTAGCCGAGGCGCTTGAAGCGAGCGGCATCGAGACCGCAAGCCCCATGCTGCCCGGCCACGGCGGAACGCTGGAAGAAGTGGACGCCATGGGCTTTGACGACTGGCTCGGCGCCGCCCGCACGGCTTATTCCGATCTGGCGCGCGGGGGCAGGCGGGTGGCCGTGGCCGGCTTCTCCCTGGGCGCGAGCCTGGCGCTCGCGCTCGGCACCGAAACCACACCGGCGGCGGTGATCAGCCTGGCCGGGCCGCTCTTTTTTTTCAGCTGGTGGCCCTTTGTGGTCAAGGACTGGCGCCTGCCCCTGGTGCCGGTGCTGCGCAGGCTCAAACCCATCTGGCCCAACCCCAGGCGATCGGAAGTTGAAAAGGAGCTCGCGCCCTGGCAGGGGACCGAGGGCGGCGTGCCCATGAATGCCCTGGACAGCGCCATGAAGGCTCTCTCCCGCCTGCGCCGGAACCTGCCACGGCTGACCGCACCGCTCCTGGTCGTCCAGGACCAGCGCGACGTGGTCGTGCCGCTCGGCAACGCCTTCGAGATCGTCCGCGAGACGCGGGCGGCGGTGAAGCGCCTGGAGCTGCTGAACATCACGGACGAGCGGGCCGGCCGGCATATGATCGTCACCCACCGGGAGACGCGCGAGCGCGTGGCCGGGCTTGCGGCCGATTTTCTCTGCGCCGCCCCGGACGGTGACGGCCGCTCCGTTTGATGCTAGAGGGTCGCGGCTGAGGGGCACGAAAGATGAACGAGAACAAACGCCGCCGAACGCGGGTCAAGGCCGCATTCACCGCCGAGGTCCGGGCCGCCGGCCGGGTGATGACCGCCGAGGTCCGGGACGTGAGCTTGAAGGGGCTTCTCCTCTCCGGCAGCGATCTGCCGGCGGTTGGCGAAGCTTGCCAGGTGGTCATCGTCCTCGGCCCGGGCGCGGCCATCGAGCTTGCGGCCCGGGTGGTCCGCTCGACCGGCGACGGCGCGGCCCTGGTCGTAGAGTCCATGGACGCGGAAAGTTTCAGCCACCTGCGCCAGCTCGTGCGCTACCACGCGAGCGACCCCGACACCATCGACGACGAGATCGCGGTCCCCCGGGCCTAAGCCGGGGCGCCCTCGGCCTGAACCGCCGCGCCCTCATGCTCAGAAAGAACATCCTCTCGCCCTTCACCTCGCCGATCTTCTTCTTCGGTGGCGTCATACTCATCGGCGCGGCCCTGCTGCACCAGCCCGCGAGTCTCGTTCCCGGCGGCCGGCTGGCCTGGATCGACGCCGTCTTCACCGCGACCTCGGCGACCTGCGTCACCGGCCTGGCCGTGGTCGACACCGGCACCCAGTTCAGCCGCTTCGGGCAGGTCGTCATCCTGGCCCTCATCCAGCTCGGGGGCCTGGGCATCATGACCTATTCCAGCCTGGTCTTCTATCTCTGGCGCCGGCGCGTCAGCCTGTCGGACCGGGTGGCCGTGGGCCAGAGCCTGCTCCACGACCCGAACTTCCAGATCGGGCGCTTCCTGGTCCACCTCGTGCTCTGGACCGTGGTCATCGAAGGCTGGGGCGCGGCCTCGCTCTACATCCTCGACCCCCTGGGCTTCAAACCGTTCTCGGCTGTGTTCCATGCCGTCTCGGCCTTCTGCAACGCCGGCTTCGGCCTCCATGCCGACAGCCTCGTGGCCTGGCGGGCGAATTTCGGTGTGAACCTGGTCGTCATGGCCCTGATCGTCCTGGGCGGGCTCGGCTTCTCGCTCCTGGTCGAGCTCGAGCTCATGGCCAGCTCCCGGCTTTTTCTCCGGCTGACGACCCGCAGCCGGCCGAGATTGAGCTGGTATGCCCGGGTGGTGCTCAAGATGACCGCGGCCCTCATCCTCGGCGGCGCGGCGGTCATCTTCCTGGCCGAGAACATCGGCTACAGGAGCGGCCTGCCCTTCGGCGAAGCCTGCCTCGCGGCCTTCTTTCAGTCGGTCACCTGCCGCACCGCGGGCTTCAACACCCTGGACATCGGCTCCATGACCAACGTCTCCCTGCTGTTCATGATCTTTCTCATGTTCATCGGCGGCTCGCCCGGCAGCTGCGCCGGCGGCATCAAGACCACGACCTTCCGGGCTCTTCTGGCCTTTGCCGGCTCGCATTTCCGGGGCCGGCAGCAGGCCGTGATCGGGCGTTACGCCCTGGACCATTCGACCCAGAACAAGGCCCTGACCCTGGTCATCTTCGCCATCATCATCGTCTGCGCCGCGACCCTGATCCTGGCCGTGACCGAGGGCGGCGACGTGCCCCATCCTCTGGCCCGCGGACAGTTGATCGAGGTGCTTTTCGAGGTGGTCTCGGCCTTCGGCACCGTGGGCCTGTCCATGGGCTTGACCTCCAAGCTGACCCTGGCCGGCAAGATCGTGGTCACCGCGCTCATGTTCATCGGCCGGCTGGGGCCGGTCCTGTTCGTCAGCGCAATACAGAACTTCCAGGACCAGCCGCACTACAAGTGGCCCGAAGAGTCGCTGCTCATAGGCTAGAAGCGGGGAAAAGAGAGGCTTGGCATGAAACATCTGCAGGTGGGCGTCATCGGGCTCGGCAAGTTCGGCTTCGCCTTCGGCAAGGCCCTGACCGAGCTGGGCCAGGAGGTTCTGGGCCTGGACCGCGACACGGAGAACGTGCGCCGCGCCCAGCACGTCTTCACCCAGGTCTACCAGGGCGACGCCATGGACAAGAAAGTCCTGAGCCAGCTCGGCTTTCCGGAGCTGACCCACGTCCTGGTCAGCGTCGGCCATTCCATCGAGGCCAGCACCATGATCAGCCTGTATTTGAAGGAGCTGGGCACGGCCAATGTCTGGGTCAAGGCGGTCAGCGCCGACCACGTCAAGCTCCTCTGGCGCATCGGCGTGGACGACGTGGTCTTCCCCGAGGAGTTCGCGGCCATTCAGCTCGCCCACCGCCTGGCCGTGCCCGGCCTCATCTCATACCTGCCCTTCGACCAGGACGTGGCCATCCAGGAATTGGCCGTTGACAAGTGGCAGGGCCAGTCGCTGCGCGCGCTGGAGCTGCCGACCAGGCACCAGGTCCAGGTCATCGCCGTGAAGAAGACCGCGGAGCCGCGTTACCGCTTCATCCCCCGGGCCGACGAGCCGCTCGGCAAGGGCGACCTGCTGGTGGTTATCGGCCACAGCGAGGATCTGGAGAGCCTGAAGCCCTAGTCGGATTCTTCGAGTTCTACTTTAGGGATTGCCGCAAAGGGCCGGCAGGCCCTAGAGCTCGACGCTCAAGCCCGCGGCCAGCGGCGTGACCCGGCCAGGGAAGCGCTCGGCCAGCCAGGCCGTGGCCTTCTCGCCGGTGCAGTGGCCGGCGATGATGCGCGCCGGATCGGCTTTTCCGAGCACCCGCGCGGACTCCTCAAGCACGGCCTGTCCGGCGTCGTAGAGGTGCAGCCCGCCGACAACGGCCGACAGCGGTTTGCCACCGGTCAGCTCGCGCGCCAGGTCCAGGCTGTTGGCCAGGCCCGCGTGGCAGCAACCGAAAATCACCGCCATGCTCTCTGGCTGCTCCCATATCAGGAAGGCGTCGTCGCTCACGCAGTCCGGCTCGGTGCAGGCCTCGTCGAAATAGAACCCGGCCACGCATTGATGCGCCCCGGGCTTGCGCGGTACGGCACTGACCATGGTCAGACCCGGAAGCAGCTCCGCGGTAGCGGCCACGGGCGTGAGGCGGGCCGAGAGCGCGGCCTGCGCCGCGCCGGACAGGCCGATGTAGCGCTTGGGCTTGCCGGGCTGGAGTGAGTAGCGGGGCGCGAGCGCCTGGGCGTGGGCGTGGACGCATCCGGCGTAGCCCGCGGCGAAAACCCGGGGCAGCCCGTCGCCGTGGTCGAAATGGCCGTGGCTCAAGCCTACGGTCTTCACGACGGACAGATCGAGGTTCAGGGCCGCGGCGTTGGCGACCATGGCCGGGCCCTGGCCGGCGTCGAAGAGCACGGCGCCGTCAGGGGTCTCGATGTACAGCGACAACCCCCATTCCTTGGCGAAGCCGGGCAGGGCGGTGTTGTCGGAGAGCACGGTCAGGTACACGCGAGGCTCCTTATAAATCGGCCTTCTGCGGCCATTTCTGCGGATCGTCCTTGAACAGTTTGTAGGTGATGGAGTCGACCAGGGCCTGCCAGCTGGCGTCGATGACGTTGGGCGACAGGCCGACCGTGGTCCACTTGTCCTTGGAGTCTCCGGACTCGATGAGCACGCGCACGTTGGAGGCCGTGCCGCCGGTATCGCGCATGTAGCCCGAGAGTACCCGGACCTTGAAGTCGATGAGGCGCATCTCCTTCAGGCTCGGATAGGCCTCTTCCAGGGCCTTGCGCAGGGCGTTGTCGAGTGCGTTGACCGGACCCACGCCGCAGGCCGCGGTGTGGTAGGTCTGGCCGCGGACCTTGATCATGACCGTGGCCTCGGAGGTCAGCTCGGTCTGTCTCCTTTTTTCGTCCAGCACCCGGAAGTTGATCAGTTCGAAGTAGCGCTTGGACCAGCCCATGGTCCGGAAGAAGAGCAGGATGAACGAGGCCTCGGCCGTGGAGTACTCGTAGCCCAGGGCCTCGCGCTCCTTGACTTCGGAGAGCAGCGTCTCGACGCAGGGGTCCTCCTTGTCGAGCTTGGGGAAGTACTTGGAGGCCATGAACAGGATGTTCGAGCGCCCGGACAGATCGGAGAGCAGCACGCGCTGGATGTTGCCCACGGCCTTGGGGTCGATGTGCTCGTAGGTCTTGGGGTTTCTGACCACGGCCGAGACGTGGATGCCGCCCTTGTGGGCAAAGGCCGAGCGGCCGACAAAGGGCTGGCGGAAGAAGGGCCGCAGGTTGCAGACCTCGGAGACGAAGTGCGAGATCTGGGTCAGGAGCGCGAGCTTGCCTGCGGGCAGGCAGGGCCGGTCCATCTTCAGCTCGAGGGCGGGGATGATCGAGCACAGGTTGGCGTTGCCGCAACGCTCGCCGATGCCGTTGACCGTGCCCTGGACCTGGACCGCTCCGTGGGCCACGGCGGTGAGCGTGTTGGCCACGGCCAGCTCGGAGTCGTTGTGGCAGTGGATGCCGAGCCTCGCCCCGGGCAGGGCGCCGGCAACCGCATCCATGATCTCGCCGATCTCGTCGGGCAGGCTGCCGCCGTTGGTGTCGCAGAGCACGAGCACATCGGCGCCGGCCGCCTGGGCGGTCTTCAGGCAGGCCAGGGCGTAGTCGCGGTTGGCCTTGAAGCCGTCGAAGAAGTGCTCGGCGTCGAAGAACAGCTCCCGGCAGTGGGGCTTCAGATAGCGCAGGGAATCGGTAATCAGCCCGAGGTTGCGCTCGTTCGTCACGCGCAGGGCATCCTTCACGTGCAGATCCCAGGTCTTGCCGAAGATGGTCAAGACCTGCGCCTCGCAGGCCAGCAGGGCCTTCAGGTTGGCGTCGTTCTCGGCCCCGGACTTGGGGTTGTGGGTCGAGCCGAAGGCCGCCACCTGGGCGTGTTTCAGCTCGTAGTTCTTGATGTCCTTGAAGAAGCGCTTGTCGGTCGGGTTCGATCCCGGCCAGCCGCCCTCGATGTAGGCCACACCCAGCTCGTCGAGCTTGACCGCGATGCGCACCTTGTCCTCGGGCGTTAAGTTGATCTCCTCAGCCTGGGTGCCGTCGCGCAGGCTGGTGTCGTAGATGGCGACCGGCTTCATAATTCGCAGACCCGCTCGTTCGGCTCCTTGTCCAACTGGAAGGCCTCGTGCAGGGTGCGCACGGCCAGCTCCGCGTACTTGTCCTCGATCAGGCAGGTGATCTTGATCTCCGAGGTCGAGATCATGAGGATGTTCACGTTTTCGTTGGCCAGCGACTCGAAGGCGCGCGAGGCCACGCCCGAGTGGTTGCGCATGCCGACCCCGATGACCGAGACCTTGCACACGCCGACGTCGTGCTGGATCTCCTTGGCGCCGATGCGCTTCTGGACCTCCTCCAGGATGGTCAGCGTCTTCTTCAGGTCGATCTTCGGGATGGTGAAGGTCATGTCGGTGTGGCCGTCGCGGCTGGTGTTCTGGATGATCATGTCCACCAGCACGCCCTCTTTCGCCAGGGGGCCGAAGATCGACGAGGCGATGCCCGGCTGGTCCAGGACGTCGTAGACGGTCACGCGGCACTGGTTCCTGTCCAGGGCCACGCCGGAGACGAGAACCGCTTCCATGCTCTGATCCTCCTGGCTGACGATGGTGCCGGGCTCGTCGGAGAAGGTCGAGCGGACGTGCACCTTGACGTTGTATTTCTTGGCGAACTCGACCGAGCGGATCTGCAGGACCTTGGCGCCCTGACTGGCCATCTCCAGCATCTCGTCGTAGCTGATGTGGGCAAGCTTGCGGGCCTCGGGGCAGATGTTCGGGTCGGTGGTGAAGACCCCGGGGACGTCGGTGTAGATGTCGCAGACCCGGGCCCTGATGGCCGCGGCCAGGGCCACGGCCGAGGTGTCCGAGCCGCCGCGCCCCAGCGTTGTCAGCCGGCCGTTGCAGTCGCAGCCCTGGAATCCGGCCACGGCCAGCACGTCGTGGTCCGCGAAGTGGTTGCGGAACTTGTCCGCATCGATGTTCAGGATGCGCGCCCGGCCGAACTCGCAGCTGGTGTCGATGGGAATCTGGTAGCCGAGCAGCGAGCGGGCGGCTAGCCCCGCGTCCTTGCAGAGCATGGCGAAAAGAGCCACCGAGATCTGCTCGCCGGTGGTCACCAGCACGTCCAGCTCGGCCGGGTCGGGCTCGGGGGAGAACTCCTGGGCCTGGGTGAGCAGCCGGTTGGTCTCGCCGGACATGGCGGATAAGACCACGGCCACCTTGTGCCCGGCGGCCACCTCGCGCTTGACGATGGCCAGCACCCGGCGCATGCGCTCCAGGCCTGCCACCGAGGTGCCGCCGAATTTGAGAACCACGATGTCCATGATGTCGCCTACGTTTCCCTGGCAGGGGTTGTCGATGCTGTGAGGCCGCCCGGCATGTCCCGCAACGCCTCCCTGATCCTGGCGAGACAGGCGCAAGCCCGCTCGCCGGCGCTTGCCAGCCGGGCCAGGCGCCCTGTCCCGGCGGGTTCGAGCGCGACATCGATCCGGGAAAGCGGACGATGCCGGGGCTCTAGATACTGCGACCACTCCACGATGACAAGAAGCGAGAGGTCGGAAAAGTCCTCCAGCAGTTCCTCGTCGGGCGCAAAGCCCTCCAGGCGGTAGAGATCGTAGTGGGCCACCGGCGGCCGTGTCGGGTAGCGGTTGCAGATGTTGAAGCTGGGGCTGGCCACCTCGGCCGCCTCGCTGCCGGGCAGGGCGGAGACGAAACCGCGCACGAGGGTGGTCTTGCCTGCGCCGAGCCCGCCGGACAATAGAAAGCAGAGCCCGGGCGGATCATCCAGGCTCTGCGCCATGAGCCGGCCGAGGGCCAGGGTCTCGTCCTCGCCGGCGAGCGCGACGGTCAGCGCCTCGGAGGCTTGGGCCACGGCCCGGCCCCCTAGCCCTTGGTCAGGGTGCGCAGGATGTCCTCCATGCCGATGATCCCGACCACCTGGCCGGCCACGACCACGGGCAGTGTGTGCAGCTTGCGGTCGACCATCAGGCCGGCGATGGCCGTCAGCGGCGTGTCCGGGCTCACGGTCACCGGCTCGGCGGTCATGGCCTGGCCCACGGTCAGGGCCGCGATCTTCTCCATCTCGCGCTCGAACTTCGCCGAGGAGGAGAGCGGGATGACGGCGTCGAGGATGGTGAAGACCGAGGGCAGGTTCAGCTGCTTCTGCTGGGTCACCAGGTCGCTCTGGGTCAGGACGCCGACGATGCGGCCCCCGGAGACCACCGGAGCGCCGTTGATGTGCTTCTCAACGAGCGCCCGGGCGGCCTCGGCCACGCTCGTTTCGGGAGTGAAGGTGATGACCTCGCGGGTCATGATGTCCTTGGCGGTCAGCATGGGCACATCTCCTTGCGGGCTGCGGGCAGGGTGAACGCGATCTCGCTCGCCAGGTTCCCCCGCCCGGGGTAGGTTCCAGACAGGATTTCGCCCGCCAAGCCATGCCAATAAACGGCCAGGCAGGCGGCATCGAACGGTCGCAGACCACGGGCGAGCAGGGCGCCCAGGCAGCCGGACAACACGTCGCCCGAGCCGGCCACGGCCAGGTTGGGCGCGCACAGGGGGCAGACCACGGACGCTTCATCCGGGGCGGCGATGACCGTGGCTGCGCCCTTGAGCACGGCCACCGCGCGGTAGCGCTCGGCCAGGCGCCGGGCCGCGTCCAGGCGGTTCCCCTGGACCTCGGCCAGGCCCACACCGAGAAGCGTCGCGGCCTCGCCGGGATGCGGGGTCAGGACGAGGTGCTCGGGCCAGGTCTCGTTGCCGGGCCTAAGCGAAGACAGGCCGGCGAGCAGGAACAGGGCGTCGGCGTCGAGCACCAGGGGCAGATCGGAGACGCGGGTGAGAAACGAGGCCAGGAAGGCCGCGCTCTCCAGGCTGCGGCCAAGGCCAGGGCCGAGGACCGCGGCGTCGTGGCGGGCCAGGGCGTCGGTAATGCGGGCCAGGCTCTCCGGACCAAGGACTTCGCCCGGGGCGGCCGGAAAGATCATGACGTCGGGCTGACCTCCCTTGATCTGGTCGGCCAGGGCCGCCGGGCAGGCGACCACCGCGTAGCCCGCTCCGGCGCGTAGCGCGCCCAGGGCGGCCAGGTGCGGGGCGCCGGTCAGCCCCGGTGAGCCGCCGATGACGCAGACGCTGCCGGCCGTGCCCTTGTGCAGGTCCGGCGGATCGAGCGGCAAAAGGCCGGCCACGGCCGGGGTCAGCAGGCGCTGGCCGGCGGGGTGCAGCGCCTTGACCTGAGGCGGGATGCCGATGGCCCGCACGTCCAGCTCGCCGACGAACTGCCGTGCGGCCGGCTGCACCAGGCCCGGCTTGGCCGCCTCGAAGGTCACGGTCAGGTCCGCACGCACGGCCTCGGGTCCGGGCTCGCCGGACAGGCCCGAAAGCCCCGAGGGGATGTCCACGGCCAGGACGAAGGCCGACTCGTCGAGCGCGTTCACGGCGTGTACATAGGCCAGGAAGTCGGGCCGCAGCGGGCCGGCGAAGCCGGTGCCGAGCAGCCCGTCCACGACCATGTCCGGGGCGAAGGCGCGCAGCTCGCGCATGATCCGGGGCAGGCGGTCGGCTCTCAGGCGCTCGCAGGCAAGCTCAAGGCGCCGGGCCAGACGCACCTGGTAGCCCGACTCGCCCTTGTAGTCGCCGAGGCCGCGGCTGTGCAGGATGCGCACCTCAGCCCCGGCACAAGCAAGGTGGCGGGCCAGGGCGAGGGCGTCGCCGCCGTTGTTGCCCGGACCGGCAAACAGCACCGCCCGGCGGCCGGAGAGGTTCCCCAGGGCGTCCTCCAGCGCGGCCAGGCAGGCGCGGCTGGCGTTCTCCATGAGTATCTCGGGCTTCAGGCCGAAGTCGGCCACGGACGAACGGTCCCAGCGGGCCATTTCCTCGGGGGTGGGCAGCGGTGCGAACATGCTAGTCCTCGAACACGACCACGGCCGCGGCCACGTCCCGGCCGTGGGTCAGGCTTAGGTGCATGCGCCGGCCGCCCAGGCGCCGGAAGGCCTCCATGGCGGCGGCGTGCAGGGCGAGCCCGGGCTTGCCGCGCTCGCCGCCCACGACCTCGATGGTCGTAAGGCTCACTCCGGCGGAGAAGCCTGTGCCCAGCGCCTTGGCCGCGGCCTCCTTGGCCGCAAATCGCGCGGCCACGAAGGGCACGGCGTGGGCCGGCTTGACCGCCAGCTCGCCGGCGGTCAGGACCTTCCCCAGGAAGCGGTTCCCGAAGCGCGTCATGGCCCGCGCGATGCGGTCCAGCTCCACCACGTCGATGCCCAGGCCGATGATCATGGCTAGTCCGCGAAGGTCCGGATGATGGCCGCGAGGCTCGATACAGCCTCGGAGAGCCCGGTGAGCACGGCCCGGGAGATGATGCTGTGGCCGATGGAGTATTCGCTGACCCCGGGAACGTCCTTGAAGGCGAAGATGTTCACGTAATTGAGGCCGTGGCCGAGGTTGACCTTGAGGCCCTCCTCGCGCCCCTGCCGGATGCCCTCGAGGATGCGCGACAGCTCCTCGCCCTGGGCCGCGCCCCGGGCGTTGGCGTAATGGCCGGTGTGGATCTCGATGAAGTCCGCGCCGATGGTCCGGGCGGCGGCGATCTGGGCCGTCTTGGCGTCGATGAACAGGCTGACCCCGATGCCCGCCGCCTTCAGCGGGGCGACGAACTTGGCCAGGTAGGCCTCGCGGCCGAGGCAGTCGAGGCCGCCCTCGGTGGTCAGCTCCTCGCGTTTTTCGGGCACCAGACAGACGAGGTCCGGCTTCACGTCCAGGGCGATGGCCTGCATCTCGGCCGTGGCGGCCATCTCCAGGTTCAGCCTGGTCTGGACCGCGGCGCGCAGCAGGCGCACGTCGCGGTCCTGGATGTGGCGGCGATCCTCGCGCAGGTGGACGATGATGCCCTGGGCGCCGGCCAGCTCGGCTGCTAGCGCCGCGGCCAGCGGCTCGGGCTCGATGCCCCGCCGGGCCTGGCGCAGGGTGGCGATGTGATCGACGTTGACCGCTAGGACCGGCATGCTCGCTTCGCTCCTTGCCTGTGGCGGCGGGGGACGTGGCCGTCTGGCGCACCATGGGGGAAAAGCTCATTTCATACGCGCAGATCGAGCGCTTGGCAACGACTCCCGGAGGGCGTATCAGGGCCAACGCATCTTAATTCCCAGTGAAGGCCGTGATGAGGTATTCGTTGGACCAGGCGGCTCTCTTTCGTTTTCCGCGCATGGAGCGCTTGGATTTCTCCTGTTTGACCAAGTTGAGGGCGATGCGGCGGATGACGGCCAGGTTTTCGGGGGCGTGGTCCTTGCGGATGCGGCTCTGGTCCTCGCCGAAAGTGACGTCCAGGACCCAGTGCACCGAGTTCTCGATGCCCCAGTGCTCGCGCACCGCCCGGCCGAAGTCCTTGGCCGAGCCGGCCAGGCTCGTGATGAAATATCTTGTTTCCACGGTTTTTTTCTCGCCGATCTCGCGCATCGAGGTTACCCGGCCGACGCTTTTCGCCCCGATCCAATCCTGGGAGGCGGGGACGAGATCTAGGTCGGCCACGGTCTGGTAGGTTCGGGTTTCGACCCGGCCGTGGCCGGCGTCCACGGTCTGGTGCGTCTCTTGGATCACGCCCGTCCGTCCGGCTTGGTCGGCGACCGAGAAGATATATTCAATGTCATCAAAGAGTTGCGGCTGATTTTTTTTGACCGCCAGGACATAGTCGGCCTTCTTGTTGCGGATTTTGGCGGCGATGTCCTTCTGGCAGCCGATGGCGTCGATGGAGACGATGGCCCCGCGCACGGCGAGCATGTCGAGGAGCTGGGGTATGGCTTTGATTTCGTTTGATTTGTCATCGACCTTGAGCTGTCCGAGGATGAGATTTGACTCGGCGACCCAGGCGCTGACCATGTGGATGGCGTTGCCGCCGGTGGCGGTATCGAAGGACCGGCGCAGGGTTTTGCCGTCGATGGCCACGACCTTGCCGGCGGTTTCGCGGTGGAGAGCCTGCATCCATGCGGCGAAGGCGGCCTGGAGCTGTTTTGGATCCAACCTACTGAAAACTCTGGCGAACGTGTCGTGGGAGGGGATGCCGTTGGGGAGTTCGAGGAAGGAGCGGAACCAGTCCTCGCGGAGGAGTCCGAAATCTTCGATGTCATCCCAGCTTTCTGCATTGGCGATGACGGCACAGATGGCGATGGTGAGGATGTCGATGAGGTTGTGCTTCTTTGTTCTGTCGATGCGTGGATCTTTTATGATGGAGAGATGAGCAACAAGAGAGAAGCCGCCGACGGTATCCATGTCTGCCCCCACAATATAAATGCAGAGACTATACATGAACAGTAAGGCATTACAAGAATAAAATAGCCGCAAAATGAATTAAGCAACGTGTTGCATTGAAGGCGGCCAAAATGCCAACAGCCTCGCCCAGGCCATAGGCCGGGCGCTGGTGGACGGTTTAGATGCGTTGGCCCTGGAGGGCGTATTGACGTCACCCGGCGGAGACAGTATCTGTCCGCTGCCGAGACTCGAAACACTCTTCATATCCCCCATCAAGCGAGCCATATATGAATGTTTGCATCGTCGGTTCCGGATACGTCGGGCTGGTCAGCGCGGCCTGTTTCGCCGAAATGGGCAACGACGTCGTCTGCGTCGACGCCAACCCCGCGGTGGTCGAAACCCTGCGCGCCGGCGGGGTGCACATCTACGAGCCGGGTTTGAAGCCCCTGGTCGAGCGCAACGCCGCCGACGGCCGGCTGACCTTCACCACCAGCCTGACCGAGGGCCTGACCAAGGCCGAGGTGGTCTTCGTCTGCGTCGGCACGCCGCCGCTGGCCGACGGCTCCTGCGACCTGAGCTACGTGCGCCAGGTGGCGGCCGAGATCGGCCGGAGCATCGAAGGCTACGTCATCGTGATCAACAAATCCACGGTGCCGGTGGGCACGGCCGACATGGTCCGGGAGATCATCGCCGCCGAGCTGGCTAGGCGCGGGGTGGAGCATCCCTTCGACGTGGTCTCCAATCCCGAGTTCCTGAAGGAGGGCGACGCGGTCCAGGACTTCATGAAGCCCGACCGGGTCATCGTCGGCACCGACTCCGAGCGTGCCGCCCGCAGCCTGGAGCTTCTCTACGCGCCTTATGCCCGCAGCCGTGACAAGCTCATCCGCATGAGCGTACGCTCGGCCGAGATGACCAAGTACACGGCCAACGCCATGCTCGCCACCAAGATCAGCTTCATCAACGAGATCGCCAACATCTGCGAGCGGGTCGGCGCGGACGTGGGCGACGTGCGCATCGGCATCGGCTCGGACCACCGCATCGGCTACTACTTCATCTACCCCGGCGTGGGCTACGGCGGCTCCTGCTTCCCGAAAGACGTCAAGGCGCTGATCAACACCGCGCTCGAGCATGGCTATCCGCCACGCCTCATCCAGGCCGTGGACGAGGTCAACAACCGCCAGAAGCTGGTGCTCTCGGACAAGATCAAGAACTATTTCGCCGAGGTCGGCGGGATCGGCGGCAAGACGCTCGCACTCTGGGGCCTGGCCTTCAAGGCCAACACCGACGACATGCGCGAGGCCCCGGCCCTGGAGATCGTCCGGGATCTGAATGCCGAGGGCATGCGCGTGCGGGCCTACGACCCGGTTTCCGCGGACAAGGCCCGGGAGATCTTCGCCGGCAACCCGCTGGTCGAGGTCGTGGACAACCAGTACGCCGCGCTGGAAGGCGCCGACGCCCTGGCCGTGGTCACGGACTGGAACCAGTTCCGCAATCCGGACTTCGAGCGCATGAAGAAACTCTTGAGGCTGCCGCTCATCTTCGACGGCCGCAATCTCTTCCCGCCGCAGCTGCTCGCGGAGCGCGGCTTTGTCTATTTCGGCATCGGCCGCAGCGGCGCGGCCAGGCCGGCGCGCTCCGAGTGCACCCGGCGGAGCTAACCCCGCGGGCTCGGCCTGAGGCAGGAGCGCAGGGTGAGCTCCATGAGGATGAGCCGTTCGTAGTCCTGGTGGCCGGAGACGGGCTCGTGCAGCTCCTCGGCCAGGAAGCGCTCGAGGTATTGCGTCTCCTCCCAGAAATCGAGAAGTTCCTCGTCGCCCAGGGTCTTCAGCTGGTCTTCGAGGGGAAAATCGTCCGGATCGGCCAGGAATTGCGCCATGCGGCTCGTTTGTCCTTGTTGTGCGGGCGGACCTCGGCCGGCCCACTCGCGTTGTCTACAGCCGATTCATACGGGATGGGCCGGGAGCTTGGCAAGCCCTCGGCGCGTGGCCGGGCAAAGGACTTCTTTACAATCCCGGATGTTTTGCCCTAGTTTTCCCCGAGCGAAGCGGCCCGGCGGTACCGGGTCGCGGGGACAGTAGTACCTGAACACGGAGCTGACCCATGGCCGAAATGCAAAAGAGACAGGATATCGATCTCCTGCAACTCGTCACCTTCTCCATCGGGGACGAAGAATTCGGGGTGGACATCCTGAAGGTCCAGGAGATCATCCGGACCATGGAAATCACCAAGGTCCCCCGGGCGCCGATGTTTGTCGAGGGCGTCATCAACTTGCGCGGCAAGGTCATACCGATCATCGACCTGCGCAAGCGATTCGGGCTCGAGACCAAGAGCCATGACAAGAACACCAGGATCATCGTCATCGAGATCAACAACATGATCGTCGGTTTCGTGGTGGACTCGGTCTCCGAGGTCCTGCGCATACCGGCGAGCACGGTCGAGCCGCCGCCACCGGTGGTGGCCGGGCTGGAATCCGAGTACATCAGCGGCGTGGGCAAGCTCGAGGACCGGCTGCTTATCCTGCTCGACTTGAACCGCTTGCTGTCCCGCGAGGAAAAGGACGTCCTCACGCAGGTCTAGCCCGTCTTTGGTTTCCGTCTGTCCGGCCGTCTCCGGCGCGATCGTGCCGGAGACGGCCTTTGGTGCTGGCGGGTGGGAGCGCCCGCCGCGGCCAAGGAGTCCTGCATTGCAGTTTCCCAAGGAAGCGCGCGACTTCATCGACGGCCGGGGGGACATCCTCCGGGTCTACAAGAGCGGCCCCTGCACCCAAGCCCTGCTGGCCGTGAGCCTGCTGGCCAAGGGCCGGGACACGGTCCTGATCGTGCCCGGCGAGCGGGAGCTCTCCGAGCTGCGCGCGCTCATCGGCCTTTTTTCCGGCGAGTCCGAGGTCGACGGCCCGGACCGTACCTGGCTCTGCCTGCCGCCGCATCCGCCGGGCTGGCCCAGCGGCCGGGAATGGGCGGCGCGCAATGCCGTACTGGCCACCCTGGCCGAAGGCGGCCGGCCGCGCGGCCTGATCCTGACCGTGGACAACCTGCTGCCCAAGTGGCCGCCGCCCGCGGTCATGGCCCAGGCGGCCCTGACGGTCAATGTGGGCGAGGACCTGGGCTCCGAGCTCATCCTCTCCCAACTGGCCGAATGGGGCTACGCCCGCGTGCCCATGGTCACCGGTCCGGGCGAGATGGCCATGCGCGGCGACATCCTCGACCTCCACCCGCCGGGCTATTTGCATCCCCTGCGCCTGGAATTCTTCGGCGACACCCTGGAGACCATCCGGGTCTTCAATCCGGCCAGCCAGCGCTCCAGCGGCGAGCTGGCCGGCTGCCGGCTCTATCCCGCGGCCCCGGCCATCCTTGACACCGGGCTCATGGCCGAGGCGAGGCAGAAGTGGGCGCACCTGAAGACCACCGGCGAGATAAGCGGCCAGGCCAAGGCCCATCTCGAGGAGCTGCTCGAGCAGCGCGACGCGCGCATTCCCCCGGGCCTGTATTACACCCAACCGGCGACCGTGAGCGATTATCTGCCGAAGGATGCGGTCTTCCTCCTGGCCGGCGCGGGAACCTTGCGCTCGCGCCTGGAGGAGGCCCAGTGGGCCTGGGAGGAGCATCTCGACACGACCGAGCGCGAGTCGGGTCTGCGCTATCCGGCCTGGACGCTCCTCTGGCCCGAGGCCAAGGCGAGAAAGACCTGGCTCGACGCCCGCCAGGTGGTCTTCGAGGACCTAGTGCTGGGCGAGAAGAAGGACGGCGTGGAGCTGCCGGAGAAAGCCGTCGGCGCCTTCACCGACCTCTTCTGGAAGCCCGACGACCGCCACCGCCCCTGGCCGGCCCTGGTGGCGGCGCTCAAAGACTGGCAGAGCTCGGCCCGCCAGACCGTGGTCAGCTTCCACGGCGAGCGCGCCCGGGCCAAGTTCCTGCGCCTGGCCGAGCAGGAGGACTTGTCTTTCGTCACCGAGTACGAGCTGCACGGCCGCGGCCTGTTCGCCCTGGTCGCGCCGCTGAAAAAGGGCTTCGAGCTGGCCTACTGCCAGGTGCGCGTGCTCTCCGAGGACGTGCTCTCGCCGGAGGCCGCCCCGCGCAGCCGCACAAGCGACCAGGCCTTCAAGGGCCTGACCAGCCAGGAAGAGCTGAAAGACGCCGACCTGCTCGTCCACCGCGACTATGGCCTGGCCCGTTTCGGCGGGCTCACCCGGCTGACCGTGGGCGAGGCCATCGGCGACTACCTGCTGCTCTTCTTCGAGGGCGAGGACAAGCTCTACCTGCCCGTGGACCGCATGGGTCTGGTGCAGCGCTACAAGGGGCCCGAAGGCCTCCTGCCGCCGCTCGACTCCCTGCGCGGCGGACGCTGGCTCAGGACCAAGGACCGGGCGCGCAAGGCAATCGAGAAGATCGCCGAGGAGCTGGTCAAGATGTACGCCTACCGCCAAGTGGCCAAGGGCTATGCCTACAGCCCGGTGAACGAGCTCTACTGGGAGTTCGAGGCCGGCTTCGGCTTCGAGGAGACCCCGGACCAGGCCAAGGCCATCAGCGACGTGCTCTCAGACATGGACCGGCCCGAGCCCATGGACCGCCTGGTCTGCGGCGACGTCGGCTTCGGCAAGACCGAGGTCGCCTTGCGCGCGGCTTTTCGCGCCGTGCTCGACGGCAAGCAGGTGGCGCTTCTCTGCCCCACGACCATCCTGGCCGAGCAGCACTACCTCAATTTCAAGCGCCGCATGCAGGGCTTTCCGGTCAACGTGGCCATGCTCTCGCGCTTCGTGCCCAAGGCCGAGCAGTCGCGCGTCACCGCGGCCGCGGCCAAGGGGCGCGTGGACATCCTCATCGGCACCCACCGGCTTTTGTCCGCGGACGTGAACCTGCCCAACCTGGGGCTGCTCATCCTGGACGAGGAGCAGCGCTTCGGGGTCAAGCACAAGGAGAAGCTGAAAGAGCTGCGCCAGACCATCGACGCCCTCACGCTCACGGCCACGCCCATCCCGCGCACGCTGCAACTCTCCCTGTCCGGCATCCGCGGGCTTTCGACCATCGAGACCCCGCCGCCGGAGCGCAAAAGCGTCCAGACCGCGCTCATCGAGCGCGACCAGGACATGCTGCGCACCATCCTCGAGCGCGAGATCGAGCGCGGCGGCCAGGTCTTCTGGGTCCACAACCGGGTGAAGGGGCTGGCCGAGGTCGAGGCCTACGTGAAAAACCTGGTGCCCAGGGCGCGGGTCGGCTCGGCCCACGGCCAGATGCACGAGCGGGCGCTGGAGGAGACCATGCACGCCTTCTGGCACGGCGAACTGGACGTGCTGGTGTCCACGGCCATCGTCGAGTCCGGTCTGGACTTCCCCAACGCCAACACGCTCATCGTGGACCAGGCCCAGATGTTCGGCCTGGGCCAGCTCTATCAGCTGCGCGGCCGGGTCGGCCGCTCCGACCGCCAAGCCTACGCCTATTTCGTGGTCGGCTCCATCGAGACCATTCCGGATCTGGCCAGAAAGCGCCTGCAGGTCATCATGGACATGGACTACCTCGGCGCCGGCTTCCAGGTAGCCATGGAGGATTTGCGCCTGCGGGGGGCCGGCAACATCCTGGGCGAAGCCCAGTCTGGCCAGATGGCCAAGGTCGGCCTGGACCTTTTCCTGGAGATGCTCGAGGAGGAGGTCGCGCGTCTGAAGGGCGAGCCCCCGGTCACGCGGGTCGAGACCGAGGTCAGCTTCGTCTTCCCGGCGCTCATTCCCGAGACCTTTGTACCCGACCCGGGCGAGCGGCTGCGCTACTACCGGGCCCTGTCCATGGCCCCGGGCGAAGGTTCGCTCACGGAGCAGGCCATGGAGCTGCGCGACCGTTTTGGCCCTTTGCCCGTGCCCCTGGAGAACTTCATGGCTGTCCTTCGCGTCAAGCGCGTCCTGGTCCGGCTCGGCGCAGCCAAGGTCGAGCTGACTCCGACCCGGGCGCTCATCAGCTGGCCCGAGACCGCTGCGAGCCTGGCGCCGGAAACCATCATCGCTTTTGCCCAGGCCCGCCGGGAACGGGCCAAGCTCCTGCCGCCGTCGCGGCTGGAGCTGCGCCTGGCCGAGGCCCCGAACCTGGCCAAGGCCCTCGACAGTCTGGCCGACGAGCTGGCCGGGCTCCTGCCCGAGCCGGCCGTGTCCGGCCGGGAGCACGCCGCATGAATCGCCTCGCCGTTGTCGTCGTGTACCTGGCCCTGGCCTTGGGCCTGACCGCCTGCGACCGGCCGGTGAGCGAGCCGGGGGTGGTGGCCAAGGTCAACGGCCGGCCCATCGCCCTGGCCCAGCTCCAGTTCAAGCACGACCTCATGCACACTTTCGCCCTGTCCAAGGGCAATCCGACCTTGAGCGAGCTGCGCAAGGAATACGGCAGCATTCTGGCCGAGCTCGTGGTCCAGGAGCTCATCGATCAGGAGCTCGAAAATCGGGGCCTCGCGGTCAGCGACCAGGAGCTGGCCGCGGCCGAGACCGACATCCGCTCCGACTATCCCGAGGGCGCCTTCGAGCAGACCGTGATCGAGGAGTACATCGACCTGGACGCCTGGCGGCAGCAGCTTCGGGCCAGGTTGGCCAGGGACAAGTTCCTGGCCAACGTGCTCCGGCCCCAGGTGCGCATCGACTACCAGGAGGCCGAGAGCTACTACCGCGAGCATCTCGCTGACTTCTACCTGCCGCCACGCCTGACCTTCCTCATGGTCGGCGGGCCGTCCAAGGAGCTGGTGGCCAAGGCCGTGCAGCTGCATTTCCATGGAGCCAAGCCCGAGGACATCGCCACCAGGTTCCGCAACGTCGAAGCCAGGCTGCTCAAGATGCGCGAGGACCGCGTTCCCAACCCCTGGAGGGAGACGCTCGCGGCGCTGAAGGAAGGGCAGGCCAGCCCCGTGATCCAGGCCGAGGCGGGCTACCGGCAGTTCGTGCTGGTCGAGAAGACGGCGGGCAGGACCCTGGAGCCGTCCCAGGCCTATCCCCTGGTCGAGGGCGTGCTCCTGGAGAAGAAGCTGGGGCAGGCCTTCGAGAGCTGGCTGGATTTTGCCGTTTCCAAGGCCGACATCAAGGTCAGCGCCCGGCTCCTGGCACCGAGCGCGGACGAGCTGGCCGAGCAGGCCGAGGGCGCGCCCCAGGCCGTGACCGGTGAGGCCGGCGGGCCGGACGGGCCGGACGCGAACGTCGAGGAGCTGGAATTCGCCCCCGCGGGCGAGACCGATCGGGCCTTTGACGAGCAGCATGAGGTCGAGGTCGGCTCCTCGACCTCGGGCGGTCCGGCCAGGCCCGGCAAGCAGTAGCGGAGGGCGCGGCGCCGGCCGGGAAGCGGCCGGCGCCGCGCGTTGCATAAGCGGAAAAAAGGGTTTAGTGTCCGGGTTTTAGATTTTGTGGACAGCACCAGGCCCGCGCGGCGGGCCGCTCGCTGGATGGAGGATATCGCGCTTGCGTCGTACGCTGGTCTTCGCCCTGCTGGTTTGTCTTCTGCCCTGCCTGGCCGCGGCCGAGGTCCGTGATCGCATCGTCGCCCAGGTCAACGGCGAGATCATCACCCTCTACGATCTGAACCGGCAGCTCGCGCCGATGCTGGAGCGCTTCAACCCCTCCCATGGCCAGGTCGAGGACGAGAAGATCGGGGCGCTCCGGCGCCAGCTCCTGGATCGCCTGATCGACGACATCCTGCTCGAGCAGGAGGCCGCCCGGCTTACCCTCACCGTGACCGAGCTCGAGCTCGAGAACCAGATGCGCAAGATCAGGACCGAGAACCGTCTCTCCGAGGAGGAGTTCGAACGGCAGCTCTCGCTCCAGGGCATGAGCCTGGACGACTACCGCAAGAAGCTCAGGAAGGACATCCTCAAGTACCGGCTGATCGGGGCCATGGTCCGGCGCAAGGTGGTCGTGACCAAGGAGGACATCCAGAAATACTACGACGCGCACATGGGTGAATACGGCGTGGAACAGGACGTGCATCTGGGCCTCATCATCCTGCGCCCGGGCAGTTCCGCCGAGGAGCTCCGCCAGCGCATCGTCTCCGGCGAATTGAGCTTCGCCGACGCGGCCAAGGCCGCGTCCATCGGCCCCGGAGCCTCCGCTGGCGGCGACATCGGCCGCCTGAAATGGGACGAGATCGCGCCCGACTGGAAGAAGGCGCTCCGGGACCTGAAACCCGGCGAGATAAGCCAGCCCATCAGCGTCAACGAAACTTACGAGGCCCTCCTGCTGCTGCAATCCAGAGGGGAGGGGGAGCGCAAGCCGCTCTCCGAGGTCGAGGACCAGATTCGCGACATCCTCCTCGAGCCCAAGTACGAGCAGCAGTTCGCCGAATACATGCACCGGCTGCGGGCCAAGGCCATCATCGAGAACAAGCTGTAGCGCCGTCCGGTCGGAGGCGCGACACGGGAGACATAATGGATCTGCGAGAACTGGGCGAGAAGCTCCGCGAGGAGCGGGAACGCCAGGGCTTGACCATCGAGACCGTGGTCGAGCGGACCAAGATCAGTCGGCGCAACCTGCAGGCGATCGAGGACGGCCGCCAGGAGGATCTGCCGCATCCGGTCTACAGCAAGGGCTTCATCCGCAACTACGCCAGGCTTCTGAACATCGACGACAAGGAAGTGGACAAGGTCCTGGCCGTGACCTTCTCCATGATCGAGGAGCCGGCGGTTGACGAGGCCTCGGTCATGGACCTGAAGACGAGCGTCCGGCTGCATTCGAACCGGGGCTCGAAGAGCCGTTTCGGTCTGGCCGTGTTCCTGCTCTTCGTCCTGGTGGCGGCCCTCGGGCTCGGCATCTGGCTCCTGCCGCCGGATTTCTTCGACACGGTGCGCCCGGTGATCGGCATCGGCGGGGGCCAGCCGGCCCCGGAGAACGGCTTGCAGCCCCCGGCCGAAACGCCGGATCGGCCAGCCAGCCCCTTCCCCGAGTCGACGGGCCAGGCCCAGGAGGCCTTCCCGCCGGCCGCGCCCGACGCACCGGTCCAGGAGGCCGAGCCGGCACCCGCGCCGGCCGCTCCGCAACAGCCGGCGCCGGGCGCGCCCCAGGTGGCCGCGCCCGCCACAGTCGCTCCGGCCACGCCGCCTGCATCGTCCGCAACGTCGGCGGCCGGCACCGCTTCGGCCAAGCCCGTCGCCGGACCGGCCAAGCCCGCCGCCGCGCCCGTCCAGCCCGGTGGCGGCGAAAGCACGGGCTTGGCCAGCGGCGAAGCCCAGGCCTCCAACCTGCCGGCCGCCAGGCCCGCCCCCGGTGCCGGCGAGGGGGCCAGGATCCTCGAGGTCAAGGCCAACGAGCCCTGCTGGATGGAAACCCTGTCCGAATCGGGCAAGAAGCGCGAGTATTACCTGCTGGCCGGCGACAGCCTGAAGCTCGAGATCACCTCGCCCATGAGCGTGAAGATCGGCAACGCCGGCGGCGTGGCCATGCGTTTCGATGGCCGCGAGATCCAGACCGGGGCCAAGTCCGGCGAGGTCAAGACCTTCACCTTCCCCTAAGTCGCAGGTGCGGCCGGGATCGGCCGCGCACAATCCGGTCGCATCCATGGAGTACACCGCCAAGGCCCTGGTCCTGAAGGTCGGGCGCTTCCGCGAATCTGACCTCTGGGTCCGCCTGCTGGCTCCGGGACGCGGCGTCTTCACCGCCTTCGCCTTCGGCGGCTGCCGCAGCCGGCGCCGCTTCTGCGGCTGCTTCGACCCCATGAACCAGGTCCAGGTCCGGGTGAAAAGCGATCCCCGCGGCCGCTACCTGCACCTGTCCGAAGGCCGCCTGCTGGCCTGCCACCGGCGGCTGCGCTCCGACCAGGCGCGCCTGGGCATGGCCGTCAACTGCCTGAAATTCGCCGAGGCCGTGCAGCAGGGGCCCGAGGGCTCGGAGGAGACGTACCGCCTGCTCTGCGAGCTTTTGGCGGTCATGGACCGGCCGGAGGCAGTGCCGCCGGTCCTGCCGCTCTATTTCCGCACCCGCATGGCCTTTGCCCACGGCTTCGGACCCGAGCTGACGACTTGCCTTGTCTGCGGACGCGGGGTAAACGACATGGCTTCCCCGCATTTCGCCGTGGAGCGGGGGAGGGTGGTCTGCGGCTCGTGCCGGACCGGGATCGGGCGCTGCCTGCCGGTTTTTCCCGGGACGCTCGCGGCCCTTGGCCACCTGGCCGCAAGCGCCCCGCGCCAGTGGCCGAACCTGGTCCTGCCGGCGGCGGTCCGCGGCCAGTGCGGCGAGATCGTGGAGCAGTTCATCGAATACCATCTGGGCCTCGGCCAGGACAGGGGCGGCTCCGGCCGCAGCTGAGGCCGGCCCCAAAGGATGCGCGACATGACATTCCAGGACGTGATCCTCACCCTGCAGCGGTTCTGGGCCGAGCAGGGCTGCCTCATCGGCCAGCCGTGCGACATCGAGGTCGGCGCCGGCACCTTCAACCCCCACACCTTCCTGCGGGTCATCGGCCCCGAGCCCTGGAGCGTGGCCTACGTCGAGCCCTCGCGCCGGCCGACCGACGGGCGCTACGGCGAGAACCCCAACCGCCTGCAGCACTACTACCAGTTCCAGGTCATCTTGAAGCCCTCGCCCGGGGACGTGCAGCAGCGCTACCTGAAGAGCCTGGAGGCGATCGGCATCGACCCCGCGGCCCACGACATCCGCTTCGTGGAGGACGACTGGGAGTCGCCGACGCTCGGCGCCTGGGGACTGGGCTGGGAGGTCTGGCTGGACGGCATGGAGATCACCCAGTTCACCTATTTCCAGCAGGTCGGCGGCATCGACCTCCATCCGGTCAGCGTGGAGATCACCTACGGCCTCGAGCGCATCAGCATGTACCTGCAGGAGAAGGAGTCGGTCTACGATCTGGCCTGGAACGGCGCCGTGACCTACGGCCAGGTCCACCACAGAAACGAGATCGAGCAGTCGAAGTACAACTTCGAGCTGTCCGACGCAAAGATGCATTTTGCCTCCTTCAACGCCTTCGAGGCCGAGTGCCTGCGCCTGTGCGGCGAGGGCCTGCCCTGGCCGGCCTACGACTACTGCCTGAAATGCTCCCATACCTTCAACCTGCTCGACGCCCGCGGGGCCATCTCCATCACCGAGCGCCAGGCCTACATCGGCCGGGTGCGCAATCTGGCCTCCCGGGTCGCCCACCTGTACGCCGCCCAGCGCGCCGAGATGGGCTATCCGCTCCTGCAAAAAGCCCAGACCGAGTAGAGGATATCCGCCATGCCCCAGTTCGTCTTCGAGATCGGAATAGAGGAGATGCCGGCGCGCTTCGTGCCCGGCCTGGCCGAGGAGCTCAAAAGGCTCCTGGCCGGCGAGCTCCTGGCGGCCAAGATCGACTTCGCGCGCATCGCCACAGCCGGCACCCCCCGGCGCCTGACCGCGCACCTCTCCGGCGTGGCCGCGGTGCAGAAGAGCGAGGAGGAGATCGTCACCGGCCCGCCGGTCAAGGTCGCCCGCGACGCTGAGGGCAAGCTGACCAAGGCCGGCCTGGGTTTCGCCAAGAGCCAGAACGTGGACGTCGCCGAGGTCTTCGAGCTGGACACGGCCAAGGGCCGCTATCTTGCGGTCAAGAAGCAGGCCGGCGGCCAGCCGACGCTCGCCATCCTGCCCGGCATCCTGGCCTCGGTGGTCAAGTCCTTGAGCTTTCCCAAGAAGATGCGCTGGGGTTCGTTCGAGTTCGCCTTCGGCCGGCCCGTGCGCTGGCTGCTGGCCCTGCTGGACGAGGCCGTGGTGCCGGTGGCTCTCGAGGTCTGCGCCGCCGACCGCCTGACCTTCGGCCACCGGGTCATGGGGCCGGGGCCGCACGTGGTCGCCTCGGCCGCGGCCTACGGCACCGTCATCCGCGAGCAGGGCAAGGTCGTGCTCGATCCGGCCGAGCGCCGGGAGCTGATTCGCGCCCACGGCGCGGAGCTGGCCGCGGCCAAGGGCGGCTCGGTCATCGCCAACGAGCGGCTGCTGGACGAGGTGGCCAACCTGGTCGAGTACCCGCTGCCCATCCTCGGCAGCTTCGACGCCCGCTACCTGGCGCTCCCCCGTGAGGTGTTGCTGACCAGCATGGAGAGCCACCAGAAGAGCTTCGGCGTGGAGGACGCGAGCGGCAACTTGAAGCCCCATTTCCTGACCGTGCTGAACCTTATGCCCAAAGACATCGACCTGGTCCGCAAGGGCTGGGAGCGGGTGCTGCGCGCCCGACTGGAGGACGCCCGCTTTTTCTGGGAGTCGGACATTGCCACGGATTTCGACACCTGGCGCGAGGCTCTCGAGCACGTGACCTTCCTGGCCGGCCTTGGCAGCATGGGCGACAAGGCCCGGCGCCTGGAGAAGCTCTGCTCCTTTCTCGCCGGCAGGGTGAAACCCGGGCTGACCCTCGATCTGTCCCAGGCCGGCCGGCTGGCCAAGTGCGACCTGGTCTCGGATATGGTCGGCGAGTTCGACACGCTCCAGGGCGTCATGGGCGGCATCTACGCCCGCCGCAAGGGCGAATCCGCGGCCGTCTGGCAGGCCATATCGGAACACTACCTGCCGGTCGGGCCGGACAGCCCTGTGCCGGCCAGCCTGCCCGGCGCGCTTCTGGCCCTGGCCGACAAGGCCGACAGCCTGGCCGGCTGCTTCGGCCTGGGGCTTATCCCCACCGGCGGCGCCGACCCCTACGCGCTACGGCGTCAGGCGCTCGGCATCTGCCGCATCCTCATCGAGCACGGCCTGCGCCTGCCCCTGTCCGAGCTCATCGACGCGGCGTTCGCCGGATATTCCGGGGTAGCCCTCAAAGTCGCGCCCGAGGCGGCCAGAGCCCAGCTGCTGGACTTCTTCGCCCAGCGCCTGAAGGCCTACTTCGGCGGCCAGGGGCACGAGACGCTGGTGGTCGAGGCGGCCCTCGGCGGCGGCTTCGACGACGTCTGGGCGCTCTCCCGGCGCATCGCGGCCCTGGGCGAGTTCAGCCGCGCCGCCGGCTTCCAGGCCGCAGTCCTGACCTTCAAGCGCGCCGCCAACATCATCCGCAAGCAGGGCGCCGAGGCCGGCCAGGAGCTGAACGGCTTCTATTCGCCCGAGATCTTCGAGGCCAAGGCGGAGCGCACGCTTGGCGCGGCCCTGGCCGAGGTCGCGCCGCGCTTCGAGGCCTACTGGGCGGCCGACGATTTCGGCGCCATCCTGGGGCTGCTCGAAGAGCTCCGGCCTGCGGTGGACGGCTTTTTCGACAAGGTCATGGTCATGGCCGAGGACCCTCGCGTGCGCTTAAACCGCCTGAACCTGCTCCAGGCCCTGGTGGCACTCCTGTCCCGGGTGGCGGACTTCGCCTCCCTGCAGGTCTAGGGAGTGCGAAGAGAAAAATGGCTTGACAATCACCCCGGATGGTGCCAAATGCACTTTTCCGTTGACTGCACCCTGACGCCAACGCATTCTAGACGCAGACCTTGAGGAGTACGCATTTTGGCCAATCACAAGTCCGCCATCAAACGGCATCGGCAGAGCCTGAAGGCCCGCGAGCGAAATCGCGCGGTCAAGTCCCGGGTCCGTAACGCCCTCAAGACCGTGCGCGAGGCCATCGACAGCGGCAACAAGGAAGAGGCCCTGGCTACCCTGAAGTCCGCCGCCTCCATCCTGGACAAGGCCGCGGGCAAGAAGGTCATCCACTGGCGCTCCGCCGGCCGCAAGGTGTCCCGCCTGACCCAGGCCGTCAACAAGATCTCGGCCTAGCGCCCGGATCGGCTACGCGTCTTTTCGCCCGCCGCGAGATTTCGCGGCGGGCTTTTTGCGTTCCCGCTCTTGACTTCCCGCCCTTCTACGGGGCAGGCTGCCGGCCGTGCGACGGACCGGCGCGCGCGGTCTGCCGGCCGCGCACCGTCTTCGGGCCTTAACCTGAACGGCATCGAAAGCAGGGGAGAAGCGTGCGCATCGTCATTGTCGGCGCCGGCGAGGTCGGCTATCAGATTGCGCGCCGTCTGGCCTCGGAAGCCAAGGAAGTGGTGGTCATCGACAAGAGCGAGGAGGCCCTGCGCCGTTTCGGCGATCTCCTTGACGTCCAGACCGTGCTCGGCTCCGGGGCCAATCCGCGGGTCTTGGACGAGGCCGGGCTGGCCGCGGCCGAGATCATGCTGGCCGTGACCGATTCCGACGAGACCAATCTCATCGCCTGCCTCTTCGCCCAGGCCCTGGCCCCGCACCTGTCCAAGATCGTGCGCGTGCGCAATCCCGACTACCTGCGCTACCAGGAAAAGACCAACCGCCTGCTGGCCGTGGACCGGTTCATCAACCCCGAGGCCGAGACGGTCAAGACCATCCTGCGGCTGATCGACCTGCCAGGGGCCGTGGAGTCGAGCGAGTTTGCCGGCGGCCGCATCCTGTTCTTGGGCCTTCGTCTGGCCAAGAATTGTTCCCTGGCCACGGTCAAGCTGGCCGACCTGCGCCGCAACATCTCGGATCTGCGCTTCATCATCGGGGCCATCGTGCGCCAGAACCGGCTGATCATTCCCTCCGGCGGCGACCGCCTGGAAGCCGGCGATCTGGTCTACGTGGTCTGCGACAAGAGCGACAGCAAGGCGGTCATCGAACTGTTCGGCTGCCCGGTCGCACCCTTGCGCTCCATCTGCGTCATCGGCGGCGGCAACGTCGGGGCGGGTCTCGCCCGCGAGCTCGAGGCCCGCCACTACCAGGTCAAGCTCATCGAGCGCGATCCGCAACGCTGCCGCCAGCTGGCCGGGGAGCTCGACCGCACCGTTGTCCTGCACGGCGACGCCACGGACCAGGGGCTCCTGGAGGAGGAGAACGTCGGCCACATGGACCTGGTGGTGGCCCTGACCCGCGACGACGAGACCAACATCCTCTCCTGCCTGCTGGCCAAGAGCCTCGGCGTCGGCCGGAGCCTCGCCCGGGTGAACAAGTTCAACTACCTGCCGGTGGTCCAGGCCGTGGGTGTGGAGCACACCGTGTCCACGCGTCTGTCCGCGATCAACTCCATCCTGCAGTCCATCCGCCGGGGCAAGGTGCTCTCGGCGGTGTCCATCAAGGGCGAGGAGGCCGAGGCCATGGAGGCCGTGGCCCTGGAACACTCGGGCGTGGTCGGCAAGCCCCTGCGCGAGCTCAAATTCCCACGCGGGGCCATTGTCTTGTGCGTCATGCGCGGCGAAAAGGTGATCATCCCCACCGGCGACTTCGTCATCGAGCCCCAGGACCGGATCATCATCCTGGCTACGCGCAACTCCATCTCCCGGGTCGAGCGGGCGCTCATGGTCACCTTGGAGTACTTCTAGATGCGCTGGGGCTACGTGCTGACCGCAGTGGGCGCGGTCACCCTGTGCGTCGGGCTGTCCATGCTCGCCGCCGTGCCCTTCTCCCTGGCCTACGGCGCCGCCGACCTCTGGCCGCTCCTACAGTCCTGCGCCCTGACCTCGGTTTTCGGCGGCGGGCTGGTTCTCGTCTGCCGGGGCTATCCCGAACGGGCCGTCAGCCACCGCGAGGGCATGGCCGTGACCACCCTGTGCTGGCTTTCGGCCTGCCTCTTCGGGGCTCTGCCGTTCATTCTGGCCGGCACTTTTCCGGCCATCCACGACTGCTTCTTCGAATCCTTCTCCGGCTTCACCACCACCGGCGCCTCGGTGCTGACCGACATCGAGGCCGTGCCGCGGGGGCTTCTCTTCTGGCGCAGCCTGACCCACTGGCTCGGGGGCATGGGCATCATCGTCCTGTCGCTGGCCATCCTGCCTTTTCTCGGCGTCGGCGGTATGCAGCTCTACAGGGCCGAGGTGCCGGGCCCCGTGCCCGACAAGCTCACTCCGCGCATCAAGGACACGGCCGCGGCGCTCTGGAAGGTCTACATCCTGTTCAGCGCGATCGAGGCGGTGCTGCTCATGGCCGGGGGCATGGATCTCTTCGACGCCCTCTGCCACACCTTCGGCACCATGGCCACCGGCGGCTTCTCCACCCGGAACGCCTCTCTCGCGGCCTACGACAGCCCGTTCGTCCAATGGGTGGTGGTGGCCTTCATGCTCTGCGCCGGCGTCAACTTCTCCCTTCATTACAACCTGCTTCTGCGGCGCTTCCGGCCGGTCTGGAAGGACACGGAGCTGCGCCTCTATCTCGGCCTGTTCCTGGCCGTCACCGGCATCGTCTGGATAGCTGTCTCGCTTTCGGGGCAACTGGGCGGCGAGGCCGCGCTGCGTCACGCGGCCTTCCAGGTGTCCTCAATCCTGACCACCACCGGCTTCGCCAGCTACGACTATGAGCTCTGGCCCTTCCTTCCCCAGGCGCTCCTTCTCGGCTGCATGTTCATCGGCGGCTGCGCCGGCTCCACTGGCGGCGGCATGAAGGTCATGCGCCTGGCGCTCCTGGTGCGCACGGCCTACACCGAGCTCTTGCGCCTCATCCACCCGCGCGGCGTCTATCAGGTCAAGTTCGGTGGCCGGGTGCTTTCCCCGGACGTGATCTCCGGCATCTGGGGCTTCTCCAGCATCTGGCTGGCCAGCTTCGTCCTCGGTGCCTTGGCTTTGACGGCCTGCAACGTGGACGTGATGACCTCCTTCTCCGCCGCGGTGGCCGCGCTCGGCAACATCGGCCCGGGCCTGGGCCTGGTCGGACCCACGGACAACTACGCTTTCATGCCCGCCGCGGCCAAGTGGACCCTCATGCTGCTCATGCTCCTCGGCCGGCTCGAGATCTTCACCGTGGTCATCCTGCTCGTGCCCGAGTTCTGGCGGAAATAGGTCATGGATCAGGGCATCCACCTCTGGCGCGCGGGCCGTACCGGACTGGCCGAGCCGCTCACCCCGGACGGCCTGGCCGCGCTGCATCCGGCCTGGGCCGAGGCCGTGGCCGGCCATGGCCCCTGGCGGGAGGAGGGCGCCTGGCTCGTGGCCGCGACGCCCGTGGACACGCCGGTCCTCATCGCCGGGCCCTGCACCTCGACCCAGGACGTGCTCGCGGCTCTGGCCGGGGAACTCGATCTGCCGGCCTGGACCTCGCTTCTTTCCCCGGTGCAGCGCACCGGCCGGGGGCAGCTGCGCAGGGCCTGGCTCTCGCCGCCGGGCAACCTCTTCGTCTCGAGCCTGTGGCCGACCCCGGACAAGCCCTGGGCCACGCTCCTGCCGCTCCTGGCCGGCGTGGCCGTGGCCGTTGGCCTGCGGGACCTCGGCCTGGAGGCCTGGGTGAAGTGGCCGAACGATATTCTGGTCAATGGCCAAAAGGTCGTCGGAATTCTGGTCGAGGACCGCGGCGGGCGCATTATCGTCGGTACCGGCTTCAATTGTCTCTCGTCGCCTGCCGCAGCCGAGTTGCGCCCGGGACATGCCGTGCCCGCGGGGAGCCTGGCTGCCGCCGGTTTGGCCCTCGGCCCGCTGGACCTCTGGCTGGAAATCGGGCCGCGCATACGCAAGGTCGTGTCCGAGGTCTTGGCCCAAAGCCCCCAGACGTTCGTTCGGCAGGCCGAGGAGCTGCTGGCTCTGCGCGGCCGCATGGTTTCGGTGCTGGACGGCGAAACCCGTGTCACCGGCCGCATCCGGGGCCTTGCCCTGGACGGGGGCCTGCGCCTTTCGCGGGAAGATGGCGAACAAATCCTTTACTCCGGTCACATTCTGTACTTATAGTAATCAGCTCAGGTACGGAATTTTCTTCACCATTCCCAAGACCAGACGGAGATTTTCGAAGCATATGGGCGCCAAGAAGTTCGAGCAGGTGGCTCAGGAGATCAAGGGCAAGTCGATTCTCGTCGCCAACCGCGGCATTCCGGCCAGGCGCGTGGTCCGGGCCATCCGCGAGACCTTCCAGGCCGTGCCGGTCATGACCGTGACCGAGGTCGACCGGACCTCGCCCTCCACGGCCGCGGCCCAGGAACTCCTCCTGCTCGGCGCCGACCCCCGGGCCTATCTGAACATCGACCTGGTCATCAAGAAAGCCAACCTGCGCGGCATCGTGGCCATCCACCCCGGCTGGGGGTTTGCCGCCGAGGACGACTCCTTTCCCCAGAAATGCGAGGCCGCGGGCATCACCTTCATCGGCCCGTCGCAGCAGGCCATGCGCATGCTCGGCAACAAGGTCGAGGTGCGAAAATTGGCCAAACGCCTGGGCGTGCCGGTGGTGCCGGGCTCCGAGGGCGCGGTGGACGTGCCCACGGCGCGCAAGGTGGCCGCCGAGCTCGGCCTGCCGATCATGCTCAAGGCCGAGGGCGGCGGCGGCGGCCGCGGCATCTACGAGGTCTACAACGAGGCCGACCTCGAATCGGCCTTCAGCAAGGCCTCGGCCATGGCCCAGGCCTCCTTCGGCAACCCCCGGCTCTACGTCGAGAAGCTGCTCACCTCGGTCCGGCACATCGAGATCCAGGTCATCGCCGACACGTACGGCAATGTCTTCGCCTTCGATGAGCGCGACTGCACGGTGCAGCGAAACCACCAGAAGCTCATCGAGATCACCCCCTCGCCCTGGCCGGGCATGACCGAGGAGCTGCGCGAGCGGCTGAAGGAATACGCCGCGATCCTGGTCAAGGAGGTCGGCTACTACTCGGTCTGCACCGTGGAGTTCCTGGTGGACCGCGAGGGCACCCCCTACCTCATCGAGGTCAACACCCGGCTGCAGGTCGAGCACGGCATCACCGAGTGCCGCTACGGCGTGGACCTGGTCGAGGAGCAGATCGCCATCGCCTTCGGCGCGCGCCTGCGCTTCAACAAAAATAATACCCGGCCGCTCCTCTGGTCCTTGCAGTGCCGCATCAACTGCGAGGACCCCCAGGGCGGCTTTTCGCCCAACGCCGGCATGATCACCCGCTACACCACGCCCGGCGGCCCCGGCATCCGCATCGACTCCTGCATCGGCCCCGGCTACGAGTTCCCCTCGCAGTACGACTCCGCGGCCGCGCTGCTCATCGCCTACGCCCCGACCTGGAAGAAGACCCTGGCGATCATGGACCGGGGCCTGCGCGAGTACACCATCGGCGGGGTCAAGACGACCATTCCCTTCCACCGCCAGATCATCGCCCATCCCAAGTTCCAGGCCGGCGACCACGACACGAACTTCGTGGACAACACCCCGGAGCTCATGTGCTACACCGACCTCGAGCCCGAGGAATTGCGCCTCTCCAGGCTGGTGGCCGAGATCTCGGCCAAAGGCTACAACCCCTACGTCCAGCTCGGCGAGTACCGCACGCCCTTCTGCAAGCGCGTCGGCACGTTCACTCCGGTTATCCCGCCCATGGACCTCGAGGCCCACGACATTCCCTATCCGCGCGGCGACCGCCGGGCCGTCCTGGACATGGTCCGCGAGACCCGGGAGAAGGGCGTCATCCATTTCGTGGACACCACCACCCGCGACATCACCCAGTCCAACTCCGGCAACCGCTTCCGCCTGGCCGAGGACCGGCTGATCGGGCCGTATCTCGACTCCTGCCGCTTCTTCTCCCTGGAGAACGGCGGCGGCGCGCACTTCCACGTGGCCATGCTGGCCAACATGACCTATCCCTTCAGCGAAGCCCACGAGTGGAACCAGTTCGCGCCCAAGACCATGAAGCAGCTGCTCATCCGCTCGACCAACGTGCTCGGCTACAAGCCCCAGCCGATCAACATCATGCGCAAGACGGCGGAGAAGGTCTGCGAGGAGTACGACGTCATCCGCTGCTTCGACTTCCTGAACCACGTCGAGAACATGAAGCCCTTTGCCGAGGTCGCCCTGTCCGAAAACAACAAGGGCAACATCTGGCAGCCGGCCATCAGCCTGTCCTGGGCCAAAGGCTTCGACGTGCCCCATTACCTCGGGGTGGCCGACAACCTCATCACCATGAGCGCCGAGGCCGCGGGGCTGTCCAAGAAGAAGATCCAGCGCGTGATCATCCTGGCCCTGAAGGACATGGGCGGCGTCTGCCCGCCGCACTTCGTCCGGGAGTTGGTCACCACGTTGCGTAAGAAGTATCCGGAGCTGGTGCTCGACTACCACCGGCACTACACCGACGGGCTGTTCGTGCCCGCGGTCGGCGCCGCGGCCCAGGCCGGGGCTCACATCCTCGACGTGGCCATCGGTGCGAGCGTGCGCTGGTACGGCCAGGGTGAGGTCTTGTCCACTGCGGCCTACGTGGAGCAGGAGTTCGGGCTGAGCAACGTCCTGAACAAGAAGGTCATCCGCGACTGCAACTTCCTTCTGAAGCAGATCATGCCCTTCTACGACCGCTACACCGCCCCCTATTTCCGGGGCATCGACTACGACGTGGTCGAGCACGGCATGCCCGGCGGCGCGACCTCCTCCTCGCAGGAAGGGGCCTTGAAGCAGGGCTACATCCACTTGCTGCCCTACATGCTCCAGTTCCTGGCCGGCACGCGCAAGATCGTGCGCTACCACGACGTCACCCCCGGCTCGCAGATCACCTGGAACACCGCCTTCCTGGCCGTGACCGGGGCATTCAAGCGCGGCGGGGAGCGCGAGGTGCGCCACCTGCTCGAGGTACTGGAGACCGTGGCCTCGGTGACCGATGACAAGCTGACCCCGGCCGAGCGCGAGGATCGCCTGCGCCTCTACCAGGACTCCAACGACGCCTTCCGCCAGCTGCTGCTCGGCCGCTACGGCAAACTGCCCCTGGGCTTCCCGCCGGACTGGGTCTACCAGAGCGCGTTTGGCTCCGACTGGCGCCGGGCCGTGGCCGAGCGCACCACGCATTCGCCCCTTGACGACCTTGCGGACGTGGACCTGGCCGAGGAGTTCAAGGCCCTGCGCACGCGGCTGAAGCGCCATCCTTCCGAGGAAGAGTTCGTCATGTACCTGAACCATCCCGGGGACGCGCTCAAAACCATCGAGCAGCGCCAGACTTTCGGCGACGCCAACAACGTCCCCCTGGACGTCTGGTTCGAGGGCCTGGAGGTCGGCCGGGAGATCACCTTCTCCGACTCCAAGGGCAAGCCGCACATCATGACCATCCTGCACATCACCCGCCCCGACGAAGGCGGCATGTCCGTGGTCCGCTACGTGCTCGACGCCGAGATAACGAGCCACCAGATCAAGGTCGCCGAGGCCAAGGCCGAGGCCGGACAGTCGATCGAGCTGGCCGACAGGAACAACGAGTGGCACGTGGCCGCGCCGAGTAACGGCGACCTCTGGGTGGTCCACGTCCAGCCCGGCGACTTCGTCAAGAGGGGCGAGGAGCTCTTCAACATCTCGATCATGAAGCAGGAGAAGGCCGTGCTCGCCCCCAGGGACGGCATGGTCGTGCGCGTCCTCAAGGACGCCGACTACCGCCAGGACAAGCGCATGGTCCCGGTCAAGGAGGGCGAGCTGCTCGTCGAGCTCGGCCCGGTGCCGCGGCTGTGCTCGGCCTGCCGTCATCCGGTGACCAGGGACGAGTACAAGTTCTGCCCCTTCTGCAGCCAGAACCTGATGGAGCCCGAGGCAACTGACGGCAATTGACGGCCTATGTCCACTAAGGCTATGGACAGGACGATCGGTATTGCCTTAAGAACGCGCTGCCGACCGCTCCGACGTTTTGTTTCCCGTCCACCCAGGGGAGCCGGCCTGATGCCGGCCCGCCGGGCGCCCTCACGATTGCCAGATCGGGTGCGGCCCGGCGAGGCGCCGCCGCTTCCGTGAACCTTACGTAAGGAGATGCCAATGGCCAAAGCCAAAGAGACCTCCGAGGCCAAGCCGGACAAGCCCGTCAAGCCCGCCGCATCCGCGGCCAACGTCGAGGAGCTGAAGAAGAAGCTGGTCCTGACCGGCGCGGACATCGTGGCCATCGGCGAAGATGCCGAGCTGCTGGTCGGCGGCAAGAACTACAATACGGCCATCATCAGCCAGGTGGCGGGCATCCGGGCGCCGCAGTTCCGGGCCATATCCTCTCTCGCCTTCCACAAGGTCCTGGATGAGACCAGGGTCAACGCCCAATTGGTGCGCTCCACGGTGGACGCCGAGTACCAGCGCATCGACTGGAACGACGCCGAGATCAACAAGGACCCGGAATACCTGAAGAAGATGGTCCGGGCCACGGCCAAGAAGATCAGGGCCGAGGAAAAGACCGGCACGTCCATCCGCCTGCGGACCTTCGTCAACAACGTGGTCGAGGGCTTTGCCACCTCGCCCGAGGGCATCGACCAGCTGCGCAAGCGCTCGGTCATCGTCCAGGCCGCCATCCTGTCCGTGGACATGCCGGCGGATGTGGCCGAGGCCGTGCGCCAGGCCTACCACGAGATCTGCAAGGAGGCCGGACTGCCCGACGAGCCCGTGGCCGTGCGCTCCTCGGCCGCCGGCGAGGACTCGCGGAAAAAAGCCTTCGCCGGACTGCAGGACACCTACCTGAACATCGTCGGCGAGGAGAACGCGGTCGAGGCCTACCTCTGGGACTGCTCCTCGGCCTACAACCTGCGCTCCATGACCTACCGCCGCGAGGCCATCCTCGACGCGGTGGCCAAGGCCGAGTCCTCGGGCGACGACTCGATCGCCGACAGGGCCAAGCGCGAATGGGCCATCGAGAACACCTCGCTCTCGGTTTGCGTCATGCGCATGATCCGTCCGGTCATCTCCGGCACGGCCTTTTCCGCGGACACGGCCACCGGCTGCCGCGGCACCAAGCGCAAGGAGCTGGTCTCCATCGACGCGAGCTACGGCCTCGGCGAGGCCGTGGTCGGCGGCATGGTCACTCCGGACAAGTTCTACGTCTTCCAACGCGAGGACGGCGGCGAGGTCGTCATCCGCTTCATGGGCTACAAGGACAAGCAGTTCGTCTACGACGAGCGGGGCGGCACCAAGCTGGTCAAGGTCCCCGAGGAGGAGGCCTACCGCTGGTCCTTGTCCCTGGCCCAGGCCGAGGACGTGGCCAAGGGCGTGCGCCACATCAGCAAGGCCTATGGCGGCATGATCATGGACACCGAGTTCTGCATCGACGCCTCCTCGCGCCTGTGGTTCGTCCAGGCCCGCCCGGAGACGCGCTGGAACGAGGATTTCGAGCTTCATCCGCACACCATCTTCATGCGCCGCCGCGAGGTCGACCCCAAGGCGCTGGCCCGGGCCGAGCCCATCCTCGAGGGCAACGGCGCCTCGCGCGGCGCGGGCGCGGGCAAGGTCCGCTTCCTGCGCTCGGCGCTGGAGCTCAACAAGATCAACAAGGGCGACATCCTGGCCGCCGACCGCACCGACCCGGACATGGTCCCGGGCATGCGCATCGCCGCGGCCATCCTGGCCGACGTCGGCGGCGACACCAGCCACGCGGCCATCACCTCCCGCGAGCTCGGCATCCCCGCGGTCATCGGCATCCAGCGCCTGGAGATGCTGCGCTCCCTGGACGGCATGGACGTCACCGTTGACGGCTCGCGGGGCAAGGCCTACCGCGGCCGCATGCCGCTGGTCGAGGTCGGCGGCGAGCTGGACGTCTCCAAGCTGCCTCCCACCCGGACCAAGGTCGGCCTGATCCTGGCCGACGTGGGCCAGGCCATGTTCCTCTCGCGGCTGCGCGAGGTCCCGGACTTCGAGGTGGGCCTGCTGCGGGCCGAGTTCATGCTCGGCAACATCGGCGTGCATCCCCAGGCCCTGGACGCCTACGACAAGGGCACGCTGCAGCACATCGTGGACCGCAAGCTGAAGGAGCTCGACGCCAAGCTGACCAAGGTCCTCAAAGAGCAGCTCCACGCCGGCATCATCACCTTCAACCTGAAGCTGCGCAACTACGTCGGGGTCATCACCGGGCTTCTCAGGGAGATGGACGACCTGGCCGAGAACGAGGCCGCCCGCGGCACCGACGAGGTCCTGGCCGTGCAGCGCCAGCTGCGCGAGCTGGACAAGAAGCTCGACCACCACGTGCAGATGGCCACCGAGCGCCTGGACATCCTGAAGACCTCGGTGGACCTGGCCGACCACGTGGCCGTGGTCCTGGGCTACGTCGATCTCCTGGACGCCAATCCGCCCGAGGACCGCGAGTCCCGCAACGAGCGCGAGCGCATGCGCGCCCACGTGGCCGACATCATCGAGCGCATCAAGGACGAGTCCATCATCCAGGAAACCATCGCCGACATCGCCGAGCTGCGCAAGGACGTGGCCATCAAGATCGGCCTGGCCGGCGCCATGGAGGAGGTCCGCACGCTCTCCGAGCGGATCAAGAAGCTGATCATCTCCAAGGGCTTCCGCACCGGCCGCGAATACTACATCCAGCTCCTCTCCCAGAACCTGGGGCTGTTTGCCATGGCCTTCTACGGCAAGCCCATCGTCTACCGGACCACTGACTTCAAGACCAACGAGTACCGCAACCTCATGGGCGGCGGCCTGTTCGAAGCCCACGAGGACAACCCCATGCTCGGCTACCGCGGCGTGTCGCGCAACATCCACGACTGGGAGCTCGAGTCCTTCAAGCTGGCCCGGGGCATTTTCGGCGGCAAGAATCTCCAGATCATGCTGCCCTTTGTGCGCACCCTGGAGGAGGCCCGCTCCATGAAGCGCTACCTGGAGCAGGTCCACAAGCTCAAATCCGGCGTGGACGGCCTGAAGGTCATCCTCATGTCCGAGATTCCGGCCAACGCCATCCTGGCCAAGGAGTTCTTAAAGGAGGTCGACGGCTTCTCCATCGGCTCCAACGACATGACCCAGATGGTCCTGGCTACCGACCGCGACAACGCAAGCCTGCGCCACATCTACGACGAAGAGGACCCGGCCGTGGTCTGGGCCATATTGGTGACCATCTTCACCGGCCAGAAGTTCGGCAAGAAGGTCGGCTTCTGCGGCCAGGGCGTGTCCAACTCGCTCATCCTGCGGGGCCTGGTGTGCATCGCCGGCATCGTCTCGGCCTCGGTGGTGCCCGACACCTACCGCAAGACCAAGTACGACATGGCCGAGGTCGAAGCCGGGAACATCCCGGTTTCCGGGCTCGGCGCCTGGCTCAAGAAGCAGCATCTCGACCGCCTGCACAAGGCCATCGAATCCAACAGCTACGGCCATATCCTGAAGAAATACAGCTCGAACGAGGACTTGAGCGAATGGTACGAGGGTGAGCTGGTGCGCCTGAACGACCAGCTGCGCCAGAACCTCGACACGCCCAAGGAGGCCTTCTACGCCCAGGAGGTCAACCACTTCCGGGCCACCTTCCACAAGCCCGTGATCTACGCCAACTGGAACTGGGAGCAGACCGTGTCCGACGCCCTGCACCAGGCCGGCTTCGCCTCATACGAGGAGCAGGCCGCGGCCCTCGAGGAGCAGCGCAAGAAGGACTGGTAGGCATCGGGGAAGAAGACGCCTCGAAAGGGAAGACTGACAAAGCCCCCGGACCGTCACGGTCCGGGGGCTTCTTGCATCGAAAAGCGAAGAAGGCCATGAAGGAAGGGAAAGGGACGGCCGGGTGCTCCACCATGCCACTGCATGGCCTGGCGTGCCGATTGCGGGCGGGAGCGGGTCCCATGACCACACAACAGGGCTGCCTGCTCAGGACGCGCGGCCGTGACACCTCGTTCTTCTCCTCCTCACCGGCCGCCTTTCTCTTCTTCATCTTGGAGGGCCATGCAGGATCGCCGGAACGTCCATTGGGACCAGGTCGCGCGAGTCACGCCCGTCAATGTGTCGCAAATCGAAGAGCCCATGAAGTGGGGACGGGCAGGTGCGGGTCGGATGCCCGCCCGTTTGACCGAATCATCGCGCCGGCCGTTGCCACCCGGCTTTCGCGGGCCCCTCGGCCGGCCCGGTCACTTTCTCTCCTTCACCGGCGCCTTATTCTTCCCCCGCCTCAGCGGCAGCGCGGGACCAGCGGCTCGAAGCTGCCGGTCTGCGGCAGGTAGCTTAAGAGCGCGCCGCGTTTCAGGTCGAAGTACCAGCCGTGCAGGGCGAGGCGTCCGTCGTCAACCGCGGCCTTCAGCCAGGGGAAGCTCAGCAGGTTCTCCAGCGAGACGAGGATGGCCGCCTCCTCGCAGGCCTGCTGCCGGGTGGTCTCGTCGGCCTCGGGCATGGCCCGATAGACCTGCTCCCGGGCGCGCGCGGCGATGTCCACCCAGGGGCCGATGAACTCGCTGCCCTGTTCGGCCCGGCCGGGGTGGAGCAGGGCGTGGATGCCGCCGCAGCCACCGTGGCCCATGACGATGACGTGCTCCACCTCGAGGTGCTTGACGGCGTATTCCAGGGCCGCGCTCACGCCGTGGTGGGTGGTGGCGTCGGGCTCGTAGGGCGGCACGAGGTTGGCGATGTTGCGGACCACGAACAGGTCGCCCGGGGCGCAGTCGGTCAGGATGGCCGGATCGACCCGCGAATCGGAGCAGGCGATGACCAGCACCCGCGGCTGTTGTCCGGTTTTCAGCTGTTCGAAGAGCTGCTGCTCGTCGCAGAAATAGCTCTGCTGGAAGCGCTTGAAGCCGGCGATGAACCGGGCGATGTCGTGCACGCGCTACTTCTTCTTGGCCGCAGGGGCTTTCTTGCCGGCCGCCGGGGGGGCGGGGGCGGGCTCGGCCGGGGCCGGGGTCTCGGGCGGAGTGCCCTTGAGCTTGCTGGTCACGTTGTCCTCGATCCAGTGCTGATCCCACCATTCGATGGGGCTGACCGGCAGTCCGCCGACGAGCACGCCGAAGTGCAGGTGGTCGCCACCGGCCATGCCCGTGGCTCCGGTCTTGCCGATGACCTCGCCCTTCTGGACCATCTGGCCGGGTTCCACGCCGATCTCCGAGAGGTGGGAGTAGAGGGTCTGCAGGCCCAGGCCGTGGTCGATGACGATGGAGTTGCCGTAGATGCCGTAGAAGCCCGTGCGCACCACCTTGCCGGAGTTGGAGGCCTCCACGGGCGCGTTCTGGAGCGAGGCCAGGTCCACGCCCAGGTGGGTCTGGTGGTCGATCTTCTCGCCGTTGTAGTAGTAGTCGCGCTCGTCGCCGAAGCCGGCCTTGGGCGCGGCGTTCTTCATGCGCAGGAAGGCCCGGCCGTCCCAGAGCATCTCGGGCGCGGAGGCCGCGGCCAGCCGGCCGAGCTCGGAGGCGTCGCGCTGGCGCATCTCGCGGTTGACCTTGAGGAAGATGTTCAGGTTGGTTTCGCCGGGGTAGTCCTTCTCGAACTGGGGCATCTTGTCGTTCAGGAAGCTGTCGCTGATGGTGATACGGTCCTGGCGGAAATTCTTGGCCGTGGGGTGGTAGGGCAGCTCGCGGCTGCGGATGTTGCCGGCCACGTCCTGGGCGTAGAGCACGGGCTTGAACTCGTCCTTGGGCAGGTAGTAGGGGAAGGCGAAGAAGCAGGCGTAGCGTCCGTCGGGCAGCCGGTATCCGGTGAAGAACAGGTCGCCGACCTTGACCCCGGAGCGCCCCAGGTCCTCGTTCGCGGAAAAGACGGTGAGGCCCGCGCCGCCCTGGTTCAGGTTGTGGGCCAGGCTCTCCACCTGCAGGATCGGCGCCCGGCTGTCCAGGGTGAACTGGGCGGAAATCTCGGCGGTCCGACCCTGGAAGAAGTTGGAAAAGGAGGCGTCTGTGGCCGCGATCTCGAGGGTGAAGGGGCCTTCGGACAGGGTCTTCTCGGGCAGGGTGAAGGGCTTGGTCAGCTCCCGTTCGCCGGCGAGGTCGAGGCTGGCCAGGGGAGTGGTTTTGCCGTTCTGCACCGCGGCGATGGCCAGGTGCCGGAGCCCCGAGCCCTGGTCCTCGATTTTCAGGCTGAATTCTGTCGCCTGCGAGACCGGACCGGCAGCCGGGGTCAGGCTGACCACCGGCGGGGTCATGTCCCGGAAGAGCAGAAAGGCCAGGCCGGCGAGGCCCAGCACGACCAAAGCGGCGACGAGCCGCGTGATGACGCTACCGGCTGCTTTCATGAAACATCCTTGGGATTGAATCGTTGCGGGAATCGGGCATATGGGTGGGGACAGGCCCTTGCGTTCGCCTCCGAGTATACCCCATCGTCCCTGAAATTCAAGAGCGAGAGAAGGCGGATCTCGAGTAATACGTCGCCGCCAGGTCACACTTACGAGCGTACTTTCTGCCGATAGTGTTACTAATTTTTAAAACGATAACAAATGATGTTACGAAGTCGCCGAGAGGCTGGAAGACGGGGTTTTCGTGGCCTTTCGGTGAAATCATGTTGACGAAAACGATCGTATGGGATTAAGCACATTCAAGCATTTCATTTCACGGGGCACACTTCGATCTCGTTGTTGGTTCTTTCTCATGGAAGACGGCGGACGTCCGGTCCGCCGGGTTTCTTGACTTGCGACGCAAGACCCGTTTTTGTTGCCCAGGATCCATGGCTTTATCGAGCGCAACGGCGGCGAACCGTAGCGCCGATCGTTTATACACGTCCAGTGGAGCGGCGAATCCGAACAGACCCCTAAAGACCCATGGAGGTGTTGTATGAAGTTCTTCGAAGGCCCTGGTATGAAGGGAGTTGAGGAACGGCTTGCCCTGAACGGGATCTCGCGGCGCGATTTCATCAAATTCTGTCTGGCTGTTTCCGCGGCCATGGGCATGGGCCCGGCGTTCGCGCCCAAGGTTGCCGCAGCCATGGCCGACAAACGGCGTCCATCGGTGGTCTACCTGCACAATGCCGAGTGCACCGGCTGCTCCGAGGCCGTGCTGCGTACCGTGCAACCCTTTATCGACACCTTGGTGCTCGACGTCCTTTCGCTGGACTATCACGAAACCCTTATGGCCGCCGCTGGCGAGGCCGCCGAGGAAGCCCTGCACAAGGCCGTGAACGACCCCAAGGGCTTCATCTGCGTCATCGAGGGCGCCATCCCCACCGCCGACAACGGCCTGTACGGCAAGATCGCCGGAAAGACCATGCTCCAGATCTGCTCCGAGATCGCGCCCAAGGCCCAGGCGGTCATCGCCATCGGCGCCTGCGCGACCTACGGCGGCGTGCAGGCGGCCAAGCCCAACCCGACCAAGGCCATGGGCGTCAACGACGCGCTGAAGGATCTGGGCGTCAAGGCCATCAACATCGCCGGCTGCCCGCCCAACCCGATCAACTTCATCGGCACCGTGGTCCATCTCCTGACCAAGGGCATGCCCGAGCTCGACGACAAGATGCGTCCGGTCATGTTCTACGGCGAGACCGTGCACGACAAGTGCCCGCGCCTCAAGTTCTTCAACGAGGACAAGTACGCTCCCTCCTTCGATTCCGAAGAGGCCAAGAACGGCTGGTGTCTCTACCAGCTCGGCTGCAAGGGCCCCTACACCTACAACAACTGCCCGACCGTGCTTTTCAACCAGACCAACTGGCCCGTCCAGGCTGGTCACCCTTGCATCGCCTGCAGCGAACCCAACTTCTGGGACGAGTACTCGCCCTTCTACGAGGCCATGTAGGCCCGGCAGCGGTTAGAGGAACCATCGGAAGAAAGACATCAAGAAGACAAGAGGAGATGCCATATGTCCGGTTGTAAGCCCAAGGCTGCGGGAGTCATGGCCACCCCTGCCATGAAGGACTTCTCGGGTCCGGTCGTCGTCGATCCCATCACCAGAATCGAAGGTCATTACCGCGTCATGGTCGAAGTCGAGAAGGGCTATATCAAGAACGCCTGGACCAGCGCCCAGCTCTTCCGCGGTCTCGAGATCATCCTCAAGGGCCGCGACCCCCGCGACGCCCAGCACTTCACCCAGCGCTCCTGCGGCGTCTGCACCAACGTGCACGCCATCGCCTCGGTCCGCTGCGTGGACAACGCCGTCAAGGTCAAGATTCCCGAGAACGCCACCCTGCTGCGCAACCTGGTTCTCGCCCAGCAGTTCCTGCACGACCACATCGTGCATTTCTATCACCTGCATGCGCTGGACTGGGTCGACGTGACCTCGGCCCTGGCCGCCGATCCGGCCAAGGCCGCCAAGATCGCCAACGACATCTCGCCCAACCGCAAGACCACCCCGGCCGACCTGAAGGCTGTCCAGGACAAGCTGAAAGCCTTCGTGGATTCCGGCCAGCTCGGCATTTTCACCAACGCCTACTTCCTCGGCGGCCACCCGGCCTACTACCTGCCGCCCGAGGTCAACCTCATCGCCACCGCCCACTACCTCGAGGCCCTGCGCCTGCAGGTCAAGGCCGCCCGGGGCATGGCCGTGTTCGGCGGCAAGAACCCGCACACGCAGTTCACCGTGGTCGGCGGCGTGACCTGCTACGACGCGCTCCGGCCCGAGCGTATCAAGGAGTTCACCGACCTCTACCGCGAGACCAAGAAGTTCATCGAGGAAGTCTACATTCCCGACCTTCTGGCCGTGGCCGGCTACTACAAGGACTGGGCGGCCATCGGCGGCTGCACCAACTTCATGACCTTCGGCGAGTTCCCGACCGACGAGTATGACCTGAACAGCCGCTTCCTCCCGGCCGGCGTCATCTTCAACCGCGACCTGGCCAAGCCCCAGGCCTTCAACCCGGACCTGATCAAGGAGCACGTGGCCCACAGCTGGTACAAGGGCGACGAGGCTCTGCATCCGTACAAGGGCAAGACCGAGCCCATGTACACGAAGCTCGACGACAACTCGGGCAAGTACTCCTGGTTCAAGGCCCCGCGCTACGACGACAAGGCCATGGAAGTCGGCCCGCTGGCCCACTGCCTGGTGGCCTACGCCAAGGGCGTGCCGGAGTTCAAGGCCGCCGTGGACATGGTCCTGAAGCACCTGGGAGTCGGCGCCACGGCCCTGTTCTCCACCCTGGGCCGGACCGCGGCCCGCGGCATCGAGACGTTGGTCATCGCCAACAAGATGGAAGCCTGGATCAACCAGCTCGACGCCAACGTCAAGGCCGGCAAGACCAAGATCTACCAGGACTGGAAGATGCCCGACGAGGCCATGGGCGTCGGTTTCGCCGACGTGCCACGCGGCGCCCTGTCGCACTGGATCAACATCAAGGGCGGCAAGATCGAGAACTTCCAGCTCGTCGTGCCCTCCACCTGGAACCTCTGCCCGCGCGACGCCATGAACCAGATCTCGCCCATCGAGGAAGCCCTCATCGGCTCGCCCATCGCCGATCCCAAACGGCCGGTCGAGATCCTGCGCACCGTGCACTCCTTCGATCCGTGCATCGCCTGCGGCGTGCACGTCATCGACTCCACCTCCAACGAGGTCCACAAGTTCCGCATCCTCTAGTGGACAAGAACGCCTGAATGGTTAGCACACAGGAACCCGGCCCGGGCCGGGTTCCTGTTTTTTTCAACGACAAGGATGAGGCATGGACGAAAGCGCCAAGCGCATTCTGGTTCTGGGCGTGGGCAACATCCTCTTCACCGACGAGGGGGTCGGTGTCCACACGGTCAACGAGCTGGAGAAGAGCTACGACTTCTCGGACAACGTCCGGCTCATGGACGGCGGCAACCTGGGCATGCGCCTCATGGAGCCGATCATGGACTCGGACCTGCTCATCGTGGTCGACGCAGTGCTCGGCGACGGCGAGGCCGGCAGCCTCTATCGCCTGACCGGCGACGATCTGCGAAAGAGTCTGGCCTTCAAGAATTCGATGCACCAGACCGATCTGGTGGATACGCTCATCTACTGCGAGATTCTCGGCAACCGCCCCGAGGCGGTCATCGTCGGCATCGAGCCCTACGATTTTCAGTCCTCGGGCGTTGAAATGTCCGAGGTCCTCGCCGAGCGCCTGCCGGAGATGATGGCCGCGGTGCTGGCCGAAGTGGCCGCGGCCGGCGGCAGCTACTCAGTCAAGCCGGCTTTAGCCGAAGAGTAGGAGAAGAACTATGTGCCTGGCCATTCCGGCCAAGATCGAGGCCGTGGAAAACGGCATCGCCACCTGCCGGGTGGGCGAGGGCGAGACCTTCATCAAAGCCTCGCTCCTGTTGGTCGAGCCCCAGCCCGGGCTCGGCGACTACATCATCATCCACGCCGGGTTTGCCCTGCGCAAGCTGGACCCCGAGGAGGCCGAGGAGTCCCTGCGCATCCTGCGCGAGATGGCCCGGCTGACCGGCAACGAGGGCCTGAGCGGCACCTTCTAGGCGTTGCCGGTCATCTTGACCGCACCACGTCCCTTGGCCATCTCGTCCATGAGGCCGATGGTCAGCTTGAGAAAGTCGGCCTCGGTCAGGATGCCCTGGAGCACGCCGTCACGGATTACCGGCAGGCAGCCAAGCTTCTTGCGCAGGAGCCGGTCCGCGGCCTCGCGCACGGAATCGTCCGGATCGGCGACCTCGACCTCGATCCGCAGGATCTCGCCGAGCGGTATGCCGGCGTCGATCTCCCGCTGGGTACTCTCGTCCACCCCGGCCAGGCTCGAGATGGTCAGGCTGAGGATGTCGCGCTGGGTGACGAGGCCGATGAAGCGCATGTCCGGGCCGATCACCGGGATGTGCCGGATGCGATGTTCCTCCATCAGATTGCGGGCATCGAGCAGGGTTGCCGACGGGGCCAGGGTGATGACGTCGCGGGTCATGAGGTCCTTGACCTTGAGCATGGTGAACCCTCCGTTGTGGCGTCTCGACCACACCATTGTTATTCCCGCCGGGCCGTATCTCTGTCAAGGCGGATCGAGCCGATATCACGCCCGGTTGTTGACTCTGCCCGGAAAATCTGCTCTCCATGGCCAGCGCTCCGGCCAGGAGCGGGCGGAAACTGAAAGGCTGGCGATGATCGATCCCAAGCGCAAGCGCGAACGTATGGTCCGGGACCAGATCGAGGGCAGGGGAGTGGCGGACCCGGAGGTCCTGCGCGCCATGCGTGCCGTGCCCCGGCACCTCTTCGTCCAGGAGGCCATGGCCGAGCAGGCCTACGACGACCGCCCGCTGCCCATCGGCTTCGGGCAGACCATATCCCAGCCCTACATCGTGGCCCTGATGACCGAGATCCTGGAGATCTCCCCGGGCATGAAGGTGCTCGAGATCGGCACAGGCTCGGGCTATCAGGCCGCCGTCCTGGCCGAGATGGGCGCCGAGGTCTACAGCGTGGAGCGCATCCGCGAGCTGCACCTGGCCACCCGTGCCCTGCTGACCAGGCTGCGCTACTTCTCGGTGAAGCTGAAGCTCGACGACGGCACCCTGGGCTGGCCGGAGGAGGCGCCGTTTGCGCGCATCATCGTCACCGCCGGCGGCCCGGACATCCCCAAGCCCCTCATCGCCCAGCTCGCCGATCCGGGGCGCCTGGTCATCCCCGTGGGCGCCTCGCACCGCAGCCAGACGCTCTTCAGCGTGGACAGGCGCGACGGCAAATACGTGCGCAAGGACCACGGCGGGGTCATGTTCGTCGATCTGGTCGGAACCCACGGCTGGTAGAGCCAAGTCATGACCGACACCGCCCGGCCCCGCCGCCCCCTGACCGGCGCCTTCATGGCTTCGCCCGGCCCGGCCACCTGGCGCGAGGCCCTGACCCTGGCCCTCAAGGGCTTCCTCATGGGCGTGGCCGACATCATTCCCGGGGTTTCCGGCGGAACCATGGCCTTCATCACCGGCATCTACGAGCAGCTGGTCGCGGCCATCCGCTCCTTCGACCTGGCCTTCGTCTGCCGCCTGGCCCGCCTGGACCTGGCCGCGGCCCTGGCCGGGGTGCACCTGCGCTTCCTTCTACCTCTGCTGTGCGGCATCGGGCTTGCGCTCCTGTCCATGGCCCGGCTCATGCATTACCTCCTGGCCCACCATCCGCTGCCGGTCTGGTCGCTCTTCTTCGGCCTCATCGCAGCCTCCATCGTGGTCGTGGTCCGCTGGGTCCGGCCGCTCGATGCGCCGAACCTCCTTCTCCTGGTCGCGGGCGTCGCCGTCAGCTACGTCGTCGTCGGGCTCATCCCCATGCGCACCCCGGAAACCATGTGGTTTCTGTTCCTGTGCGGAATGGTGGCCATCTGCGCCATGATCCTGCCGGGCATCAGCGGGGCCTTCCTCCTGCTCATCCTCGGCAAGTACGAGTATGTCACCGGCGCCCTGCGCAGCCCCCTGGCCCCTGATTCCTTCCAGGTGCTCCTGGTCTTCGCCGCCGGCTGCCTGGTGGGCATCACCGGCTTCTCGCGCCTGCTCGGCTATCTCCTCGTCCGACACCACGCCCGGACACTGGCCGTGCTGGCCGGCTTCATGATCGGTGCCATGCGTCGCATCTGGCCCTGGAAAGAGGTCGTGACCCTGCCCTCGGCCGCCGGCCCGGTCGAGGATGCGGTCAACATTCTGCCTGCGGCCCTGGACGGCACCTTCTTTCTGGCCGTGGGATTCATGCTCGCCGGGGCCGTGGCCGTGCTGCTCATCGAGGCCGCGGCCGGAAGAAAACGGACCTGAGGCTGGCAGGAGAGGGCGAGATGGGCTATAGCTGGTCCAGGGTCCTTAAGCCCAGAGCCACGAGGGCTTGCCTTGAGCGCCTGCAGCACGTAAGGAAAGCCGTTTCCCGAAATACGCACCAAGGATAGCCGAACATGAGCGACGACGCGTGCAAGAGCTGCTCCTCCAAGCGGCCGGCCGGCCCCGGGGAGGGCTGCTCCCAGACCATCCAGGACCAATTGATCAAGAACACCCTGGCCAAGATCCGCTACAAGCTCTTCGTCATGAGCGGCAAGGGCGGGGTGGGCAAGAGCTCGGTGGCCGTGAACATCGCCGCCGCCCTTGCCGCCAAGGGCTTCCGGGTCGGGCTCATGGACGTGGACATCCACGGCCCGAGCGTGCCCGGACTCATGGGTTTGAAGGGCCTGCTGGAGGTCAAACGCGGCAACCTCATCACCCCCAAGGCCTACCTGGACAACCTGCACGTGGTCTCCATGGAATCCCTGCTCAAAGACCCGGACCAGGCCGTGCTCTGGCGCGGGCCGATGAAGACCACGGCCATCCGCCAGTTCATCTCCGACGTGGACTGGGGCGAGCTCGACTTCCTGGTCATCGACTCTCCGCCAGGCACCGGCGACGAGCACATGACCATCCTGAAGACCATTCCCGACGCGCTCTGCGTCATCGTCACCACGCCCCAGGAGGTTTCGCTGGCCGACGTGCGCAAGGCGGTCAACTTCCTGCAGTACGCCCAGGCCAACATCCTGGGCGTGGTCGAGAACATGAGCGGGCTCATCTGCCCGCACTGCCACGGCGAGATCGAGCTGTTCAAGAAGGGCGGCGGTGAGGAGCTCGCCCGGCGCTACGGCCTGACCTTCCTCGGCGCCGTGCCGCTCGATCCGGCCACCGTGGTCGCCGGCGACCTCGGCAAGCCGGTGGTCCTGCTCGACACCGACTCCCCGGCCAAGACGGCCCTGTGGGCCGTGGCCGGGCGCATCGTGGACGAGACCGGCCGGAGCCTGGAAGCCGCGGCCACGCCCGGGGACTAAGCGAGGAACGGCGATGGACATGCTGAATCTGGCCAACAAGCTGACGCTGCTGCGCATCCTGGCCGTGCCGCTGATCGTCGTTTTGCTCTATTTCCCGGGCCGGATCACCTGCGGTCTGGCGCTGGTCGTCTTCATCCTGGCCGCCCTGACCGATCTGGCCGACGGCATGGTCGCCAGGCAACAGAAACTCGTCACCAACTTCGGCAAGTTCCTCGATCCCCTGGCCGACAAGTTGCTCATCAGCTCGGTGCTCGTCATGCTGGTCAACCTCGACTGGGTGCCGGCCTGGGTGGCCATCGTCATCATCTGCCGCGAGCTGGCCGTGACGGGCCTCAGGGCCATTGCCGCCGACCAGGGCCTGGTCATCGCCGCCGACAGCTTCGGCAAGCTGAAGACCATCGTGCAGATTGTCGCCTTGTGTCCGCTCATCTTCCATTATACACTGTTCGGCGTGGATCCTGTCCCGCCGGGCATGTGGCTTCTTTATGCCGCCCTGATCCTGACCGTCGTCTCTGGCGCCAAGTACATGGCGAACTTCTACCGGGTGGTGACGGGCTAGGGCGCGCGGCCGCGGCCGGGGGGCGGCAAGGACAGTGAAGACATGGACCAGCATTTGAGTCTCGTGCTCCTCTCGCGCATCACCAGCTGCCTCCAGGCCATTCTCGACCTGGAGCCGAAGCTTGCGCGCCTGGACCTGGGACCGGCCGTCATCCAGGAGTTCGAGACCCTCAAACGCTTCCTGAAGAAGGTCGATACCGTGGAGCTGTCCGAAAAAGACGTGGCCCGCATCGAGGAAGCCACGGCCCATTTCCTCGACGAGCTGAAGCTGCCCCTGTCCCTGGTGGACGAAGACCGGACCCGGAACCGTTTCCTGCAATAAGGCCGCACGTGAGAGACTTTTTGCGCCGCACACTCCTGGCCCTTGTCCTGATCCTCGATCTGTTTCTGGTCTACAAGCTCATCTTCGGCGCCCAGGGCATGGTGGCCTACCGGGACATGCTGGCCAAGTTCGTCGCGGTTCAGAGAGAGGCCGAGGGGGCCGATCAGCGCATCCTCGCCCTCTCCCAGGAGATCCGCTGGCTCAAATCCGATCCCGACTTCCTCCAGGCGGTCATCCGCAGCCAGACCAACGCCTTGAGGGAGGACGAAATCCTCTATATCCTGCCTGAACGACAAGCGGCCACGGGCCAAAAGCGGGACGACCATGAACGATAAGATCGAGCTCTTTCAGGAAATCCTCGCCGGCGATCCGACCTCCAAGCTTTTCTACCCCCTGGCCAAGCTCTACGCCGAGGCCGGGCAGACCGAGCGGGCCGCGGACACGCTACGCCAGGGCCTGAGCCGCCACCCCGACCACATGGAGGCCCGCCTCGCGGTGATCGACGCCCTGGCGGCCCTGGGACGCCAGGCCGAGGCCCGGACCGCGGCCGCGGCTGTGGCCGGCATGCTCGCCGGCCATCCGGAATTCTGGCGGATCTGGTCCGCCCAGGTTCAGGAAGCGTCCGCGGACTGCGCCCTGGCCATCGACTTCGTCTCCGCCCACCTCGCCGGCCGCTGCCCGACCTTCCTCGGCCTTTTGGCCGCGGGATTGGCCCCGGCCGGGACCGCGCCGCTGGCCAAGGGCTCCGAGCCTCCGACCGCCCCTCCCGTCCGCCCGGTCAACCCCGCCACCCCGGCGGGCGAGATCAGGAACGCTCTGGCCGCAGAGGCCGAGGTCGAGGCCGAGGAGGGCGAGGAGGCCAGTCTGCGCACCCGGACCATGGCCGACCTGCTGTTCTCCCAGGAGGACTACGCCGGGGCGCTCGACATCTACGAGGAGCTTTTGGGCGCTGCGGCTCCCGGCGAGAGGAGCGAGCTGGCCGGGCGCATCGCCGAGGCCCGGACCCGTCTGGGCCAGCCGGCGCCCGAAGCCCCGGCCGGGGATGACGAGTCGTCCGAGCCCGGGGCCAAGGCCGTGGTCTCCACCCTTTCCGCCCTGGCCGACCGCCTGGAAGCCAGAGCCCGGGCCCGCAGCGGGGCCTGAGTCTGCCCGCGCCGGGCGGAGCCTCACTCCAGCGGACGAGAGCGATTGCCTTGCGCGCTCAAACGTGGCAGATTGCGCGGGCTGGACGGCAGGGGCCGCCGTGGCCTGCCGCTCACGGCAGCCGCGGGTGTGACCTGATCGCCTGCAATCAATCCAAGGACAAGTGAAAACGTGATGCGCCGAGCCCTCATCCTCTTTCTGTGTCTGTCAGTGGCGGCCCTGGTCGGCTGCGAGACCATGAAAAGCTCCTGGCGCTGGACCAGGGAGCAGATCGACCCCGACCCCGAGATCAGCATCGACACCTCCGAGATCGGCGACGAGAACTCCGAGCGCCTGGCGATCCTCTTTGCACCCATGGACGCGCATCTCGAGGAGCTCGAGCGCCTGATGGAAGTCCAGGGCGACTACCCCGATGCGAAATGGCTCCAGCTCCTCTTCAGCCGCTTCCCCTGGGTGGACGGCGCCATGACCGTCGAGGCCTCGGGCCGGGTGATGTCCAGGCAGCCCGAGGTGACCATGAAGACCATCGAGCTTGCGCCGCTCCTGGCCGAGGGCGACGCTTGGCTCGACCGCCGGCCGCGGGCGCACCTGCACGAGACCGAGCTCGGCCCCGAGGTGTCCATCGCCAGCCCCTTCCTCAAGGAGCGGACCTGGCTCGGCCTGACCGTGGTCCATTTCGATCCGCGCAGTCTCATTTCCCTTTGTCCTCGCCCCGAAGAGTTGATAGTGTTCGTGCCCGGCAAAACCATCATCGGGTCGGGCAAGGATCAGGAGGCCGCCCAGGCGCTATTCGGTCTGGACTGGCCGGGAATCCTCGAGAACGAGGTGGACGGGGTGAGCGAGGCCGGCGGCCGGGAGTTCACCTGGCTGGCCCGCGATTTCGCAGGCCTGAAGCTGATCTACGCCGTGGTCGATGTTGCCGGGGATAATTAGGGCTCTGTTCCTGCCGGATCGTGGAAAAGGAGGGTCTATGCCGCAAGTCACTGTGACCGAGCATCTGCTGCTCCACCAGAAGCGCAATCCCATGGCCACGGGCCGCTTCACCTCGTTACTCAGCCAGCTCATCCTCTCGGCCAAGATCATTTCCCGTGAGGTCAGCAAGGCCGGCCTGGTCGACGTGCTGGGCTTCACCGGCGAGATGAACGTGCAGGGCGAGGAGGTCAAGAAGCTCGACGAATACTCCAATTCGGTCCTCATCCACCGCATGGAGCGCTCGGGAGTGCTGTGCACCATGGCCTCGGAGGAGAACGCCGACCCCATCCCCATTCCCGAGAAGTTCCCCAGCGGGGACTACGTGCTCATCTTCGATCCGCTGGACGGTTCCTCCAACATCGAGGCCAACGTCAACATCGGCACCATCTTCTCCATCTACCGGCGCAAGACCCCGCCGAACTCCGCCTCCACCCTCGAGGACCTCCTCCAGCCGGGCGTCGAGCAGGTGGCCGCGGGCTACTTCATCTACGGCCCCTCGACCATGATGATCTTCTCCGCAGGCAAGGGCCTGCACGGCTTCACCCTGGACCCGAGCGTCGGCGAGTTTTTGCTCTCGCACCCGGACATCAAGATCCCCGAGCGCGGCTCCATCTATTCCATCAACGAGGGCTACTACACCTACTGGGACGAGGCTACCCGCGACGTCGTGTCCTACTTCAAGGACCCCGCCAACCAGCTGGGACGGCCCTATTCCTCGCGCTACATCGGCTCCCTGGTGGCCGATTTCCACCGCACGCTGCTCTACGGCGGCATCTTTCTCTATCCGGCCGACATGCGCGATCCCAAAAAGCCCAAGGGCAAGCTCCGGCTCATGTGCGAGGCCAATCCCCTGTCCTTCCTGGTGGAGCAGGCCTGGGGCCTGTCCACCGACGGCGTCAACCGCATCCTCGACATCCAGCCCACCGAGATCCACCAGCGCGTGCCGCTCATCATCGGTTCGCCCTTCGAGGTCGAGAAGGTGCGCGAGATCTATCTCAAGCACGGCTACACATGCCTGTCCTAGGCATCGAGACATCCTGCGACGAGACGGCCGTGGCCCTGGTGGGCCACGGCCGTCTCGTCGCCGAGCGCCTGGCCTCCCAGGTCGATATCCACGCGCTCTTCGGCGGCGTGGTCCCGGAGATCGCCTCGCGCGAGCACCTGCGCCTGCTGCCGGCCCTGCATGAGGAGCTCATGGCCGCCACGGGCGTATCGATGGCGGACATCGAGGCCGTGGCCGTGGCCAGAGGCCCGGGGCTGCTGGGCTGCCTGCTGGTCGGGCTCAACTTCGCCAAGGGCCTGGCCCTGGCGCTTTCCCGCCCGCTCATCGGAGTGAACCACCTCTCGGCCCATCTCCTGGCCGGCGGGCTGGTCGGGCCGCTGACCTTCCCGGCGCTGGGCCTGCTCATCTCCGGCGGCCACACGCATCTCTACCATATGCGCGCCGACAACGACCTCACGCTCCTCGGCCGGACCCTGGACGACGCCGTGGGCGAAGCCCTGGACAAGGCCGCCAAGCTGGTCAATCTGCCCTATCCCGGCGGGCGCTTCGTTGATCTCCTGGCCGCCGAGGCCGAGCCCGGCCCGGAGCTCTTTCCGCTGCCCTACGTCGACAACCGCAATCTCGATTTCAGCTTCAGCGGCCTGAAGACCGCCGTGGCCACGTATGTGGCCGCCCACCCGGAGCTGCGCCTCAGGCACATGCCCCTGCCGGGACAGGCCCCCGACCTCGAGTCCCTTGAGTTCGAACCCGGGCAGCGGCGCAGGCTGGCCCGGGTCATGTCCGCCCTGAACCAGGTCGTGGCCCGGGTGCTGGTCATCAAGACCCGCCGGGCCCTGGAGCGGGTCGGGCCGATCAAGGCCCTGGTCGTGGCCGGCGGGGTGGCGGCCAACAGCCACGTGCGCCGGGCCGTGGCCGAGCTGGCCACCGAACGCGGGCTTACGCTCCACCTGCCGCCGCCCGAGCTGTGCACGGACAACGCGGCCATGATCGCCTACGCCGGCGAGCGCCTCCTGGCCCGGGGCTTGGTTCATGATCTGGCCCTGGAGGCCATTCCCCGGGGACGCCGGGTGCCCGACGACTACCTGCCCCAGGCCGGCGGTAGGCCGGCGGCGCCTTGACAGGAAGCTGTCCGGCTACTAGGAAATCGGATGATATATGGACGGCGCCGATCCGGGCTCCGGCCGCGGTGCTCCGACGGCGTATCCGACGTCCACGGGGCCGTACGACTTACAAACACCAGCATGACAAAGGAGTGGACGATGGCCATTCAGGTGACAGATAGCGCGTTCGAGACCGAGGTTCTGAAGTGCGACCTGCCAGTTCTGGTGGATTTCTGGGCTCCCTGGTGCGGCCCCTGCCGGGCGCTCGGACCGGTCATCGACGAGTTGGCCAACGAGTACACCGGCCAGATCAAGATCGCCAAGATGAACGTGGACGAGAATCCGAACACTCCCGGCAAGTACGGCATCCGGGCCATTCCGACGCTCATCCTGTTCAAGAACGGCGAGGTCCTGGACCAGGTCACCGGTGCCGTGTCCAAGTCCAGCATCAAGGAAATGATCAGCTCCAAGGCCCTGTAGCGAAAATGTCCACGTTCGACGCGGTGGTCATCGGGGGCGGTCCGGCAGGACTGACGGCCGCCCTCTATCTCTTGCGCTCGCAAGTCCGCACGGCCCTGGTCGAGAAGCTGGCCCCCGGCGGCCAGATGCTCAAGACCGAGCGCATCGAGAACTATCCCGGCTTCCCCGACGGGATCCTGGGCTACGAGCTGTCCGAACTCATGAACGCGCACGTGGAGCGCTGGCGCACCCCGGACTTTACGCGCATAAACGACGACGTCCGCCAGCTCATCCCCGGCGGACGCAGCCATCGTCTGCTGGTCGGCGGCGAGTGGATCGAGACCAAGACGATCATGATCTGCGCCGGCTCGAGCTACCGCAAGCTCGGCATCCCCGGCGAGGTGGAGCTGACCGGCAAGGGCGTGTCCTATTGCGCGCTGTGTGACGGAAACTTCTTCCGCGGCCAGAGCGTGGCCGTCATCGGCGGCGGCAACGCGGCCCTGGAGGAGGCTCTCTATCTCACGCGCCTGGTGGACAGGCTCTATCTCATCCATCGCCGCGACGAGTTCCGCGGCGCCAGGTGCTACCAGGACAAATGCTTCATCCACCCCAAGATGACCGTCCTGCGCAGCACCGTGGCCGAGCGCGTGGTGGGCAGGGACGCGGTCACGGGACTCTCCGTGCGCAATGTAAAAACCGGCGAAGAGCGCGTCCTGGATGTCCAGGGCGTGTTCGTCTTCGTCGGCTTCGTGCCCGGCGCCGATTTCCTGCCGATCGAGATCGAGCGCGATGCGCAGGACTTCGTGCTGACCGACCAGGAGATGCAGACATCCGTTCCCGGCATCTTCGCCGCCGGCGACATCCGCGGCAAGCTCACCCGCCAGGTGGCTTCGGCCGTGGGGGACGCCGCGGTCGCCGCCTCCTCCGCCTTGAGGTATCTGGAGACCTATGAACCCGCCTAGCCGTTTTCTACGCGTTTTCGTGCTTCTGATCAGCCTTGCGGCCCTGTCCGGCTGCGGCATCATCGACTATTACCTGGTCGAGGCTCCCGAGGACACGCCCCAGGAGCTGTTCGAGGCCGGCCAGCAGGCCATGCACGACAAGGAGTACGGCAACGCGGCCGAGCACTTCGTCAAGCTGAAGGACCGCTATCCCTTCAGCCCCTACACCACCCAGGCCGAGCTCATGCTCGGCGACGCCTATTTTCTGAAGGGGGAGTGGGCCGCGGCGGCCGGGGCCTACAAGGAATTCGAATCCCTGCACCCGCGCCACGAGCAGATACCCTACGTCCTCTTCCAGATCGGACTGTCCAACTTCAACCAGTTCTCCTCCATCGACCGGCCGCAGAACAACGTGGCCGAGGCCATGGAATACTTCCACAGCCTGCGCGAGCAGTATCCGGATTCGCCATATGCCCCGGCGGCCGCGGACTACATCGTCAAGTCGCGGCGCCATATGGCCGACCACGAGCTGTTCGTGGCCAACTTCTACTGGGTGAACGAGCAGTTCGGGCCGGCCTGGCACCGCTACCAGTTCGTGGTCAAGAACTTCCAGGACCTGCCCGAGGTGGCCGAGTACGCCACCCGCATGTCCGAGATGTCTTATTACGAGTACCAGAAGACCAAGGCCGAGCAGAGCAGGCAAGAGAGCTACGGCAGCTGGCGCCAATACTTCGACTGGCTCTAGCCGCGCACACGATGCTGTCCATGCCGGCGGCCCGCCCGGGCCGTCCTTCAGCCTGAGCGTAAAGGGACGGAGAACGACGCACCAATGCAGGGTCTTCCGCCGTGGGTGACGCGCCACCTCCTTGCCGACGCGGATTTCGCCACGGCCTACGGCGCCCAGGCCGACTGGCAGCTGGCCGCCCTGAAGACCTGCCTGGCCCGTCTCTGGGTCCTGCATCCGCCAGCCTCCGGCCAACTTGAGATCCGGCGCGAAGTCCGGCGCCAGGGCTTCGTGACCGAGTCGCGCCGCGCGCCCCGGCCCTGGGCGCTCGTGACCCTTGACGGCGCTTTCGCCGCCCCGGCCCGGCTGCTGGCCGGGCTCGTGCCGCTTGCAACCGCCGGCATTCCCCAGGTCTTAATCGTCCGGGTGGGGCAGGGGGACTGGCCGCCGTCGCTCCTGGCCGCCCTGGAGCTGGCCGGGGTGGAGACGGCGGCCGGCCTGCCGGGTCCCGGCCGTCTGGCCGAGCTGGTCCAGGCCTTGGAGCAATCCTCCGGGCCGGGGCTGGTGGTCGGGCTCTCGGCCGGCCTTGAGTCGCCCGCGGCATGCCGCTCGGCGTTCTGGCGCCCGCAAGGTTCCGGCGAGGTCGCGGTCTGGGTCGAGAATGATCTGCCCTGGGACTGGCGGGTTTTGGCCTTCGCCCAGGCCGGCTGCCGTATCACCGCCTACAACGCACAGCGCTCAAGGCGCGGCGTCCGCCGCCGCCAAGGCGACTGGCCGGCCTTCCTGGCCTGCGGCGCGGACCTCGCCGCCGTGCCCGAGGCCCTGGCCGGAGAGGCCCTGTCCAGCTTCCCCGTCGTGCTCGCCCCGGGCCAGGAAGCCGTCTTCGCCTGGCCCGATTTCCCCCGCGACCTCTGCCTGAGCCATGCCCTGGCCATCCTCGGAGCGCCCTCGTGAGCAAGCCCAAAGCCGCAGACACCGCCTATCTGGCCACCTTGCGCAATATCGGCATCATCGCCCACATCGACGCCGGCAAGACCACCCTGACCGAGCGCATCCTCTATTACACGCGCAAGATCCACCGCATGGGCGAGGTCCACGACGGCGCCGCGACCATGGACTACCTGCCCGAGGAGCAGCAGCGCGGCATCACCATCACCTCGGCCTGCACCACCTGCTTCTGGAAGGACCACCGCATCAACATCATCGACACGCCCGGGCATGTGGACTTCACCATCGAGGTCGAGCGCTCGCTTCGGGTCTTGGACGGGGCGGTGGGCGTGTTCTGCGGCGTCTCAGGGGTCGAGCCCCAGAGCGAGACGGTCTGGCATCAGTCCGAACACTACCACGTGCCGAAGCTCGCCTTCGTCAACAAGATGGACCGCCCCGGCGCCGATTTCGCCGCAGTGCTCACGGCCATGGCCGAGCGCCTGGGAGCCAAGCCCCTGCCGCTCACCGTGCCCGCCGGCCAGGGACCGGAGCTGACCGGCGTCCTTGACCTTCTGAAACAGGTCAAGCTCGTCTTCAGCGCCGATTCGGCCGGCGCCGAGGTGATCGAGGAGCCCCTTTCGCCCGCCGAGGCCGACGAGGTCGCCGGTTGGCGCGAGCGCCTGCTGGAAACCTTGGCCGAGGAAGACGACATTTTCGTGGAGCGCTACCTGTCCGGCGAGGCGGCAACTGAGGCCGAGATCCGCGCCGCGATCCGGCGGGCCACCCTGGGTTTGCGCCTGACCCCGGTCTTCGCCGGCTCGGCCCTCAAGAACATCGGCGTGCAGCCGGTGCTGGACGGCGTCTGCGCCTTTCTCCCCGGCCCGGCCGACGTGCCGGCCATGCAAGGCACGGATCCGCGCACCAAGGAGAAACGTGTCGTCCGGGCCGAGCCCGGCTCGCCCCTGGCCGCCCTGTGCTTCAAGGTCATCATGGAGTCGGGCCGCAAGATGGTCCTGATCCGGCTCTACGGCGGCCAGCTCGCCGCGGGCGCGAGCGTCCTGAACGTGACCAGGGGGGCGACCGAGCGCGTCGCCCGGCTTTTCCACCTGCACGCCGACCGCAAGGAGCCCTGCGAGCTGGCCCTGGCCGGCGACATCGTCGCGGTCATGGGCCTGAAGCAGGCCAGGACCGGCGACACCCTGGCCGAGGCCGCCTCGCCGGTCGTCCTCGAGTCCATCACCGAGTACCGCCCGGTCATCTCGCTCGCGCTGGAGCCCAGGAACACCGAGCAGGGCGAGAAGCTGGACGAGGCCCTGGGCTTCTTCCTGCTCGAGGACCCGACCTTGAGCCTGGAGGTGGACCAGGACACCGGCCAACGCATCCTGTCCGGCATGGGTGAGCTGCACCTGGAGGTGGTCCTCGACAGGCTGAAGCGCGAATACGGGGTCGAGCCCCGGGCCGGCAAGCCGCAGGTGGTCTACCAGGAGACCGTGTCGCGCACCGGGCGCGGCGAGGCAGAGTTCGACCGCGAGCTCGGCGAAGTGCCGCACTACGGCTTCGTCTCCCTGTCCGTGGAGCCGCGCGACCGCGACCAGGGGCGGGACGTGGTCTTCGAATTCGACCGCTCGGCCTTCCGCGCCGAGTTCGTGACCGCGGTGGAGGAGGGCGTCAAGGACGGCCTGCAGAGCGGCGTGCTCAAGGGCTATCCGGTGGTCGACGTGCGCGTGCGCGTGCTCGAAATGCGTATCGAGCCGAACAAGACGAGTGCCGTGGGTTTCCGCATGGCCGCGGCCATGGCCCTGAAGAAGACGCTCTCCGCCGCCGGCCCGGTGCTCCTCGAGCCGATCATGTGGGTCGAGGTCTCGGCGCCCGCGGACTTCGTCGGCGAGGTGGTTTCGCTGCTGGGTGCGAAGCTCGCCCGCATCGAGAACATGTTCGACCGCGGAGCGATCAAGATCGTGCAGGCGTTGGTGCCGCTCAGGCAGCTCTTCGGCTTCTCCACCGCGCTACGCTCGGCCACCCAGGGCCGGGCGGGCCTGACCATGAAGTTCGCCCGCTTCGACGTCTTTGCCTGAGATCAGACCCGAAACTCCGATCACGGAACTGTTGCAATGCCGGTCAGCAAAAGAAGTTTCCTGGAACGCCAACGCCGTTGGCTGAAGCATGCCTACTTGCGGGTCATGCGCACCAAGGCCCCGCCCCATACCATCGCCATGGGCGTGGCCTGCGGCGTCTTCGGCGGCTTCCTGCCGGCCCTGCCGCCCATTCCGCTGCAAAGCGCCGTGGCCCTGGCCCTGGCCTTCATCCTGCGCGGCAGCAAGGTGCCGGCGGTCATTGCCACCTTCATCTCCAATCCCTTGAACTGGGTGTTCTTTTACTGGTTGCAGTTCAAGGTGGGCAAACATTTCGTGCCCTTCCATGTGCACTTCCATCCCCGCGAGATGTCCTTCCAGGATTACCTCAACGTGGGCTGGAACGGGCTTATCATTCTCCTGATCGGCGGCGTCGTTCTGGGACTGCCGAGCGCCGTGGCTGCCTATTTCATCGCCAAGCCGAGCATCGTCGCCTGGCGCAAGCGCCGGACGCTGCGCATGCTGCGCAAGAAAACCACCCTCTAGGTCCTCGACGTGCGATGAAGAGGTGGAAAAACTCTCGAAGGAAGGGTTTTCACCTCGCCATCCAGGGAATAATCCAGCCGGTTTGCGCTTCTGCGTGATTGCGGTTAAGGAATGAATGCCGGCCGATGACCGGCGTTCAGGACACTGCCAATGAGCCCAGCGAGCAACGCGAACACACGCCTGGTGGTGGTTTCGAACCGCCTGCCGGTCTCCATCGCCCGGGAGAACGGCGAGTGGACGGTCACGGCCGGCGCCGGAGGCTTGGTCACGGCCCTGGCGCCGGTGCTGCGGGACCGGGGCGGGCTGTGGATCGGCTGGTCCGGGGCCAAGGGCGAGGTGGACCTGCCGGCGCTGCTGGCCTCCTTCTCGCGCACCGCGGGCTACGACCTTCAGGCCGTGCCGCTCTCCGCGGAGGAGGTCCGCAACTACTATTACGGCTTTGCCAACGAGGTCGTCTGGCCGCTGTTTCACGACCTGCAATCACGCTGCAACTTCCGGCCGGAATACTGGCGCTCCTACCTCGACGTGAACCTCAAGTTCGCCGAAACCGTGGCCCGCTGCAGCAAAGAGAACGACTACATCTGGGTCCACGACTACCACCTCATGCACGTGGCCTTCATGCTGCGCAACATGGGCATCACCCGACGTCTGGGTTTTTTCCTGCACATCCCGTTCCCTCCGCCGGACATCTTCATCAAGCTGCCCTGGCGGGCCAAGATCATCCGCGCGCTCCTGGACTACGACCTGGTCGGATTCCAGACCACCCGCGACCGGCGCAACTTCGTCGATTGCGCCCAGGCCCTGGTGCCCGAGGTCAAGATCACCGGCCGGGGCAACGTGGTCACCATGAACCACAAGGAGCGCAACATCAGGGCCGGCACCTTCCCCATCAGCATCGACTTCAATGCCTTCAACGACTTGGCCGCGACCAGGGAGGTGGTGGCCAGGGCCGAGGAACTGCGCGAGGCCGTGGGCCGGCGCAAGATCGTCCTCGGCGTGGACCGGCTGGACTACACCAAGGGCATCCCCGAGCGCCTGGAGAGCATGCGCCAGGCACTCGAGCACTACCCCGACCTGAGCGAGAAGATCACCATGATCCAGGTGGTCGTGCCGAGCCGGGAGGAAGTGCCCGAGTACCAGAACCTGAAGGTGCGCATCGAGCGCCTGGTGGGCGAGATCAACGGCCAGTTCACCCGGCCGGGCTGGGTGCCCGTCCACTACCTGTACCGCGCCTTGCCGCGGCCCGAGCTGGTGGCCTACTACCGGGCCGCGGACATGGCCCTGGTCACCCCCTTGCGCGACGGCATGAACCTGGTGGCCAAGGAATACTGCGCGGCAAACATCACCGAGAGCGGGGTGCTCTTCCTCTCCGAGTTCGCCGGCGCCGCGGCCCAGCTCCAACGCCGCGGGGCCATCCTGGTCAATCCGCACGATTTCGAGGGCGTGGCCAAGGCCATCCACCGGGCCTACTACATGGACAAGCGCCAGCGCCACGAACGCATGGTCCGCCTGCGCGACACGGTGCGCAAGAACAACATCTACTGGTGGGTGGACTCCTTCCTGCAGGCCGCCTTCTCGCGGCATCTCGAAGACTTCCCGGCCATGGACACGGTCGACTACCAGCGCCATGAAGCGTAGGCCAACCGCGGACAGAGGGGGCGGGGCAGGGGCGGTCCGGGCCAAGCGCAGCCTGGGCCAGAACTTCCTCGTGGACAAGAACGTGGCCCGCAAGATCGTGGCCGCGCTGAAAGCCGCACCCGGCGACCTGGTGCTGGAGATCGGCCCGGGCCGGGGTGCGCTGACCCATGTCCTGGCCGATCTGCCCGGAGTGCGCCTGGCCGCCCTGGAGAAGGACGCTGCCCTGGCCGCGGCACTCAAGGCCGAGCTGCCCGGGGCCGGGGTGGTCGTGGCCGACGCACTCGGTTTCGCCTGGGAGAGTCTCGCTTCCGCCGGGCCGCTGCGCATCATCGGCAACCTGCCCTACAACGTGGCCTCGCCCATCATCTGGGAGCTGGTCGCCCGCTGTCCGTATTTCGCCCGGGCCGTGTTCATGATCCAACGCGAGGTGGCCGAACGGCTCTGCGCCATGCCCGGCAGCGGAGCCTACGGCGGTCTGACGGCCTGGGTCCGGAGCTTCGTCGCCCCGGAGCTGCTCTTCCGGGTCGGCCCCGAGGTCTTCCGGCCGCGGCCCAAGGTCGAATCGGCGGTGGTGGCGTTCACGCCCCTGCCAGCGGCCGAGCGGGCCGCAGACCCGCAGAATCTGGCGGCCGTGATCAAGCAGTGTTTCACCTGGCGCCGCAAGCAGTTGCAGAACATTTTGAAAGCGTTTCCGGCAGGGGTGGCAGAACGATTCTTCGCCGCGGAGCAGATAAAGCCCACGGCTCGGCCGGAAGAACTTTCGCCCCGGAAATTTCAAGCATTGGCGGCATGTTATCGGTCCGTTGCAGAGGCCGTGGAGCAGGCTGCGCCTCCGGCCGGGCCGGAGGGCTCGATCGGTCCGTAAGACACCGATTTTCGCGCATTTTCCGCGGGCGGCGGGCTGGACATGCGTTGCCGAATCTTATACCTTGCCACGAACGATTGGGGGGGCGCGACGATTCCACGGTATCACGCGCGTTGGTTTTGACGCGGCATGTGTGTCGTCATGCGCTCTTGCTGCATGTGCGATGCCGGTTGCGAGCGGCTGAAGAGGTTCGAGTGTGGAGGCTGGCAGGAAGGAAGGCTGGCTTCCGGATACGTAGCCAAAAGGAGAGGAGACATGACAAAGGCTGATCTGGTTGCCAAGATTGCGGAAAAAGCCGGCATCACCAAGGCCAACGCCGAGCGTGCCCTGAATGCCTTCCTCGAGGCCCTGGAAGCCTCCCTGGTCGGCGAGGGCAAGCTGACCCTGACCGGCTTCGGCACATTCGAGGTGCTCGATCGCAAGGCCCGCACCGGCCGCAACCCCCGCACCGGCAAGGAAATCAAGATTCCGGCCAGCAAAGTGGTCAAATTTCGCGCCGGCAAGCTGCTCAAGGATGCCGTGAAGTAACCGGAGGCGCCTGTCATGATGATTCCTGGCGAGACCGTGCACAGCCCCCTGCCTCAGGATCTGCCTTGGTGGATGCCTGACCATGCCATCTTTTTCGGTGTCCTCTACCTCGTGCTGATCACCCTCGGCACGGGCATGGGCATCGTGGTCCTCAAGTCCCTGTGGGAGACCAAGTTCAAGCCCCAGTCCCACGGCGGCCACCACTAGGCCGATCCCCGCACCGAGCCATGCAGCCAAGGCCCCTGTCGCCGGACAGGGGCCTTTTCGCATCCTGCGCGTCAACCTGCATTTCCGGCATATTTCCCCTTGCCCCTCGGTGAAGAATGATTTATCTATCGAGACTTCGTTTTCGCGCCAAGGGTCACTCGCCCGGCGCCCCGGAGGAGGTGATTTTTTTGCCTGGAGTCGTTCTCGAAGACAGCGACAGCTTCGATGTGGCCCTGCGCCGCTTCAAGAAGCAGATCGAGAAGGCCGGCGTGCTGTCCGAGCTCAAGAAGCGGCAGCACTACGAGAAGCCCAGCGTGCAGCGCAAGAAGAAGAAGGCTGCGGCGCGCAAGCGGCTGCTCAAAAAGCTCAGAAAGATGAACATGTCCTAATGAGCATCACGGACCGGATCGAACAGGAATTCGTCACCGCCTACAAGGCCAAAGACGCTGAGCGGGTGGCTGTCTTGAGACTGCTCAAGACAGCCATCAAAAACCGCCAGGTCGAATTGCTGCGTCCGCTGACCGAGGCCGAGGTGCTGGAGGTCGTGGGCCGGCAGGCCAAGCAGCGGCGCGAGTCCATCGAGCAGTTCAGCGCCGCCGGCCGCATGGACCTGGCGGACAAGGAAGAGCGTGAACTCGCCATCCTCAAGGACTATCTCCCCCAGGCGCTAAGCCCCGAGGAGCTGGAGGCGGCGGTCGTGAAGGCCATCGCCGAGACCGGTGCCTCGACCCCCAAGGACATGGGCAAGGTCATGAAAGCCGTCATGGAGGCCCACAAGGGCCGAGTCGACGGCGGCACGGTCCAGGCCCTGGTCCGCTCAAAGCTCACGGGCTGACCAGCTCAGCCGGATTTTCATGGAATCCAGAACATATCAGTTGCTGGAGCTTCACAAGGTCCTGGGCCATCTGGCCCGGTTCGCCGTGTCCGAAGCCGGCCGCCAGGCCTGCCTGGCCGTGCGCCCCGCCCTGGAGCCCGGCGAGGTCGAGCGCCGCGCGAAGCTCCTCTCCCAGGCCATGACTGCCTGCCGCGAGACGGGTTTCCACCTCGGCGAGTTTCCGGCCCTGGACGGGCTTCTCGCGGCCCTGGGGAATCCCCGCCACTGCCTCGATGCCGACGACCTCTGCGCCGTGCGCGCCACGCTCTCACTTGTCAAGACCGCGCGCGAGGCCTTTGCCGGCGTGGGCCAGGCGGCCGCGGAGCTTACGGACCTCCTGCGGGCCGCGCCCTGGCCGGAGAAGACCTGGTCCGCCGTTCGCCGCTGCCTCGATCCCGAGGGCCGGATCAAGGACGAGAGCTCGCCCGATCTGCTGGCCGTGCGCTCCCAGGTGCGCTCCATCAACCAGGCCTGCACCAGGAAGGTCAAGGACTTCATCCAGCAGGAGGGCCTGACCGGCTACCTCCAGGACGAGTTCATGACCATCTCCTCGGACCGCTTCGTCCTGCCGCTCAAGACCAATTTCAAGGGTCGCTTCAAGGGCATCATCCACCACTACTCCCAGACCGGCGAGACCTGCTACTTCGAGCCCCTGTTCCTGGTCGACCTGAACAACCGCCTCCAGGAGCTGAAACGCGAGGAACGCGAGGAGGAGCACAAGGTCCTCGAATACCTGACCGGGCTCGCCCGCGACGAGGGCCAGGCCCTGGCGGGGACCTACGCCTTCCTGGTCGAGCTCGACGTGCTCCTGGCCAAGGTCGGCCTGGCCGCGGCCTTCGACGGCCACCCCCTGTTTCTGTCCGAGGCCGGTGGATTTGCCCTGAAGAACGCCCGCCATCCGCTCCTGGCCCTGTCCGGCAGTGCGGTCCAGGGCCAGGACATCCTGCTCGGCGAGGGAGAAAAGACGTTGATCGTGAGCGGCGGCAACGCCGGCGGCAAGACCGTCTGCCTGAAGACCCTGGGGCTTTCCGCGCTCCTGGCCCTCTCCGGCCTGCCCGTGCCGGCCGAGCCCGAGAGCCGGCTGCCTTTCTGGCACGACATCTTCGTCATCCTCGGCGACGAGCAGAGCCTGGAGGACGCGGTCTCGACCTTCACCGCCCAGATCCGGGCCATCGCCCGCATCTGGCCGGCGGTGGACGCACGCGCCCTGGTCATCCTGGACGAGTTCGGCGCCGGCACCGACCCTGCCCAGGGCGCGGCCCTGGCCCAGGCGGTCATCGACTCGCTCATGGAACGCGGCGCCCGCATCGCCGTGGCCACCCATTTCCCGGCACTCAAAGCCTACGGTTTGAGCCACGAGGGCGTGCGCTCGGCCAGCGTCATCTTCGACCCCAAGACCAAGCGCCCGCTCTACAAGCTGGCCTACGACCAGGTCGGGGCCTCCATCGCCCTGGAGGTCGCCCGCGAGCACGGCCTGCCGGCCGAGATCCTGACCCGGGCCGAGCAGTATCTCCTGCTCGACGGCAGCGACTCCTCCAAGCTCATGAGCCGGCTGAACGAGCTGGCCGTGGCCCGGGAATCCGAGCTTTCGGACCTGACCCGCGAGCGCGTCCGGTTGGAAACCCGGCGCAAAAGCCTGGCCGAGGAGTTCGCAGCCAGGAAGCGCGAGCTTCTGGACCAGCTCAAAAGCCAGTCCCAGGAGATCGTGCGCGAGTGGCGTAGCGGCCGGGTGGAGCGCAAGAAGGCGCTCAAGGTCCTGGCCGAGGCCCGTGAGCGCCTGTCCGCGCCGGAGCCCGGCGAGACCCCGGCCCCGGCGCCGGAGACGCTCGCCGTCGGGGCCACGGTCCTCTATCGGCCCTGGGGCAAGAGCGGCACGGTGCTCGAGATCGACCTGAAGCGCGACCAGACCAAGCTCGACATCGGCGGCGTCTCCCTCTGGGTGCCGAGCGACGACCTGGGGCCGGCCGCAGGCCCGGCTCCGGCCTCGGCCAAAGCCGCCGCGCCGTCCACGGGCGGCCGCGGGCACTTGAGCCTGGTGCTCGACCTGCGAGGCCAGCGCGCCGACGAGGCCGTGGCCGAGCTCGGCCGCTACCTGGACCAGGCCCTGCTCAAGGGCTTCGAGCGGGTCGAGATCATCCACGGCCGCGGCTCCGGGGCGCTCCGGCGCGAGGTCCACAGCTATTTGAAGAATTTTCCGGCCGCCGCGTCCTTCGTGCTGGCCGGCGAGGACGAGGGCGGCGACGGCAAGACCATTGTGGATCTGGCTGGATAGGGCTTGCCAACCCCGGGCGAGTGCTTAGCTCGTGCGGAGTATCGGAAGCGCGATGGGAATGGATTCCGGAGTCATCCAGGAGATCAAGGCCAGGCTCGACTTGGCCGACATCGTCCGGCGCTATGTCGAACTTCGGCCTGTTTCCGGTCGGTTCATGGGCGTCTGTCCGTTCCATCACGAAACCAAGCCCTCGTTCTCGGTCCATCCGGAACAGGGCTTCTACTATTGTTTCGGCTGCCAGGCCACGGGTGATGTCATCGACTTCTACGCCAGGATGAACGGCCTTGATTTCCGCGAGGCGCTGGAAGCCCTGGCCGCCGAGGCCGGGGTGGAGCTCACCCGGCACGAGGCCGATCCGGCCTTCGAGGCCCGGAAAAAGGAACGCACCGACTGCCTAGCCATGCATTCCCTGGCCGCGGACTATTTCCGCCGCGTCCTCACCGGCCCGGCCGGCGAGCCCGCCCGGGAGTATATCGCCAGGCGCAAGCTCGTCCCGGAGATCGTCGAGCGCTTCGGCCTGGGCTATTCCCCCGCGGACTGGCAGGGGGTGCAGAATTTCTTGCGCTCCAAGGGCTATCAGCCCGAGGTCGCGGTGACGGCCGGGCTGTTGTCCAAGAACGACTCCGGCCGAACCTACGACCGCTTCCGCGACCGCCTGATCTTTCCCATCTCCGACGTGGCCGGGCGGATCATCGCCTTCGGCGGCCGGATCATCGGCGACGGCGAGCCCAAGTACCTGAACTCCAGCGATTCGCCCATCTACAAGAAGGGCGAGCACCTCTACGGCCTGGCCCAGGCGCGCCCGGCCATCGCTCGGGTCCGCAGGGCCTATCTCACCGAGGGCTACGTGGACGTCATCGCCCTGCACCAGGCCGGCTTCCCCGAATCCGTGGGCGTGCTGGGCACGGCACTCACCCCGGCCCAGGTCAAGCGGCTGGGCGGGTTCTGCAACCGGGTGGACTTGGTCTTCGACGGCGACGCCGCCGGCCGCAAGGCTGCTTTCCGCAGCGCCGAGATGATCCTGGCCCAGGGGCTGACCTGCCGCGTGGTCCTCCTGCCCCAGGGCGAGGACGTGGACGACGTGCTGAAGACCCGCGGCCGCGAAGGCTTCGAAGCCTGCGTGAGCGAAGCCGGGGACGGCCTTGACTTCTGCATGCAGGAGCTTAAAGGCACGGGCTCGGCCCGCGAGATCCTGACCTGGGTCGAGGAGTTCACGGCCAAGCTCCAGGACGGGAGCTTCCGGGCCTACTTCCTGCCCCGGCTGGTCCGCGGCCTGGGCCTTGACGAGCGGGAGCTGCGCGGCATGTTTTCCGGCCCGCAGGGCAGCGAACGGCACGTTTCCCGGCGCAACCCGGCCGCCAAACAGGCCGGACGCCTGGAGCACGGCCTGGCCCGGGACAAGAGCTTCCTGGCCTTTGCCGTGCGCCATCCGGAGCAGCGCCACGAGCTCGACGAGCTGGGCCTGGCCGAGGTCCTGGAGACCGACTGGGCCCGGGAGCTGTGGGCGCGGATGTTGGCCACGCCGGACGAGGCGCTCTTTGCCGAGCTGCCCCATGAGGACAAGGTTTTTTGGGCCGAGAACAGCCTGGCCCAGGACAGAAGCGGCCAGGCGGCCGGGGAGGAGTGGCAGGATGTCTGCACCACCCTCGGCGGCCTGCGTTGCGAGACGAGACGCAGCAACTTGCTGGTCGCCTTACGCGAAGCCCAGGGGAGAGGGGATAGCGCCGAGGCCCAACGACTGATGCAGGCTTTAAGCGCACTGAATGCCGAATGGCAGGGGAGAGTCGATGAGCAACTTTAAGGAAATCCAGCAGATACAGTCCCTGATCGCTCTGGGCAAGAAAAAGGGTTTTCTGACCTTCGAGGAGCTGAACAAGTCGCTGCCCTCGGAAGTCAACAACCCGGAGCAGATCGAGGAGATCATCTCCCACTTCGAGCAGCTCGACATAGCCATCGTCGACTCCGAGAAGGACCTGAAGAAGATCAGCATGCTGCCCGACGACGACGAGGAAGGCAGCGAGCCCGTGGCGGCCATCGAGCTGACCGACGACGACGAGGGCGCGGACTATTCGGCCCGCTCCACCGATCCGGTGCGCATGTACCTGCGCGAGATGGGCGCCGTGCCGCTGCTCGACCGCGACGGCGAGGTGGTCATCGCCAAGAAGATCGAGTCCGGCGAGATGGACGTGCTCTACGCCCTGGTCGAGGTGCCGGTGGCCGTGGAGGAGCTCGTCCAGGTCGGCAACGACTTGAAGCAGGGCCGCATCAAGCTCAAAGACGTGGTCAAGACCATCGAGGAGGACGACCCCTCCGAGGACGAGATGAACCAGCGCCAGCGGGTCATCCACCTCCTGGAAGAGGTCAAGAACATCTTCCGCAAGCGAAAAAAAGTCTACGTCAAGCTCGACGGCTGCGCCACCCTGGAGCGCCGGGTCTTCGGCCTGCAGAAGGAGATCATGTGCTTCAAGGAGGACGTGGTCACCCGCCTGCGCGACATCAAGCTCGAAAAGACGCTCATCGACCGCATCATCGAGACCGTCGAGGACTACGTCCGGCAGATGCACAACTGCCAGCGCGACCTGGCCGCCTATCTCATGGCCACGGGCAAGGGCCAGGCCGAGATCAAGGACCTCTTCAGCCAGGTTGAGGCGCGCGAGACCTCGCCCATGGCCGCGGCCGAGATCCTGGGCATGTCCGTGGAGGAGTTCTTCTCCTTCAAGGAGATGCTGGCCGGCAAGATGGAGATCCTGGTCCGGCTGCAGGACAAGTGCTGCCACAACGTCATGGATCTGGAAGAGGTGCTCTGGCGCATCAAGCGCGGCAACATCGCCGCCTCGCGGGCCAAGCAGGAGCTCATCCGGGCCAACCTGCGCCTGGTCGTGTCCATCGCCAAGAAGTACACCAACCGCGGCCTGCAGTTCCTCGATCTCATCCAGGAAGGCAACATCGGTCTGATGAAGGCCGTGGACAAGTTCGAATACCAGCGCGGCTACAAGTTCTCGACCTACGCCACCTGGTGGATACGCCAGGCCATCACCCGGGCCATCGCCGACCAGGCCCGGACTATCCGCATCCCGGTGCACATGATCGAGACCATCAACAAGCTCATCCGCACCTCGCGCTACCTGGTCCAGGAACTCGGCCGCGACCCGACCCCGGAGGAGATCGCCGAGCGCATGGATTACCCCCTGGAGAAGGTCAAGAAGGTCCTGAAGATCGCCAAGGAGCCCATCTCCCTTGAAACCCCCATCGGCGACGAGGAAGACTCCTCGCTGGGCGATTTCATCGAGGACAAGAAAGCCGTGGCTCCGGCCGAGGAAGTGGTCAACACCAAGCTCTCGGAGCAGATCGCCAAGGTGCTGGCCGACCTGACCCCGCGCGAGGAGCAGGTCCTGCGCAAGCGCTTCGGCATCGGCGAGAAATCCGACCATACCCTGGAAGAGGTCGGCAAGCTCTTCAACGTCACCCGCGAACGCATCCGCCAGATCGAGGCCAAGGCCCTGCGCAAGCTGCGCCACCCGGTGCGCAGCGCCTCGCTCAAGTCCTACTACGAGAACTAGCATGGGGGGCGCCGCCCCCCGCAGGCCTCCGGCGGGCAGGGGCTCTGCCCCTGCACCCCGCAAGGGGGAAATGATTTCCCCCTTGACCCCCTCGTCTTGTGCCGCGCAGCAGGCTGGACGCAGCGTCCAGCCTGCTGCGCGGCACAGCCGGGGTGGTCCAGTAGGGAAGCATTCCCTCCTGGTGGGAGTCCAGGGGGCAAAGCCCCTTGGTCTTCTCTTTCTCTTTCTTCTGTTTCTCCTACCATCTCCGGCCGGGGCCGAGTCGTCGTTCACGGCCCGGGCGCGATATGTGCCGGACGGGGACACGCTGGTGCTGACCGACGGCCGGGTGGTGCGGCTGGTGGGCATCGATGCGCCGGAAGTGGCGCACGAGGAGCGGCCGACGCAGCTGGGGGCGGAGGAGGCGAGGGCGGAGCTTGCCCGCCTGGTCCGGGACCGGATGCTGACCATCAGGCCGGTGGCGCCGTATGCCGACCAGTACGGTCGGGTGCTGGCGCTGGTTTCGCTGCCGGACGGGACTACGGCCCAGGCGGGGATGCTCCGGGCCGGACTGGCCTTCGTGTTTTATTTCGTCGATCAGGACGAGCAGTTTTTTCGGGAGCTGTTGCCGCTGCAGCGCCAGGCGATGCAGGCCGGCCGGGGGTTCTGGCCGCGGCTGACAGCCGGCGCGGTGCCGGGCGGCGGGCTGGTCGGAAACGTGAAGAGCCGGCGCTTCGGCACGGCGCGCTGCGCCGTGGCGGGGCACATCGCCAAGCACAACCGCAGACTGTTCGGCTCGGTCCGCGCGGCCTTCTGGCACGGGTTTTCGCCCTACCGCGAATGCGGCTGGTGGCCGGCGGCGGGGGCTGGTCCGGGGTTTTGACAACGGCCCCGTTTTTCTGCACAGTCTGAGCCTCAATCCAGACAAGGAGGCATTCATGGCCAACCGGGTCAATCTCTCCGAAAGCGAGATGCCGCGGCAGTGGTACAACGTTCTGCCCGATCTGCCGGTGCCGCTGGCTCCGCCGCTCGATCCGCAGACGCACAAGCCGGTGGAGCCGCAGGTCCTGTCGGCGATCTTCCCCATGGCGCTCATCGAGCAGGAGATGAGCGCGCAACGCTTCATCGACATCCCGGACGAGGTGCTGCAGATCCTCGGGCTGTGGCGGCCGACGCCGCTGGTGCGCGCGCGGCGGCTGGAGGCGGCCATCGGCTCCAAGGCGGCCATCTGGTACAAGGACGAGTCGCGCTCGCCGGCCGGGTCGCACAAGCCGAACACGGCGGTGCCCCAGGCCTATTACAACAAGAAGGCGGGCATCCGGCGCCTGGCCACCGAGACCGGGGCGGGGCAGTGGGGCACGGCCCTGTCGTTCGCCTGCAAGATGTTCGACATGGCCTGCACGGTCTACATGGTCCGGGTCAGCTACGAGCACAAACCGTATCGCGGCATCCTCATCAGGGCCTACGGGGCCGAGGTCTTTCCCTCGCCCTCGGACAGGACGCGCTTCGGCCGGAGCATGCTGGCCTCGGACCCGACCAGCTCGGGCAGCCTCGGCGTGGCCATCTCCGAGGCGGTGGAGGACGCCGCCACCCACAATGACACCAATTACGCGCTGGGCAGTGTCTTGAACCACGTGCTCCTGCACCAGACCATCACCGGGCTCGAGACCAGGAAGCAGCTGGCCATGCTCGGCATCCAGCCCGACGTGCTCATCGGCTGCGTGGGCGGAGGCTCGAACTTCGCCGGGCTCGTCCTGCCCTTCGTGCCCGACAAGCTCGAGGGCAAGAAGATCCGCTTCCTGGGCATCGAGCCCCACGCCTGCCCGACGCTGACCCGCGGCGAGTTCCGCTACGACTACGGCGACGTGGCCAGACTCACTCCTCTGATCAAGATGCACACCCTGGGCCACGGCTTCATGCCCGCGCCCATCCATGCCGGGGGCCTGCGCTACCACGGCGACGCCCCGATCCTCTGCCACCTGGTGCATCACGGCCTGGCCGAGGCCAAGGCCTACTACCAGACCGAGGTCTTCGAGGCCGCGCGGCTCTTTTTGCAGACCGAGGGCTTCCTGCCCGCGCCCGAGACCGCGCACGCCATCAAGGGTGCCATCGACGCGGCCAAGGCGGCCGAGCCGGGGCAGAACGTGGTCTTCCTCTATTCGGGCCACGGCCTGCTCGACTTGAGCTCGTACGACGCCTTCCTGCGCGGGGAGCTGAAGGATTTCGCCTATCCCGAGGAATCGATCAAGGAGGCGCTCAAGGCCTGCCCGGACATCAAGGGCGACTGATTCTGGCGCGCGAGACGATCTGCCGGCGCTCCGTCCTTGTGACGGAGCGCCTTTTTTTTCGGCTCTCTTTTGCAATTATGGGCAATCATAGTGAAATAATGCGCAAGATGGCGAAAAAGATTCACGAAACTTGACAGAAATGTCTGCATGTGTTCAGACTCTAAAACTTTTCTTGACGATTTTGAAATGCATCTTACATCACTAGACACGCCGTTTCGCCCCTCGGACCGGCCGGGCCGTGTCGCTCCGGCATAGGCCGAGGGCTTTTTCGAACCGGACCACTGCTGCGCGGGGGGACATCCATTGCTCTTCCAACCCATCAACAAGAGCTACAACGATTTCCAGATTGAGCGGGACAAGGACGCCTGCATCAACTGCGAGGTCTGCGTGCGTCAATGCTCCTACGGAGCACACGAATGGGACGAGAACCGCAAGCTCGTCAGGCACGACAACACCAAGTGCGTCGGCTGCCACCGTTGCGAGGCGCTCTGTCCGACCCAGGCCCTGACCATCCGGCGCAAGCAGTCCGAGTTCCGGGAGCACGCGCTCTGGAAGCCGCATTTCATCAAGAACATCTACAAGCAGGCGGACACCGGCGGCGTGCTGCTCGGCGGCATGGGCTGCGTGACCGGCATCCCCATCTATTTCGACAACCTGCTCCTGGACGCGAGCCAGGTCACCAACCCCTCCATCGACCCCTTGCGCGAGCCAATGGAGCTCAAAACCTTCCTCGGCGCCAAGCCCGACCGCCTGGAGTTCGAGGAGACGGACCATGGGCCGCGGGTCAAGACCACGGTCGCGCCCCAGATCGAGCTCGAATACCCGATCATGTTCGCGGCCATGAGCTTAGGGGCCATCAACTTCAACCTGCATCAGGCCATGGCCCGGGCCGCCACCGAGACCGGCATCGCCTGGAACACGGGCGAGGGCGGCCTGCACAAGGACCTCTACCAGTACGGGAAAAACACCATCGTCCAGGTGGCCTCGGGCCGCTTCGGCGTGCACGCCGACTACCTGAACGCCGGCGTGGCCATCGAGATCAAGATCGGCCAGGGAGCCAAGCCCGGCATCGGCGGCCACCTGCCGGGCGAGAAGATCGACGCCCGCGTCTCCCAGACGCGCATGATCCCGCTCGGCTCCGACGCCATAAGCCCGGCCCCGCACCACGACATCTACTCCATCGAGGACCTGCACCAGCTCATCTTCGCCCTGAAGGAGGCGACCGCCTACACCAAGCCCGTGGCGGTCAAGATCGCCGCGGTGCACCACGCCGCGGCCATCGCCTCGGGCGTGGTCCGGGCCGGCGCGGACATCGTGGTCGTGGACGGCATCCGTGGCGGCACCGGCGCGGCTCCGGCCATGTTCCGGGACTACGTCGGCATCCCCATCGAGCTGGCCCTGGCCGCGGTGGACCAGCGCCTGCGCGACGAGGGCATCCGCAACCGGGCCTCCATCGTGGCCTCGGGCGGCATCCGTTGCTCGGCCGACGCGATCAAGGCCATCGCGCTCGGCGCCGACGCCATCTACATCGGCACCGCCGCGCTCATGGCCGTGGGCTGCACCATGTGCGGCCGCTGCTACACCGGCAAGTGCCCCTGGGGCATCGCCACCAACGACCCCAACCTGGCCAAGCGCCAGAATCCGGACATCGCCGCGCGCAAGATGGCCAACCTGATCACCGCCTGGGGCCACGAGATGCAGGAGATGCTCGGGGCCATGGGTCTGAACTCCATCGAATCCCTGCGCGGCAACCGGGACAAGCTCCGGGCCGTGGGCTTAAACCAGATCGAGCTCGACATCCTGGGCGTCAAGCACGCGGGAAGGTAGACCATGCGCCACGTCAAACCGGTCAAGGAATTCTGCATCGGCTGCCACCTCTGCGAGCTGGCCTGCCTGACCGAGCACTCCAGGAGCGGCGACCTCATCCTGGCCTACACCAGGGAGCGGCCGGAGGAGGGCTTGAAGGCCTGCAAGTGCGTGCACCACAAGGGGCCGGTGGCCGTGGCCATGAGCTGCCAGCACTGTGCGGACCCGGCTTGCGTCACCGCCTGCATCTCCGGGGCGCTCTGCAAGGACCCGGTGAGCGGCCGGACCGAGTACGACCGCGAGAAGTGCGTCGGCTGCTGGGCTTGCGTCATGGCCTGCCCCTTCGGCGCCATCCGGCGCCATGTGCAGTCGGGCAAGATCGTGAAATGCGACCTGTGCGTGGAGCGAGAGATACCGGCCTGCGTGGCCGCCTGCCCGAACCAGGCCCTGGTCCTGGTCGAGGATTGATCCCTCCGACATTTCACTGGAGCCTCATGTGACCGAACGAGGAAGACACAGTTTCGACTACCAGAAGGACATCTCGGGTTGCGGCGTGTTCGGGGTCATCGACAAGACCAGGACGCGCATCTCCGGGGACATGCCCATCTCCGCCATGGCCTCCATGCACGACCGCGGCAACGGCCTGGGAGGCGGTTTCGCGGCCTACGGCATCTACCCGGACTTCCCCGAGCACTACGCCTTCCACGTCATGGGTTACCGGCCGGAGAAGATCGGTGAGGCCGCCTCCATCCTGAAGAAGTTCTTCGACGTGGCCCACGACGAGCCCATCCCGACCAACCCCAAGGCCAGGGTGACGAACCCGCCGCTGGTCCACCGCTATTTTCTGTCCGTGAAGGAGAACCGGCCGCAGTGGCCGACCATCGAGGAGAAGGACTACGTGGTCCGGGTGGTCATGGAGATCAACACCAGCCTGGGCGTCGCCCCCCGGGACGAGGACAAGGCCTTCGTCTTCTCCAGCGGCAAGAACATGGGCGCCTTCAAGGGCGTGGGCTTTCCCGAGGACGTGGCCGTCTTCTACCGCCTGGACGAATACCAGGCCTACATCTGGACCGGCCACAACCGCTTCCCGACCAACACCCCGGGCTGGTGGGGCGGGGCGCACCCCTTCACCCTGCTCGACTGGTCCATCGTCCACAACGGCGAGATATCCTCCTACGGCATCAACAAGCGCTACCTGGAGGAGCACGGCTACGTCTGCACGCTCATGACCGACACCGAGGTCGTGGCTTATCTCCTCGATCTGCTCGTGCGCAAGCACCATCTGTCCATGCGCATGATGAGCTGGGTCTTCGCCCCGCCCTTCTGGGACGAGGTCAAGCGCCTGGCCCCGGAACAGGCCGAGGCCTTCCGGGCGCTGCGCATGACCTACGGCTCGGCCTGCCTGAACGGCCCGTTCGCCATCCTGGTGGCCAACCGGGACTGCCTCATGGGCCTGAACGACCGGGTGAAGCTCAGGCCCCTGGTGGTCGGGGAGCAGGGCAGCCGGGTCTTCCTCTCCAGCGAGGAGAGCGCCATCCGCGAGGTCTGCCCGGAGCTGCAAAGCCTCTGGGCGCCCAAGGCCGGCGAGCCGGTCATTGTCAGCACGGAGGTCTAGGCACATGAACCAGACGGAAAGTGAACAGCTGCTGACCCTGGAGGCCGGCGGCATCCATTACCGCGATCTGAACGAAACCATCCGTCAGGCCGTGGCCGACGGCGTGACCGAGTTCAAGCTCACCGGCGTCAAGGGCCAGCGCTACATCGCCACCGGCCTCAAGGGCGACCTGCATTTCCTCATCCAGGGCACGCCCGGCCAGGACATGGCCGCATTCATGAACGGCCCCTGCATCCGGGTGGAGGGCAACGCCCAGGACGGCGTGGGCAACACCATGGACGACGGCCGGATCGTGATCACCGGCCTGGCCGGCGACGTCATCGGCTACAGCATGCGCGGCGGCAAGATATTCGTCCGCGGCGACGTGGGCTACCGCGTGGGCATCCACATGAAGGCCTACCTGGACAAGCTGCCCACGGTGATCATCGGCGGCAAGGCCGGCGACTTCCTCGGCGAGTACATGGCCGGCGGGGTGATCATCCTGCTCGGACTGTTCACGGCCAAGACCATGGCGCCCATCGCCGGCCGCAGCCTCGGCACCGGCATGCACGGCGGGGTCATTTACGTCCGCGGCGCCCTGCCCGAGGAGCAGCTCGGGCCGGGGCTTTCGGCCCAGCCCGTGGACGACGAAGACCGGCGGATCATCGTCGAGAACGTGACCGAATTCGCCGCCGAGTTCGGCGAGAACCCCAGCCTCATCCTGGCCGAGCCGTTCATCAAGGTGAGGCCTTTCTCCCATCGTCCTTACAAGAACCTCTACTGCCCATGCTGATGGTTTCGGTTGCCATGCGGCCGCTCATGGGGTACTGACGGGCGTTCGACATTACTTGAAAGGAGCGAGAGCACCATGATCTTCCCCAGCATCGCCCATGCCATGGGCCAGACGCCCGGCGGCGACGGAGCGGCCGGAGGTGCGGCCGGCCTGACCAGCCTCATCCCCCTGGTCCTCATGTTCGCGATCTTCTATTTCCTGCTCATCCGGCCCCAGCAGAAGAAGGCCAAGAAGCACCGCGAATACCTCCAGAGCCTGGGCAAGGGCACCTACGTCCTGACCGGCGGCGGCATCTACGGCCGTATTCTCGAGGTCAACGGCGAGGTCCTGACCGTGGAGATCGCTCCGAATCTGTCCATCAAGATCAACCGGAGCTTCATTTCCGGTCCGGCCGAGCCCGCCGAGGCCAAGATCGAGAAGAAAGAGAAGAAGGACAACGGCTAATCCCCGAGGCATACCGCCTCCGGAAAGGCAAGTGCGCACGCCGGAAGTTCACCTGCGGCGCAGCGCTTGCCTTTGCTTTTGTCTGCCGCGGTAACGACAACCCTCCGCGTGTCGAGGAACGTCTATGAAAGGTAATCTGACTTGGAGAATCGCCCTGACGCTGATCGTCTGCGTCCTGGGGCTCGTCTATCTCCTGCCCTCGTTCCCCCAGGTCCGGGATTCCTTCCTGGGCAAGATCCTGCCCAAGGATCAGATCAATCTGGGATTGGACTTGAAGGGCGGCATCCATCTGACCCTGGGCGTGGACACGGACAAGGCCGTGCTGAATTCCCTGGAGCAGATGGGCCGCGACATCCGTGACCAGGCCAAGGACAAGGGCGCGCTGCTGCTCAAACCCGAGGTCCTCCCGGGCGAGAAGCTGGTCCTGACCCTGATCAAGTCCGACCAGGCCGAGGCCTTCGACGCAATCATCAAGGACTACGACAAGATCCTGGCCACCGAAGGCCGCGAGACGACCTCGAGCGGCGGCGTGAGCTACGTGCTCAAATTCGTCCCGGAGTACCGCAAGTACCTGGTCAGTTTGACCGTGGACCAGGCGGTGCAGACCATCAGGAACCGCATCGACCAGTTCGGCGTGGCCGAGCCCGACATCCGCAAACAGGCCGAAGGCCGCATCCAGGTCCAATTGCCGGGCCTGCAGGATCCCGAACGGGCCATCGACATCATCGGCAAGACCGCCCACCTCGAGTTCCGCATCGTGCGCGAGGACGTGAACCCCGAGACGGCCAAGGGCGCCCTGCCTCCGGGCGTGGAGCTCCTGCCCATGCTGAACCGCGGCCCGCAGGGCGGCAGCGTGGAGCGGCCACTGCCCGTGGACAAGGTCGCGGCCATGACCGGCGAGCACATCACCGACGCCAAGACCCAGTTCGACAGCTACAACCAGCCCTATGTCAGCCTGACCTTCGACAGCCGCGGCGCCCAGGTCTTCGAGCGCATCACCGGCGAGAACGCCAAGAAGCGCATGGCCATCGTGCTCGACGGCAAGGTCTACTCCGCCCCGGTCATCCAGGAGAAGATCAGCGGCGGCCGGGCGAGCATCACCGGCAAGTTCAGCCTGGAGGAGGCCCGCGACCTGGCCATCGTGCTGCGCGCCGGAGCCCTGCCGGCGCCGGTGACCATTCTCGAGCAGCGCACCGTCGGCCCCTCCCTGGGACAGGAATCAATCGATCAAGGCACGTTGGCGGCCGTGGTCGGCAGCGCCCTGGTCGTCGTGTTCATGGTCATCTACTACGGCTATGCCGGATTCGTGGCCAACATCGCCCTGGTCCTGAACATGATCCTCATTCTGGCCGGCATGGCGGCCTTCGGCGCCACCCTGACCCTGCCCGGCATCGCCGGCATGGTCCTGACCATCGGTATGGCCGTGGACGCCAACGTCATCATCTACGAGCGCGTCCGGGAGGAGCTGCAACGTGGCCTGACGCCCCGCCTGGCCATCCAGGAAGGCTACGGCCGGGCGTTCCTGACCATCTTCGACTCCAACCTGACCACGGTCCTCGCCGCGGTCATCCTCTACGAATACGGCACGGGTCCCATCCGCGGCTTTGCCGTGACCCTGTGCCTGGGCCTCATCGCCTCCATGTTCACGGCCATCTTCGTCTCCAGGATCCTCATGGATCTCTACGTCAGCCTGCGGCCCAAAGCCGCCAGCTTGAGCATCTAGGCAGGGGGACCGCATATGGGACTGCGACTCATAAAGCACACCACGACCTTCGACTTCCTCGGGGCCAGGTACATCGCCTTTGCCCTTTCCGGACTGCTCATCCTCATCGGCCTCGGTTCCCTGGTCATGAAGGGCGGGCCGCGCTACGGCATCGACTTCTCCGGCGGCATGATCGTCCAGATGAAGTTCGAGGTCCCCGTGGACTTCGATCCCTTGCGCGAGGCCATGGAGAAGACCGGGCTGCCCGGCGTATCCGTGCAGCGGCTGGGTTTCGAGGGCGACAACGAATACCTTGTCCGCGTCTCCTCCTCGGACATCCCGTCCGACGAGGTCCGGGCCGCCATCACCACGGCCGCGACTTCCGCCCTGAATACCGACAAATTCGTCATCCAGCGCCTGGAAATGGTCGGTCCCAAGGTCGGCGCCGACCTGCGGACCAAGGCCTTGGAGGCCATGTTCTATTCGCTTCTGCTCATCTCCATCTACATCTCCGGCCGCTTCGAGCAGCGCTGGCTGGTGGGCGCCATCATGGCCGGCGGGCTCTTCGCCGGGATCACGGTCCTGAAGCTCATCGGCCTGCCCACGGCCTGGCTCATCCTGGCCGCCCTGGTCATCACCCTCGGCCTGTGCTGGTTTCTGCGCCTGCGCTACGCGCTGGGCGCCATCATGTCGCTCCTGCACGACACGCTGATCACCGTGGGCATCTTCTCGCTCATGAACAAGGAATTCGACCTGAACGTCATAGCGGCCCTGCTGACGCTGATCGGCTATTCGCTGAACGACACCATCGTGGTCTTCGACCGCATCCGCGAGAACCTGAAGCCCGGCTCCGGCACAGACATGCCCGCGATCATCAACCAGAGCCTGAACCAGACCTTGAGCCGCACGATCCTGACCTCGCTGACCGTGCTCTTCGTGGTCCTCTCGCTCTACTTCTTCGGCGGCGGAGTCCTCCACGACTTCTCCCTGGCCCTGCTCATCGGCGTGATCAGCGGCACCTATTCCACCATCTACGTGGCCAGCCCCTTCCTGCTGACCTTCGGCCCGTTCCAGATGCAGAAGAACGCGGCCCAGGCGGCCTGAGCCGGCTGGATTCGAACGGCTGACGAAACGCCGCCTCCGGTTCACCGGGGGCGGCGTTCTTCATTTGGATCGTCGAAGAGATGGAGAGGAAGAGCCACCGCGAAAGGGAAGAGGCGGGCCGTGAAGGAGCTTCGGCAAGGGAGCGGGCGGGCTCCAGGCAGGTCAATAGGGCTTGTAAGGATGCCCCCCATCAAGTCCTTGGACATAGACGGGCTGCCGGATATGAAGGGCTTGGCAGAAGGACAAAAAGGGACCTCCGCTGGAATCAGGTGGAGGTCCTGCTTTCGACCTCATGGATCGGCATGGAAATCCGATCCCGAAGGCCGCACTGGACGCGGAATCGTCCCCCGTCTTCCCCTCGTGGCCTCTTCCTGCTTTACGACACGGCCAGCATGCGCTCCAGGGCCAGCTTGGCCGAGGCGGCCATGGCCGGGTCCACCCGGGTTGCCGGAGCGTGCTCGATGTCGGCGAGCAGGGCGGCGAGCTTTGCTTCCGTGACCTTGGCCATGTTCAGACAGGCGCTGGGGATAAGCGGGAAGATGGTCTTTTTGCCGGCGTACTGTTTGGCCAGGCGGCGGACCAGGTTGATCTCGGTGCCGATGGCGACTACCGCGCCTTCGGGCGCCTCGGCCACGTAGCGGATGATGAACGAGGTCGAGCCGGCGGCGTCGGCCGCGGCCACGACCTCGGGCGGGCATTCGGGGTGGACCACGACCTTGACGCCGGGGGCGTTCTGCCGGGCGGATGCGATGTGCTCGGTCTTGAAGCGGTGGTGGATGAGGCACAGTCCCGGCCACATGAGGAGCTTGGCTTTGGCCGCGGCCGTCAGATCGAGCTTCTCGCCCATGGCCCGGATGTCGAGGAGCGCGCGCTCGGAGGGAGGCAGGCCGAGCTGGTCGGCGGTGTTCTGGGCCAGGTTCTTGTCCGGCAGGAAGAGCACGGCCTCGCCCTGGGTCAGCGCCCAGGCCAGCATCTTTTTGGCGTTGGCCGAGGTGCAGACCGCGCCGCCGGCGGCGCCGACGAGCGCCTTGATGCCGGCCGAGGAGTTGACGTAGGTCAGGGGTACGATCCTGCGGCCAAGGGTCGCCAGCCGGTCCATGACCGCCTTGGCCACGACCTCCGGGGCCATTTCGGACATGACGCAGCCGGCCTCGGGTTCGGGGTTGTGGATCTTCTGGCCGGGGTTGGCCAGGATGGCCGCGGTCTCGGCCATGAAGAAGACCCCGCAGAAGACCACGTGCCGGGCGGACAGGGCCGGAATCTTGCGCGCGAGCTCCAGGGAATCGCCGGTCAGGTCGGCGTGGCGCACAATGTCGTCGTTCTGGTAGTGGTGGGCGAGGATGGAGAGATCGGGGCCGATCTCTCGGCGCAGGCGCTCGATGGCCTTGGTGGGTGTTTCCATGGTCTAGTCCTTCACGATCTGCATGCTGATGTCCGCGGTCGGCGAGGAATGGGTGATGCGGCCGACCGAGACGAAGTCGGCGCCGAGCCGGCCGAGCGCGGGCAGGGTCTCAAGGCTCACCCCGCCGGAGATCTCGGTCTCGATGCCGGCGGGGATCAGGCCCAGGGCGGCGGTGATGGTCGCGCCGTCCATGTTGTCGAGCATGACCCGCGAGGGGCTGACGGCCACGGCCTCGGCCACCTCGGACAGGTTGCGGCATTCGACCTCGATGGGCGGGCAGGGGTCGTAGGCCGCGCGCAGGGCGGCCACGGCCTTGGTGATGGACCCGGCCTGGTCGATGTGGGTGTCCTTCAGCATGAGCATCTGGGTCAGGTCGAGCCGGTGGTTCAGGCCGCCGCCGCAACGCACCGCGTACTTGTCGGGGTAGCGCAGGCCCGGCGCGGTCTTGCGCGTGTCGAGGAGCCGCGTGCGGCTGCCGGCCAGGGCCGTGACGTAGGTCCGGGTGAGCTGGGCGATGCCGGACAGGCGGCAGAGGAAGTTCAGCATGATCCGTTCGGCCTGCAGGAGCGTCCGGGCCGGGCCGTCGATGACCGCAAGCGTCGTGCCGGCAACGACCGCGTCGCCGTCTTCGGCCTGCGGCGAGAAGTCCCAGCCGCCCTCGGGATCGACGGCCGCGAGGACCTCGCGGCAGATGGGCAGGCCCGCGACCACGGTCGGGGCCTTGGCCCTGAGCCTGGCTCGCATGCGGGCCTCGGGCGGGAAAACCGCCCGGCCGGTCAGGTCCGGCCCGTCCTCGTCGAGGGCCAGGGCGATGGCCCGGCGCAGGCAGGCGAGCGCCTGCCTGGTGAAGAAGGCGGCGTAAAGCTCCTCGGACATATCATGCACCCTCTTGGAAACCGATTCCGGTTTTCCACCCGGGTAGTAGGAAGTACGGCATGGTCCGGCCAGCGTCAAGGCCGTGGCGGCCGCGACGCTTTGACCTGCCGCATGATTTGGAGTACCACGCTGGCCATGCCGGACAAGGACCTGCTCCCAGCGGAGCCTCAGCAGGAGCCCGTCGCTCCGGCCGAAAGCCTGCCCCCCGAGGGCGAGCATCCGGCCGATACCGCCGACCGTCTGGAGAACCTGGAGTTCAATGACCAGGTCCGGCTGATCGCCTCCATCCCCCCGCGCGAGGCCGCCGAATCCATCGCCGAGATGGAGAAGCACGAGCGCATCGATCTCATGAGCCAGCTCACGCCGGACAAGGCCGCGGACCTGATCGCCGAGATGAGCCCGGACGACGCCGCCGACATCCTGGTCGAGCTCGACGAGGACATGGCCCAGCGGGTGCTGACCCGGGTGGGCAAGCGCGACGCGGCCGAGATCAGGAAGCTCATGCGCTACGAGCCGGACACCGCCGGCGGCGTCATGAACACCGAGATCGTGGTCCTGGACCAGAAATTGACCGCCGACGAGGCCATCAAGGTCATCCGCTCCGAGATCGAGGACAAGGAAGTTCCGTACTACGCCTACCTGGTGGACGAGGACGACCACCTGGTCGGCGTGCTGACCATGCGCGACCTCATCCTGGCCAGGCCGCGCAAGATGCTTTCCGACCTGGTGAAAAGCCAGATTCTCGTCTCCGTGACCTTCGACGTGGACAAGGAGGAGGTCGCCCAGCTCATCGGCCGCTACAACTTCCTGGCCATACCGGTGGTCGATTACGAGGAGCGCCTGCTCGGCGTGGTGACCCACGACGATATCATCGACATCATCCACGAGGAGGCCACCGAGGACATGCAGAAGATGGTCGGCGCGGCCTCGGACGAGACCGTGGACTCGCCCTGGACTTATTCCCTCGTCCGCCGACTGCCCTGGCTGCTGGTCAACGTGGCCAACTCCTCGATCTCGGCCTGGGTCGTGCATCTCTTCGAGGGCACCATCGCCCAGATGGCCATCCTGGCCGTGCTCATGCCGCTCGTTGCCAACCAGGCCGGCAACACCGGCCAGCAGGCCCTGGCGGTCATGATCCGCCAGCTGGCCCTGGAGAAGTTCGACCGCAGGAAGTCCTGGGTCGCCGTGTTGCGCGAGCTGAAGATCGGGCTGGTCAGCGGTGCGGTCATCTCGGTTCTGGTCCTGGCCGCGGTCTACGCCCTGACCAGGAGCATCCATCTGGCCGAGGTCATGGGCCTGGCCATGGGCCTGGACATGCTGCTCGGCGCCCTGGCCGGCGCCTCCATCCCGCTCATCCTGAAGGAGCTGGGCCGCGACCCGGCCCAGGCCTCGAGCATCTTCCTGACCACCCTGACCGATTCCACCGGCTTCTTCCTGCTCCTCGGCCTGGCCCAGCTTTTCCTGATCTGAAGCGAAAGGCGGCCGTAAAGGTATGAAGCGGTGGGCTTCGGCTTCGCTTCGGCTTGTGGCTGATCGTTCGCTTGCCCTACGTCTAAAGAGGAAGACGCCGCGAAAGGGAAGAGTGCGGTTCTCAGGGCGCATGCGGGGATATCGGAAAATGACGGCCGGCGTGACGACCCTGGCCTGGCGCTGGAAGTCGATCGCGTCCGCCAGGCGCGAAAGGATCCTGAAGTCCTGCCCCGAGCCGGTAGTCCAAACCAGCCCATTCTTTCCTTCGAGGGCCTCTTTGTTTCCTCTCAGGCCGAAGAGTCCCCAAAGCCCGGCGTTCAAACCAGAGCGACCGGAATCCGTTCGGACTTCAGCCGCCGCCCGACCCGCTCCTTTCTTCCTTTACGGTCTCTTCGCTTTTCTCCCCCTACAGACCAAGCTGGGACAGAAGGTCGTCCACGTCGTTCTGGCTGGCGCCCTCGGCCTGGGGGCCGTGCAGGATCGAAATCGCGCGTTTGGAGTCGGCCTCGATCTCGGCCGGGTCGCGGCCGGGGTTCTTCTCCTGGGCCTTCAGGCTGAGGCCCGTGGTCATGTAGAGCTGGAAGGTGATCTCCTCGATCTTCTTCAGGGCGTCTATGATGCGCTTGATGCGCTGGCCGGTCAGGTCCTGGAAGGAGAGGGCGGTCATCAGGCGCATGAGGTCGGCGCCGAGCTCGTCGTTGGCCGCGGTCAGGGATTCAAGGTCGGTGTCCCCGGGATGAGTCGCGCTCAGCTGGGAGAGCCGCGCGCTGGCCTCGGCCTGGCGCTCCATGTGCTTCTCGACGATGTCCATGATCTCCTCGGTGGCCGATTCGGTGGACTTGAGGATCTCGTCGAGCTGGTCGGAGGCTTCGCCCAGGAGCTGGCCGGCCTGGGCCTGCGAGCCCTCGGGGGAGGCTGGGCTGTCGCTTCGCTTGGCCTGGGCGATCTCCTGGTAGATGGTCTTGAGGCCCCCGTGCAACTCGAAGTTCAGGCGCCTGAACAGCTCGCCTTCGGCCAGGGCCTGGGTGATGTTCTTCTGGATCTCGCGCTCCACGGTGCGGCTGATGGATTCCCTGAGGTCGGCCACGACCTTTTCGGAAATGGCGTCCATGAGGCGGGTGACGAGCTCTTCCTGGGTCGGCATGTCCTGTTCTCTCCGTGGGTGTGGGGGCCGGGCCGGTCGCCCCGAGGGTAAGGCAGCGATCGAAGGGTCGCGGGGCCGTCAGTTTATGTCCATTTGTGCTCGCGGATCTGGGCGCGTTGTTCCTGGAAAACGAACTGGACGATATGCTCCAGGTCGTTATCGCGGATATGCGTGAAATCGAGGGCGTAGCCCGGGTGCCCGGCCGGGCCTTCCCGGCGCACGACCTTGCCGATGGCACCGGCCATGCGCAGGGGGAAGCGACTTAAGACCACGACCACCTCGACCACATCGCCCACGCCAAGCTCGCTTCCTGTGTTGAAGCACAGCCCGGCGCCGCTGATTTCGGTGATTTCGGCGGGCACGGGGAAGTCGGCGTCGAGTTGCTCCTGGGAGAGAAGGCTCACGACCAAGTCGAGCTTGCGGTTCAGGTGCAGCAGGAATTCGACCACCGGCTCCTGGAGGTTCGATTTGCGCAGGGCGTCGGCGTCGAGCCCGCTGCCCAGGTCCACCTGGTCGCCGAACAGGGGCTTTACGTCGCTGCCGGACAGCGTGCGCAGCCGGCCTTTCAGCCGCGTGGCCACACGGGAGAAGTTCCGCTTGTCATGGCTCATTCTGCCTCCCTTAGGCGGCTATGACATCGTTCCGTTCTCCAGGTCCACGTCCATGGCATGGACCGGACAGATACGCACGCACATGCCGCAGCCCGAGCAGGTCTCGGGGTCGAACTGCACGCGCCTAGTCGCCAGGTCGATGGACAAGGACCTGGTCGTGCAGAGCGCGGTGCACAGCCCGCACTGCATGCAGGACTCCTCGTCCCGGGCGATCTTCTGGGCCACGGGCGTGATGCTCACGCCCTGGGACTTCAGGTAGTCCACGCCCTGCTGGTAGTTCTCCTTGGGGCCGGTGATCTCGAGGGTCATGAAGCCTTCCTGGCGCGGGGTGATCTGGGCCTTCAGGATGTTGAAGCACAGATCGAACTTGCGGGTCAGGTTGCAGACCACGGGCTGGCCGGACATGTCCGGCGGAAAGGACAGATAGACGATCTTGCGAAAGGCCTTGACCGGCTGGCTCATGGCGGAAGCGGTCCTCCTGGTGGAAACGGTGACAAGCCTCAGCATCCGGCCGGAACCTGGCAAGTTCCGTGCCGGGCACGCCTTTCCGGCTACTGGTTCTCGGCTATGAAGGCCTTGGCCCGCTTGGCCTCGGCCGCGTTGGGGAACTTCTGGACCAGCTCGTCCAGGACCACCTTGCCGGCCTTCTTGTTGCCGAGCTTGTACCAGGACATGCCCTGTTTCAGGAGCGCCGACGGGTATTTGGCGTTGCTCTTGTACTTGGTCTTGATCTCCTCGTAGGCCAGCACGGCCCTGGAGAAGTCGCCTTTCTGGTAGAAGCTCTCGCCCTGCCAGAAGACGGCGTTGGGCACCAGGCTGTCCTTGGGGTAGGCCTTGACGAACTCGGCCCACATGGCCTGGGCCTCGTCGTACTTCTTCTGGTTGAAGAGGGTCATGGCCTGGTCGTAGATGGCCCGGGCCGGGTCGGTGGCCGTTTGCGGAGCCGGGGCCGAAGCCGGAGCGGGAGCCGCGGGCTGGGCCGGGGGCAGCTGGGTCTGGACCCCGGGCGCGGCCGCGGGCGCACCCGGAGCCGCGCCGGTGGAGCTGCCGGGAGCCGCGGGCGCAAGGCCCGGAGCCGCCGCGGGCGCGTATTCCTGAAGCTCGATGCCGAGCTGGCTGGAGAGCGCCGTGCGCATGGCCCGGACCTGGGTTTCCAGATCGGTCACGCGCATGGACAGGGTGGAGGCGTCGCCCGAGCGGGCAGACAAGGAATCGACCTCGCCCTGCAGCTGGCCGAGGCGGACTTTCATCTGCTGGAGTTCGTTCCAGGTGTCGGCCTGGCTGGTCTGGACCTTCTCGCCGGACTCGCTGGTCTTGCTCTCCAGGGCGGTCAGGCGCTTGGAGATGTCGCGCTGGTCGGACTCCTGGCTGTTCACCCGGTTCTGGAGGTACTGGTAGTCGCTCTTGCTGACCATGCAGGCCGGCAGCATGAGGGCCAGGGCCAGGATCGGAAGGAGGCGGACGGTGCGGTCGGTCAGGTGCTTTTTCATTTCGTTTTCTCCCCGCGCTTCTTTCCCCAGATGAGATACACGATGGCGCCCAGGAACGGAACAAGGACGCAGAGCTGGATCCAGATCATTTTTTCGTTGGTCGAGCGGAACTGGCGGTTGAAGGCGTCGCGGATGGACCACAGGCTCAAAACCGCGAAGGCCGTGACCAGGCCGAGGAGGCCCGCCAGCTCGGGACCGGTCAGGTTGAGGCGGCTCATGAGCTCACCCGTTGGCGTTTGCTGCAGAAGAGCCACAGCCCCAGGCCGAAGGCGGCCAGGGCAATGATCTGGGTGACGCTGACCACGCCGCCGATGTCGCCGCGGTAGTCGTCGCGGAAGAATTCGATGGTGATGCGGAACACGGCGTAGACCATGAGGAAGACCCCCATGATGCGCCCCGGTTCCGTGATGAAGCGCTTGGCCGCCAGGATCACGGCGAAGTTGGTCGCACCGGCCAGGATCTCGTAGATCTGGGTGGGGTGGAGCGGGGTCAAGAGCGGGGCCAGGGAATCGGGGTCGGTGAAGGTGATGGCCCAGGGCAGGTCGCAGGTGGCGCCGTAGCAGCAGCCGGCGGCCAGGCAGCCGAAGCGGCCGATGGCCTGGCCCAGGGCCAGGGCCGGGGCCACGCAGTCGGCCCAGGGCAGGAGCGGCTGGCGGTGCTTTTTCAGCATGCGCACGGCCAGCAGAGCGGCCAGCACGCCGCCGCCCAGGAAGACCAGCCCGCCCTTCCAGAACATGAGAATCTCGAGCGGGTGCTCCAGGAAATAGGCCGGGTTGATGAGCACGTAGAGCAGCCGCGAGCCGAGAATGGCTCCGACCAGGCACCAGAAGCCCAGGTCCTGGACCAGCTCGGCGGCGAGCCCTCTCTGGCGGGCCTCGCGGGCGGTCCAGGCCATGGCCGCCAGGAAGGCGGCGGCGATGAATACGCCGTAGGTATGGATGGTCAGGGGACCGAGCTCAATGAGAATGGGATGCATGTCGTCTCGATGTCAGCACGGAGAGGATGATCAGGCCGGCGCCGATGCAGATGGCCATGTCGGCCACGTTGAAGGCCGGCCAGTGATAGTCTCCGTAGTAGAAGTCAAGGAAGTCGACCACATAGCCGAAGCGCAGGCGGTCGATGACGTTGCCGACGGCCCCGCCGAGCACCAGGCCGAGCCCTGCGGCATAGAGCCGCTCCCGGTCCGTGGCCCCGCGCAGGAGGAGGAAGATAACCATGGCGGCCAGCAGTGTCACGGCGATGAACAGGCCGTTCTGCCAGCCGATGTCCTCGCGGTTCAGGAAGCCGAAGGCCGCGCCTTTGTTGGCCACGTGGACCAGGTTGAAGAAGCCTTCGATCATCGGCCGGCTGGACCACAGGGGGAAGACCTCCCGGACCTCGGCCTTGGAGGCCTGGTCCAGGACGACCACGGCGCCGGACAGGATGCCGGCCAGGAGATAGCGCCGGGCCATGGCCTAGACCGCGGCCTCGACCACCGGGGTGCAGCGCTCGCACAGGTCCGGATGGGCCGGGCTTTCGCCGAGGCGCGTGGAGTAGGTCCAGCAGCGCTGGCACTTGCCTCCCTCGACCCGGGCCACGGCCACGGCCAGGCCGGAGATCTCGGCGCTTTGGTAGGCGTTTTCCGGCGGGGTCTCGCCGGCAGCCAGGCGCACCTGGGAGACGATGCACATCTCGCGCAGGTCGGCTCCGCTGGCGTTAAGCGACTCGATCAGCCCGGCCGGGCCGTAGACGGTCACGGCCGTCTCCAGCGAATGGCCCACGACGCCGCTTTTGCGCACCGGCTCGATGGCCTTGGTGATCTCGTTGCGCACCTGGACCACCTTGTCCATGGCCTGGCGCTCCTCCTCGGGCAGGTTGTCCTCCTCGGGCAGGTGCCAGCGGTAGGCAAACACCGTGGGCGTGTTTGCCGGCTTCAAGACCTCGGGCAGGTGCTGGAAGACCTCCTCGGCGGTGAAGGACAGAATCGGGGCCATGTCCTGGATGATGAGCTTGAGCGTCTTCCAGAGCACGGTCTGGGCCGAGCGCCGGGCGCGGCTCGTCTGCCCGCTGGTGTAGAGCCGGTCCTTGATCACGTCCAGGTAGAAGGCCGAGAGGTCGGTGACGCAGAGGTCGTAGACGGTGTGGAAGGCGCGGTGGAACTGGAACTGCTCATAGCTCTTCGCCACCCGGTTGTGGGCCAGGCGCACGGTGTCCAGCGCATAGCGATCCAGCGGCAGCAGGTCGTCGAAGGACAAAACGTCGTCCGGCGAGAAGTCGGAGAGGTTGCCGAGCAGGTAGCGGCAGGTGTTGCGGATGCGGCGGTAGGCGTCCACCAGGCGCTCGAGGATCTCGTCGGAGATGCGCACGTCCTCCTGGTAGTTGACCGCCGAGACCCACAGCCGGAGCACCTCGGCCCCGTACTTGTCGATGATCTCCTGGGGCGCGACCACGTTGCCCAGCGACTTCGACATTTTTCGCCCGTCGCCGTCCACTACGTAGCCGTGTGTGAGCACCGAACGGTAGGGCGGCTCGCCGCGGGTGGCCATGGACGCCAGCAGCGAGGAGTGGAACCAGCCGCGGTGCTGGTCCGTGCCCTCCAGGTAGAGGTCGGCCGGGAAGCGGCATTCCGGGCGCTTCTCGAGCACGGCGGCGAAGCTCGTGCCGGAGTCGAACCAGACGTCCAGGATGTCGTCCTCCTTTTTCCAGCTCTTGCCGCCGCAGTGGGGGCAGGTCAGGCCCGCGGGCACGACCTCCTCCATGGGCGCCTCGAACCACCAGTCGCAGCCGCGCTCGAAGGTCTCGAACCTGTCCACGATCTTGAAATACCAGTCGGGCTCGGCCCAGACTTCGTCGCAGGCTTCGCAGAGCAGCGCCACGATGGGCACGCCCCAGGTGCGCTGGCGCGAGATGCACCAGTCGGGCCGGTTCTCGATCATGGAATGGATGCGCTCCCGGCCCCAGGAGGGGATCCACTCGACCTTGTCCTTGATGACGCCGAGGGTCCGGGCGCGCAGGTCATGGGCCTCCATGCTCACGAACCACTGGGTGGTGGCCCGGAAGATGACCGGCTCCTTGCAGCGCCAGCAGTGCGGGTAGGAGTGGGTGATGGGTCCGGTGGCCAGCAGCCGGCCGCGATTTTTCAGCATCTCGACGACCTTGGGGTTGGCCTCGAACACGGTCAGCCCGGCAAGCTCCTCCACGGTGTCAAGAAACCGACCCTTGTCGGAGAGCGGCGAGAGGACCTCGAGCCCGTACTTGAGGCCGGTCTCGTAGTCCTCGCGGCCGTGGCCCGGGGCGGTGTGCACGCAGCCGGTGCCGGTGTCCAGGGTGACGTAAGGCGCGAGCACCACGGGCGAGGGCCGGTCGATGAACGGATGGCGGGCGACGAGCCCTTCCAGGGCCGCGCCCTTGACCGTGCCGAGCTCGGAATACTCGCTCCAGCCGAAACGCTTGGCGCACGGCCCAAGCAGCTCCCTGGCCAGGAGATGGAAGCCGCCGGCGGCGTAGACCAGCACGTAGTCGAAGTCCGGGTGCACGGCCACGGCCTGGTTGCCGGGCAGCGTCCAGGGCGTGGTGGTCCAGATGATCACGTCGGCCTTGGTCGCCTCGGCGCCGGGGAAGAGCGTCTCGAGCCGGGCGTCGGGCAGGGGGAAGCTCACGTAGATGGAGGGCGAGGTGTGGTCGGCGTACTCGACCTCGGCCTCGGCGAGCGCCGTCTCGCAGGAGATGCACCAGTAGATGGGCTTCTTGCCTCGGGTCACGTAGCCGTCGCGCATGGCCGCGCCGAGCGAGCGGGCCGTGGCCGCCTCGTAGACCGGGTCCATGGTCCGGTAGGGGGCGTCCCAGGTGCCGAAAACGCCCAGGCGCTTGAACTCCTCGCGCTGGATGCCGAGGAATTTCGTGGCGTACTCGCGGCAGATCTTGCGCACGGCCAAGGGCGGCAGGACCTTGCCCTTGGCTTTGAGCTCCTGGGCCACCTTGTGCTCGATGGGCAGGCCGTGGCAGTCCCAGCCGGGCACGTACTCGGCCCTATAGCCGGCCAGGCTGCGGGACTTGACCACCATGTCCTTCAAAACCTTGTTCATGGCCGTGCCCATGTGGATATGGCCGTTGGCGTAGGGCGGGCCGTCGTGGAGCACGTAGCGGGTCTGTCCCTCGCCCGCCCGGACCATCTCTGCGTAGGCGTCGATCTTCTGCCAGAAGGCGAGCGTCTCGGGCTCTTTCTGGCGCAGGTTGGCCTTCATCGGAAAGGCCGTCTGGGGCAGGCACAAGGTCTTCTTGTAGTCGGTCATGGCGCGAATCTTCCTTTGCGGGTCACGATGTCCGCCGCACAGGGGCGACGGGTAGAGAACATTGGACAAAGCGGACCGGGAAGTCAAGGCGGGCGGTGCCGCATTTCGGCCTGGGGACCGCTTTTTGCATGTGTTGCAGTCGGGTGTCGTCCCGGGCAGAAGCTGCCGGCGGCTCCCTTGCGGCGCGTCCGGCGCCCTGATAGCATGAAATCCTCATCCGGCCAACAGCGAGGGAGCCGCATCAGTCCATGAGCAAGATCCTGCAGCAAGACGAGGTCGATGCCTTACTGCGCGGCCTGACCGGCGGCGAGGTCGATACCGAGACGGACGTCGTCGAGGACGAGTCCGGCATCGTCCCCTTCGACCTCTCCAACCAGGACCGCATCATCCGCGGCCGCATGCCGGTCATGGAGATCGTCAACGACCGCTTCTCGCGGCTGCTTACGAACTCCATGGCCACGGCCATGCGCAAGCGCGTGGACATCAACCCCATCTCGCTCGACATGTCCAAGTTCGGCGACTTCATGCGCTCGCTGCCGGTACCGACCTCGATCAACATCTTCAAGATGGAACCCCTGCGCGGCAACGCGCTGCTCGTGGTGGACTCGCGCCTGGTCTTCTCGCTGGTGGAGAACTTTTTCGGCGGCTCGGGCGGCCAGCCCAAGGTCGAGGGCCGGGACTTCACGGCCATCGAACAGGGCCTCATCGACCGCGTGATCAAGATCGCCATGTCCAACCTGGAGGAGGCCTGGGCCCCGGTCCACGAGGTCCACATCGAGCTGGTGCGCACCGAGATCAACCCCCAGTTCGCGGCCATCGTGCCGCCCTCGGACGTGGTCATGGTCGTGACCTTCGAGGTCGAGCTGGAGAACGCCATCGGCTCCATGATCCTCTGCCTGCCGTACGCCACCCTGGAGCCCATCCGCTCCAAGCTCCACGCCTCCTTCCAGTCCGAACGCCTGGAGGTGGACCACGCCTGGATCAACCGTTTCAAGGAGCAGCTCCTGAACGTCAAGGTGGACCTCGTCGTGCGCATGGGCCGGACGGCCATCACCGGCCGCCAGCTCCTGAACCTGGCCGAGGGCGACATCCTGCTCCTGGACACCGACGACGAGGACATGCTCGAGGCCGAGGTCGAGGGCATCCGCAAGTTCCTGGTCCGCCCCGGCCGGGTCAAGGGCAATAAGGCCGTCCAGATCATCCGCGAAGATCAGCCGCGCTTCACCTAAGTTCCATGTCCCGTCTGCGGCTGGCGCCCGATGAGCGGCAACGGCTTGAAGTCCTAGCGCGCATGGTCGCCGGCGCGCGCCTCCTGGTCCACCCCGCGCGGAAGTGCCCGGATTTCGCCTGGCTCGGGGAAAGCCTCGAGAACGGAGCGCCGGTCATCCACCTGGCCGACAGCCTGGACCTCGCGGCCTTCCGGGCCGTGACCCGGCCGGGGATCGCGCTCAAAGACATCCCCGAGGACAAAATCTACGAGTTCATCGTCCGCCACGAGCTCTCCCACCTCGTCCACCGCGACCGCGAGGCCTGCCTTGCGGCCGCGCGCAGCGGCGAGGCCGGGCTGGCGGAGCGGGTCTGCCGCGAGTGCGAGACCCGGGCCGACCGCGAAGCCTGGGCGGCGATCCTCGAATCCGTGACGAACGAGAGCGGGTGACGACTTGACAGCGCGCCCCGCTGTCGTCACCTATGGTTCATACCAAAGGATTGTCCCATGACCCGCCTTGCCCTGCTTTTTTTGCTGGCCCTGCCGCTCCTGGCCCTGGGTTGCGCCGCGACCAATCCGTCCCAGCCGCGCCACGCGCCCTTTGTCCTCGCCGAGTACGAGCGTTATGCCAAGGATCGGTTGGGCACTGCGAGCGTCACCGGCCAGGCCTTTGCCGTGACCCGCTTCGGGGCCATCAAGTACGCCGCGGGCAAAACCATCGAGCTCGCCCCGGTGACCGGCTATTCGCGCGAATGGTACCAGGTGGGCGTGGTCGGGGAGAAGCCGCTGGTGGCCTCGGCACATCCCGAGGAGCGGGACTACATCCGGACCACGGTGGCCGACGCCCAGGGCCATTTCGCCTTCGAGCAGATCCCGCCCGGCGACTACTACGTCTACACCGAGGTGCGCTACGATTACCCCTGCGGCGCCTCCAGCTGCTCGGCCCTGGTCAAACCGCACGCCGAGGTGACGGTCGGGCCGAACCAGACCGTGAACGTCATCGCCAGCCGCCAGGACGCCCCGGACGGCTTCTACCGCCCGGACTATGACAGCCAGTACTGGTGGGGCGGCTGGGGCTACCGCGGCGGCGTAGGCACCGGGGTCGGCGTGCGCTTCTAGCCCGATCCACTGACGTCCGAATTGTATTTGAAGGTTAATTATTTGTTTTTCTTCATAATCAACAATTTGCGTCTTTTTGTCGATTTCTGATGATTTCCCTCTCGTCTTACGTTATTCTCCCCACGTCTTTCGCATATATCGATCGGCGGCGCGGGGTTGCCGAGGGTCGATGACGGCCCGATCTATACTTTTTTGTCGGAAAGGTATTGCGCCGGTGTCCGCAGGGCCGCCGGCCGGATACTTCCGCGGGGGGAATCCTTCCCTTCACAGGAGATGCCGCCCATGAGCTGGTTCGTCCCGTATCACGAGGCAATGGAGAAGCTGGTCGAGGTCGTGCAGCAGTTGTCCCTGGCCCGCCATCTCGAGGACATCATGGCCGTGGTCCGCCGGGCCGCCCGCGAGCTGACCGGCGCCGACGGGGCGACCTTCGTCCTCAAAGACGGGGAGCTCTGCCACTATGCCGACGAGGACGCCATAAGCCCGCTGTGGAAGGGCAAGCGCTTCCCCATGGCCATCTGCATCAGCGGCTGGGCCATGATCAACCGCGCCTGTGTGGTCATTCCCGACATCTACGCCGACCCGCGCATCCCGGCCGCGGCCTATCGTCCGACCTTCGTCAAAAGCCTGGTCATGGTGCCCATCCGCACCGCCGAGCCCATCGGCGCCATCGGCACCTATTGGGCCGAGACAAAGGCTCTGCCCGCGGAAGTGGTCGAGGTGCTCCGGGCCCTGGCCGACGCGACCTCGGTGGCCATGGAGAATGTCCGGCTCTTCGGCGAGCTGGAGGCGCGCCTGAAGGAGCTCGAGGTTCAGAAGGAGAAGGCCGAGGCCGCCTCGCGCCTGAAGAGCGAGTTCCTGTCGAGCATGAGCCACGAGATCAGGACACCGATGAACGGCGTCTTCGGCATGATCGAGCTGGCCCTGATGGAGGGCGTCCCGCCCCAGGCCGCGAGCTACCTGACCATGGCCAAGCAGTCGGCCAAGGAGCTTCTGGAGATCATCGGCGGCATTTTGGACCTGGCCAAGATCGAGGCCGGCAAGGTCGAGGTCGAGCAGCGTGAGTTCTCCCTGCACGAATCCTTTGCCTCGGCCCTGAAGCCGCTGGGCGTGCAGGCCGCGCGAAAGGGGCTTTCGCTGCACTACACCAGGGCAATCGACCTGCCGGTCCGGCTCTGCGGCGACCTGGGCAAGCTGCGCCAGATCGTCAACAACCTCGTGTCCAATGCCATCAAGTTCACCGACCAGGGCGAGATCACGGTCGGCGTCTCCGGGCAGCTCCTGGAAGGCGCGGCGCTGCCGGACCAGAACCGGTTCATGCTCGAGTGCACGGTCAGCGACACCGGCATCGGCATTCCGAGGGAAAGCCTCGAGTCCATCTTCGAGAGCTTCTCCCAGGTCGGCACGCAGAGCCACGTGAAGCGCGGGGGAACCGGGCTCGGCCTGGCCATCAGCAAGCGCTTCGTGGAGATGATGGGCGGCCGGATCAAGGTCGAGAGCGAGGAGGGCAGGGGCAGCCGCTTCACCTTCACCGCCCTGTTCGACGTCTCCCCGGCCGCGCTCGCCTCCAGGGAGCGCAGGCAAGCGCCCCGCCCGGCCTCGCGCCGGCTGGAAGTGACCCCCTTGCGCATCCTCCTGGTCGAGGACAACCCCGTCAACCGCCAGGTGACCGCCGCGCTGCTGGAAAGCAAGGGGCACCGGATGGCCCTGGCCGAGGACGGCATCGAGGCCCTGGAGGTCCTGGCCCGCGAGCCCTTCGACCTGGTGCTCATGGACATCCGCATGCCGCGCATGGACGGGGAGGAGGCCTCGCGCATCATCCGCACCGCGCCGCCCCCGGGCGTTGATCCACAGGTCCCGATCATCGCCCTGACGGCCTACGCCTTCGGCGAGTACCGGGAACACTGCCTGCAGATCGGGATCGACGACTACATCGCCAAACCCTTCGAGCTATCCGAGCTGGACCAGGCGCTGTGCCGGGTCATGGCCAAGCGGAAAGGGGAGGGGGAGGTCAGACAGTGAGGGAAAAGCAGTCCTCGCACCTCCTCCCGTTCATCGGCCTGACCGGCTGAACACCTGCCGAGGGCAGAATGCCGGCAGAAGGGCGAATGGCCCCGGGAGGGGCGCAGTTCCTCCCGGGGCGGCGACGGAGGTGGTGGATAAGGAGACGTCTATGAACCTTGCTGTGCCTTGAGTTGCGAAAGCTCGGCCTCGAGCCTGGCAATGCGTTCTTCAAGCTCGCTTTTGGTGGTTTCCGGCAGGCGCTCTTCGGGCAATGTCTCCAGGCGGCTGAAGCCCCGCCAGATGCCGCGCCCGAACCCCCGGCCGCAACGCCCGAGTCCGCGTCCGCTTCCCGGTCCCATTCCCAGGGGCCCGGTTCGATCCATTCCTGGCATGTTCGTCCTCCTGGTTGTCGTGAATCTGTTTGTCCGGATGATAGCATGTTCCATGCCTCCCGGGAAAGACCAATGATTGCAATGGATTGAGGCCGCCACCCGGAGAGGCCGGGGAAAGACGGCGCATTTTGCGGCGTTTGTCCGAAAATCCTTGACGCGGGCCGGCTGGCGGGTAACGTCGGGGCGGAGACATCATGCCGCCCTCAGCGAAAAGACTCCGGACCCTCCCGGCCGACCTGCCCTGCGAGGCCATCATGGACAGCGTGGCCGACGGCGTGTTCACCGTGGACCTCGACTGGACCGTGACCTCCTTCAACCGGGCCGCGGCCCAGATCACCGGCGTGCCCCCGGGCGAGGCCATCGGCCACAAGTGCCGCGACGTCTTCCATTCGAGCATCTGCGACGGCGACTGCGCCCTGGGCGCCTGCCTGGCCTCGGGTGGAACGCTGACCAACCGCTCCATCTACATCATCCGCGCCGACGGCACGCGCCTGCCGGTGTCCATCAGCGCCGCGCCCCTGAAGGACCGCGCCGGCCACGTCATCGGCGGCGTGGAGACCTTCCGCGACCTCTCGGCCCTGCAGCTGATGCGAAAAGAGCTCGAGGGGCTGCACTCCCTGGAGGACATCCGCACCCGCAGCCGCGCTCTCGTCCGCATCCTGGACATCCTGCCCCAGATCGCCGAGAGCGGGGCCACGGTCCTGCTGCTCGGGGAGTCGGGCACGGGCAAGGAGCTCTTCGCCCGGGCCATCCACAACCTGAGCCCCCGCCGGCAGAAGCCCTTCGTGGCCGTGAACTGCGGGGCGCTGCCCGCGGAGCTCCTGGAGTCCGAGCTCTTCGGCTACAAGGCCGGGGCCTTCACCGACGCCCGCAAGGACAAGCCCGGGCGTTTCCGGGCGGCCAGCGGCGGCACGCTCTTCCTGGACGAGATCGGCGACCTGCCGCTGCCCCTGCAGGTCAAGCTCCTGCGCGCCCTGCAGGAGCGGATCATCGAGCCGCTGGGGGCCACGGCCGCCGAGCCGGTGGACGTGCGCGTGGTCGCGGCCACCAACCGGGACCTCTCCCGGATGGTGGCCGAGGGCGCCTTCCGCCAGGACCTCTTCTACCGCCTGAACGTGGTCGAGTTGCACCTGCCGCCCCTGCGCGAGCGACCCGAGGACATCCCGCTGCTCACCGAGCATTTCGTCGCCCGGCGAGCCTGCCTCAGCGGCAAGGCCATCGACGGCGTCTCGGCCGCGGTCCTGCAGCTCTTCATGCGCCATCCTTTCCCGGGCAACGTGCGCGAGCTGGAGAACATCATCGAGTACGCCTTCATCCTTTGCCCCCAGGGGCTCATCGAGCCCTGGCACCTGCCGGACAGCCTGAAGCCCGCCGGCGGCGCGGCCCAGGCCCCGTCCGCCGGGCCGCGGACCCTGGAGGCCATCCGGCTGGCGGCCGTGCGCGAGGCCCTGGCCCGCAACCGCAACCGCAAGATCGCCGCCTGCCGCGAGCTCGGCATCTCCCGCGACACCCTGCGCCGCCTCCTCGCCCGTCATGGCTTGAAATAAGCCATTCCCTCCCTGTTGACGACGCAAATTGCGTCATCTGTTCCGGGCAGGCCACGGCAAGATCTTCATGACCAGCTGAAATCCATGGATTTTGCGCCCACAGGCACGGCCCATGCTTCCGTCTCCCCCGGACGGCGCACCGTCCCGGGAACATCTCATGGAACTATGCCTCGCCTGCCACCAAGACCGCCTGGCCACGCTGCTCGACACGGCCAGCCGGCTCGTTTTCGTCCGCATCGACCAGGACGGCGCGCGCGCCGTGGCCGAATGCCCCCATCCGGGGGCGGGCGCGGGCGGTCTGATCCGGGCCATGGACGGACAGGGCGTGCGCACCCTGGTGTGCGGGGCCATCTGCCGCGAGCTCTTTGAGGCGCTTCGGGCCGGGGGCCTGACCGTGGTGCCCTGGCTGAGCGGCGCCCCGGGCGAGGTGGCCGAGGCCGTGGCCGCCGGCCGGGCCGAGGCCTACCGCATGCCCGGCTGCGCCTGCGGCCGTCGCCGGCGCCGCTGCCGCCGCCGGCCGGATGATTCACAGCTCACAAACGGACAAGGAGAAAATCGATGACCAAGATCGCCGTGAGCGCCGAAGGACCGGCGCTTGCCAACCGGGTGGACCCGCGCTTCGGCCGGGCGGCCGGATTCGTGGTGGTGGACGTGGCCACCATGGCTCTCGATTATGTGGACAACGGCGGCTGCCAGACGTTGTCGCACGGGGCCGGCATCCAGGCGGCCGAGGCGGTGGCCCGCTCCGGGGCCACGGTGCTGCTCACCGGCACGGTCGGCCCCAAGGCCTACCAGGCCCTGGCCGCGGCCGGCATCCGCGTGGGCCAGAACCTGGAGGGCCTGACCGTGGGCGAGGCCGTGGCGCGTTTCAAGGCCGGCCACGTGGCCTTCGCCACCGGCCCCAACAAGTAGG
>DIXN01000055.1 GCA_002428705.1 Desulfovibrio sp. UBA6079
CCAGGAGGGAATGCTTCCCTCCTGGACCTCCCCAGCTTTGCCGCGCGGCAGGCCGGTACCCGGACACCGGCCTGCCGCGCGGCAAAGCCGAGGGGGTCAAGGGGGAAATCATTTCTCCCTTGCGGGGTGCAGGGGCAGAGCCCCTGCCCGCCGGAGGCGAGTACAGCACCCAGGTGCGGATGAGTATGCCCGAGGACCGGCGGCATGGCAAAAGTGTGGTTCAGGCCTGGGGATGGTGGCCGGTGGTGCCGGACTGCAGGGCGTGGAGGCGGGCGAACTCGCCGTTCAGGGCCAGGAGTTCCTCGAAGGTGCCGGCCTCGGACACGCCGTGGTCGCGGATGACCAGGATCTGGTCGGCGCGGCGGGCGAGGGACAGGCGGTGGGCGATGACGAAGGTGGTTCGGCCGGCCATGAGGCGGTCGAGTCCTTCCATGATGAGCGCCTCGGTGCCGGCGTCCAGCGCGCTGGTCGGTTCGTCGAGGATGAGGATGGGGGCGTTCTTGAGAATGGCTCGGGCGATGGCCACGCGCTGGCGCTGGCCGCCGGACAGGGTCGAGCCTTTTTCGCCGAGCACGGTGTCCAGGCCCTGGGGCATCTTCTCGATGAATTCCATGGCGTTGGCCAGCCGTGCGGCCTCTTCGATCTCCTCGGCGCCGGCGCCGGGGCGGCCGTAGGCGATGTTCTCGCGCAGGCTCATGGGGAAGAGCTGGGTGTCCTGGAGGACAACGGCGATGTTGGCGCGCAGGGAGGCAAGCGTCACCCGGCGGATGTCCGTGCCGTCGATGCTGATGGTCCCGGTCTGGGGGTCGAAGAAGCGCAGCAAGAGGCTCATGCAGGTGGTCTTGCCGGCGCCGGTCTGGCCGACCAGGGCGGTGAGCGAGCCCGGGGGGCAGAAGCAGGAGACGCCGGCGAGGACCGGGCGGGCCGGATCGTAGCCGAAGGAGACGCCCGAGAAGCGCACCTCGCCGCGGACCTGGCCCAGGGGGACGGCATCGGCGGCTTCGGGCACGGCCTCGTCGCGGGCGGTGAGGTCGAGGATGCGCTTGGCCTGGGCCAGGCTCGCCTGGATGGCGCCGACGGTGGTCGCGATCTGATTGAGGGGGGCGTAGAGCGAGGCCAGGTAGGCCAGGAAGACCAGGAGCTCGCCGGTGGTCAGCGTGCCTGCGAGCACGTGGGTCACGCCGACGTAGAGCACGAGCGCCGTGCCGGTCGCGGTCAGGCCGCCGATGATCCAGCCGTAGGCGGTCTGGAGGGAGTAGAGGGCCAGCTTGCGGTCGAACGAGACCTTGGAGTCGGCCAGGAAACGGCTGCGCTCGTCGGCTTCGCGTCCGAAGGCCTGGACCAGGCCGATGGCCGAGAGGATGCGCTCGGCCGTGGCGTAGGCCCGGCTCTCCATGGTCGCGCTCTCCATGGACAGGTGTCCGATGAGGCCGGAGAGCTTCTTGATGGCGAGCATGAGGCAGGGGACCACGGCCAGGGAGTAGAGGGTCAGCTCGACGTCCAGGCCGAGCAGGATGCAGAACATGCCCAGGAGCAGGGCGGCGTTGGACAGGGTGGAGAAGACGCCGTTCATGAATAGGCTCTGGACGGCGTAGGTGTCGCCCATGAGCCGGTAGAGGAGGTCGCCGGCGGGCATCTTCTGGTGGAAGAGGAGCGACTGGCGCTCGAGGTGGGCAAAGAGGTCGGCGCGGAAGTCCTGGACCATGTTCTGGCCGATGCGGATGGTCAGGTAGTTGTTGGCCAGCTGGACGAAGCCGGTGGCGAAGTGGACCAGGATGAGCAGCGCGATGACCGCGCCGAGCTGCACGGCCACGGACCAGGTCTCCATGGGCAGGGCCTGGCCGAAGACGACCAGCGGCGCGCGGCCGATGACCTGATCCACGGCCAGCTTGACCGGCCAGGGTTTCAGCAGCTCGAGCGTGCTGGCCAGGAAGACCAGGCCCAGGCAGCCGGCAAAGGCCAGGCGGTAGGGCGCGAGATAGCGCAGCAGGCGGCGAAAGACGTCCATGCGGTCCTAGTTGACTTCGACCCGGACGCAGGCCGGAGGCGAGATCTCCTCCGAGCGCTCCTCGAGGTCGGCGTGGTGGACCACCAGCCGCTGGGAGATGGAGGTGAACAGGCCGGCGGCCGAGAACATTTCCCAGGTCACCCAACCGAGGAGGGCGAGGAGTCCGGCCAGGAGGGCGAGGCCTTCCCATCTGGCGCCCAGAGCCAGGGCGGACAAGCCGGTGGCGAGGAAACCCAGGGCCAGGGCGTTGGCCGTGCCCGAGGGCAGGACCGAGCCGGCCAGGCGCACGAAGCGCTTCAAGCCGCCGTGGTTCTCGACCGTCACCCGGAGCTGCATGAGGGTCAGGAACCCCGGTCTGATCTGGACGTCCCAGGGCGGAACCTTGGTCGTGGAGGCGTAGCCCGAATCCAGGCGCGGATCCAGGTTGAGGCTTTTCAGGGTCTCGACCAGGACCCGCAGGGACTCGCCCCGCTCCAGCCCGTGGTGGTTCCAGAAGAAGCGGCTGAAGGAGAAGCGGTGGGCGACGAGGGAGACGCCGTTGCGGATCATCCGCGTGAGGCCCCAGCGGGCGGCCTCGAGGCCGCCCGGGAGGTCCGGATCGGTCAGGGCGTCCTTTTTGCGCACCCGGCCCAGCGACACGGCCAGGGAGAGGAGCGTGCGGTAGCGGGTGTAGCCCCGCAGGACCGGCTGGGACAGGGTAAGCAGCGCGATGAGCGCGCGCGAGCGCCAGTCGTCGTAGGCTTCGGGCAGCCGGGCGAAGGCCGCGCGGTAGCCGGCCCAGGCGGCGGAGGTGGCCAGCATCAGGCCGCCGGCCAGTGCGAAGGCCGGCAGTCCCAAGCCGAGCAGGCACAGGGCCAGGCCGGCCATGATCCATTCGAAGGACAGGGGCAGGTGGCTGGCCAGCCCGGCGGCGGGCTCGTAGAGGCATTGGAAGAGGCCGTTGCCGAAGACTCCGTGGTAGATGCGCGGCCGGACGGAGAGGATGTGGCCGGAGATGTCGCCGTAGATGCGGCCGGCCCAGCGCGAGTTGCCCAGGGCGTTGAAACGCTCGTGGTGCTTGGGGGCAAGGAGCGCCTCGGCCCGGCCGTAGCCCATCTGCTGCTTCAAGTAGGCCTTGATGGTGTTGCGGCGGTGATGCCAGACGGTCATGGCCGCGCTGAAGCCGATGGTATATCCCAGGTCCTGGAGCCGCCAGCAGACGTCCACGTCGTCGCCGGCGGCGCGGTAGGTGGCGTCGAAGCCGTCCACGGCGGCCAGCGCCTCGCGGCGGAAGGCCATGTTGCAGCCCGGGATGTGCTCGGCCAGGTCGTCCTTCAAGAGCACATGGGTCGGCGCGCCGGGGGAGACGGCCACGCAGGCGGCCACGCGGTTGTCCTCGGGCGGCGGCAGGTTGGGGCCGCCGACAGCGGCGAAGCGCGGGTCGGCGAAGGCCAGGGCCATGTAGGTCAGCCAGTGGGGGTCCACGTAGCAGTCGGAATCGGTGTAGGCGATGATCTCGCCGCGGCTATGTGCAAAGCCGACGTTGCGGGCCACGGACAGGCCCTGGTTCGCCTGGTGGACGACGACGTAGCGATCAGGGGCCAGGGCGGCGTAGCGGTCGGCGATGGCCCCGGTCTCGTCCTTGGAGCCGTCGTCCACGACCACGACCTCGAAGGCCGGGTAGTCGACCTTGAGGAAGGAGGCCAGACAGCCGTCCATGGTCGAGGCGGCGTTGTAGGCGCAGACGACGACCGAGATGAACGGCGTATTTCCGGGCAGCTTCGGCTGGGGCCGGGCGTAGGCAGCGGCCAGGCTGTCGAGCGCCGGCTTGGGCGCGCGGGCGGCGTCGACCATGCCGAAGGCCCAGTCCTCGATCAGGTGGCCGCCGGTGAACCACTCGTCGGTCCAGGCGAAGACCACGGTGCCGGAGACGCCGAGCTCGAAGGCCGCCGGGAGCATCCAGGCCAGGATCCCGGCCTGGTTCTCCTGGCCGTTGCGCATGGAGTCCAGGCCGAACTCGGACAAAACCAGCGGCAGGTCGCCGGCCACGTTCTGCAGCCGCTTGAGGTAGCCCCTGAAGGCCGGCTCGGACTGGAGGTAGACGTTGAAGGAGATGAAGTCGAGGAAGGGCAGGCGCAGGTACTCGGTGGACGGATAGTTGGCATAGGAGACCATGGCCCCCGGGTCCTCGGCGCGGACGATGTCGGTGAGCGTCTTCAGGAAGGACTCGATGCGTTTTGCGCCGTGCCAGCGGACGATGTGGCTCGGGATCTCGTTGCCGATGAGGTAGGCCAGCACGGCCGGATGGTTCTTGCAGGCCGCGGCGGCGGTGAAGACCTTGCGCTTGATGTCCTCCTTGACCTCCCACTGGTCGAGGAAGCAGATGTGCTGCGGCCAGGGGATGCCGACGATGAGATAGAGGCCGCTGACCGCGGCGAGATCGAGGAACCAGCGCGGCGGCACGTAGTAGAGGCGCAAGGTGTTGACCCCGGCCTCGCGCATCTGGCGGAAGTCCTCGGCCACGGTCTGGGGCTCTGGCAGGGGGTCGCCGTTGTGGTTGGGGGCGAACGGGCCGTAGGTCACGCCCTTGATGTTGAATTTGGAGTCGCCCAGAAAGAGAAAACGCCCCTTGGCCCGGGGGCGTAGCAACGCGGCTGCGGGAATGGATTCACCGCCGATCTTGAACATATGGTGCCAACCGTTGGTGTTATAACCGACGTCGAGCATGGCAGGCCCGGAACCACTTCCGGGTCCGTCCGGCGTCGCGTTCGGCTTGTCCGGTCCTCCTCTCCGTAAGACCGGGGGGCAAAACGCCGCACACACAAAGCCCTTTTTTCAGGCGGCGTCAAGCCTGTCGTGGGACCGGCCCGGGCGGCCGGTCCGCGGATGATCCGCGCGGAGGGTGTTTTGTCCGCCGGCCCACCTCCTGGCTATAGATGAGCCTCTATCATGCTTTTTCATCGGCCGGGTCGACGGCCTGCTGGTAATAACGGCCGGAAAGCAGGTCGTCGAAATAGGCGATGGTCTTCTCCAGGCCCTCGGCCAGGGCCACCTTGGGCTGCCAGCCGAGCTTCTCGCGGGCCTGGCGGATATCCGGGCGGCGCTGCTTCGGGTCGTCCTGGGGCAGGGGCTTGAAGGCGATCTCGGCCCTGGATGCGGTCATCTCGCGCACCTTTTCGGCCAGCTCGAGGATGGTGAACTCGCCGGGGTTGCCCAGGTTCACCGGGCCGGTCAGCTCGTCGGGCGAGTCCATGAGCCGGACGAAGCCCTCGATCAGGTCGTCGACATAGCAGAAGGCGCGGGTCTGGGAGCCGTCGCCGTAGACCGTGAGCGGCTCGCCCAGGAGTGCCTGGACGATGAAGTTGGAGACCACCCGGCCGTCGTTCGGGTGCATGTGCGGGCCGTAGGTGTTGAAGATGCGCGCGACCTTGATGCGCAGATTGTGCTGGCGGTGGTAGTCGAAGAACAGGGTCTCGGCGCAGCGCTTGCCCTCGTCGTAGCAGGACCTGAGCCCGATGGGGTTGACGTTGCCCCAGTAGGTCTCGGGTTGGGGGTGGACGTCGGGGTCGCCGTAGACCTCCGAGGTCGAGGCCTGGAAGATCTTGGCCTTGGTGCGCTTGGCCAGGCCGAGCATGTTGATGGCCCCGTGGACCGAGGTCTTGGTCGTCTGGACCGGGTCGAATTGATAATGGATGGGCGAGGCCGGGCAGGCCAGATTGTAGATCTCGTCCACCTCCAGATAGAGGGGGAAGGTCACGTCGTGGCGCAGAAGCTCGAAGTAGTGGTTGCCCATGAGGGCGGCGATGTGGCCCTTGTCGCCGGTGAAGAAGTTGTCGACGCAGATCACCTGGCAGCCGCTGTCGAGCAGGCGCTTGCACAGATGCGAACCCAGGAAGCCCGCCCCGCCGGTGACCACCACCCGCTTCATCCGAAACAGTTGCACGATTGCCTCTCCTTTGTCCTGTCGGCGACCCGCCGATGTGATCGAGCATCCCTATGACGAAGCGCGGATCAGGTCAATCGGCGGCGGCGATTTCCCGTCGGAAGTCGGACGATTGCGCGCGGGATTGTTGACTCGCCCCTGTGTCAGCGTAGTAAGGTATGTTAGGCTCGCGTCCTGCGTCCGGCATGGGGCCGGCGGTGCGCGATCCCGCCAGCGACAAGGAGCGAAAGGACCATGGACACGCGCATCGCCATCGTCTCGTTCGTCTGCCTTCTGGCCCTGGCCGCCCCGGTCTTGTCCTTCGGCTGGGGCCGGGCGCCGTCCGATGCGGCGGTGGACAAGGTCTCGCCGGAGTACGTTGCGACCCGGCTGGGCCAGCCCGGCGTGCTCGTCCTTGATGTGCGCGCGCCCGCGGACTGGCGGGAGAGCGCCACCAAGATCGCCGGGGCCGTCAGGCGCGACCCCGAGGCGGTCGCGCAGTGGGCCAAGGAGTTGCCGCCGGACAAGGAGTTGATCCTCTATTGCGCCTGAAAGGGCGAAGGCACGAGCACCAGTGTGGCGCTCGAACTGATGGCCCTCGGCCGTGCCAACGTCCACGTCCTGCTCGGCGGCTGGAAGGCCTGGGAATCGGGCGGCTATCCGGTGGAGCCGAAGTGAACCGCCTCCCGGCTCAGGCCCCCGAGCCGCGCCGGGACGAAAACCGTAAGGAGCGGCGCTCGCCGTCCTGCACCGTACCCGGCCCCCTGCGTAGACCCCGCGAGAACCGGCGCTTGCGCCTCGTGATCTTCCTCATGGCTCGTCCGGCCTTCAAAGCGCCGCCTGCCGCAAGCCGGGGCTGTGGACGGGGGCGTACGCGGCCCCTCCGGCAGCCGTGGGTGCGAGCCCGGACCTCACCGGTTTCGCCGTGTCGGAGAAGTTTGTCCATGGAACGTGAAGTCAATTGACAATGAAAATCGTTTTCATTACAAATCGACACATGCCGCGCGAGACCACGCGCACCCCGGCCCCGGATCAAGACCTCGGCAGCCGCGCGGCCATACCGGCCAACCGGTCGGGTGGCGCAAGATGGAGTGCATCATGAGTTGTGGCGCATGTGAACTGAAGGCCCTGGGCCGCAAGGCCATGGAAGCCCTGAACCAGGGCGACCATGACCAGGCCCTCGATCTCCTGACCCAGGCCAGGTCCCGGGCCATGGTCCGGAACCTGACCCTGCACGAGGCCGGCATCCTGAACAGCATGGGCTTGGTCATGCAGCTCTCCGGACAGGACGAGGATGCCAAGAGACTGTTCAGCCTGGCCCTGGCCCAGGTCCGCGAGCGGATCGGCCAGGACAACGTGCTCTATTCCAGGATCCGGCAGAACCTGGAGGGCGTGAGCTAGGCTGTTTCCCACCCCACCTCCCCCAACCGGCGTCTCCGGCCCTTGCCCCGTGGGGCCGGAGACGTTCCCGCCAAAAAAAACCATGTACGCAAACGATCTGACATCCTCGGCCCTGGCCCCGGCCCGCGCCGCCGCCTCTCCGGAGGCGGCCGGCGCGCGCCGCAAGATCTGGGAGATCAGCGGCTACCAGTGCTCCATCCTGGGCACCTGCCTGGGCATGAAGGATCTGCACAGGGTCGCCCGCAAGGTCGGCCTGGTGCTCGCCCCGCGCAGCCCGGACTACGAGGTCCACGGTCGCTTCGTCGGCCTGTGCCAGGAGAGCGGCCCGGTCGCCCGGCTGATTCAGAAGGAACTCGACCGGCGCTACCGCCCGGCCCTGCGGCTTTTCGCCCGAGCCGAGGACGCGGCCCAGATCGCCGCGCTCTGGCAGAAGGCCCTGGACGACGGCGACATCCCCGGCCCGTACTGGGCGGTCCTGTCCCATCCGGGTACGTCGCTTGCCCTGCGCGCGCGGGTCTTCGGCGAGGTGCACATGCTCTCCCATCTGGTCGGCGCCTCCAACCGGGCCGACATCCGCCGCCTGCGCGAGAGCGAGGAGCGGGCCGAGCGCCTGTCCGAGCAGCTGGTGGCCGTGCGCGAGGCCTGGCGCCGGCGGGTGGACCAGGAGGCGAGAGGCCGCGAGGAGCTGGCCGGGCAGCTCGCCGCCCTGGGCGAGGAGAACCGCCGGCTGCGCGAGGCCGCCCGGGAGGTGCAAGGCCAGACGCCCGCGGCCGAAGTCGCGCGCCTCGAGGACCGCCTGCGCGAGCAGGCCAGCACCGAGCACGCCCTGCGCCAGGACTGCGCCCGCCAGGGGCGGCTTCTGGCGGCGTATGCGGAACGCATCCAGCGCCTGGAGGAGGATCTCGGCGAATCCCGCGAGGACGCCCGCCTGCTCGGTGAGGAGCTGAGCCGATTGTCCGGTCCGTGCGCGGCCTCCTGCCCGGATTCGGGCACGCCTCGCTGCCCGGGCCGGGCGCTCTGCGGCCGGCGCATCCTCTACGTCGGCGGCCGGACCAATCTGGTGCGGCACTACCGGGCCATGGTCGAGCGTCTCGGAGGGGAGTTCCTGCACCACGACGGCGGGCTCGAGGACGGCTCGCGACGCCTGCCCCAGGTGGTGGGCTGCGCCGACGCGGTCTTCTGCCCGGCCGACTGCGTCAGCCACGAGGCCTGTCAGTGCGTGAAGCGGCTGTGCAAGAGCAGCTGCAAGCCCTTCGTCGTCTTGCGCAGCGCCGGCCTGGCGGCGCTCAGCCGCAGCCTGGCCGGCCTCGAGGCCGGTCCGGGCTGCCCCGGCGAAGGCGCTGAGGCCGGGACCGGGCCTATTTGCGGATGAAGCCGGCGACCTTCAGGTTGCGGCCCCAGTCCTGCCAGGCGCCGGAGCGCATGTCGATGGTCTTCTTCTCCGGGTCGTAGCGGGCCAGGACCGTGGTTTCCAGGTGGCAGCGGCGGTCGTAGTTGGTGTGGCTCACGGTCAGGATGTAGCCGCCCGCCCCGTCGGGCTCGGCGTGCTCGACGAAGATGGCGTGGCCGGTGGGCATGCCGTGGCCCTTGTCCCGGTCGAGGATGAGCACGTCGCCATCCTCGGGCGTCCGGCTGGTGTTCTTGTTGCGGTTCTCGCAGGCGTACCAGGTCAGCGGGCCGTTCTCGTGGCCCAGGCGGCAGCTCATGATGCCGCTGCGGCAGCGGGTGTAGGGAATGCACTGCGGCTCGCAGCGGCCCTTGCCTTTTTTGGGCCGGAAGTCGTAGCACGGCGCGAGCCCTGCATACTCGGCGCTCGATTCGCTGGCGGCCGCGGCCGCGGCCTGGCTCAAGGCCGAGGGCTTCCTGGACTTGGCCGTGCTCTTCGTGCTTTTCTTGGTTTTCTTGCTTTTCTTGGTGCCGCTGGTCGCAGCCTTCGGTTTGGCCGTGGCCGGTTTCTGGCTGCTCGCCTTTTTCGCCTTCTCGGCTTTGACCGTGGCCGGAGCGGCCTCGGTCGCCGCCGGGGCACTGGCCGGGGCCTCCTGTTCGGCGCTGGTCGCCAAGGCGTAAGCGCCGGGCGCGAGAAGGGCGAGGGTCAGGGCGAGAACGAGGCCAAGAGTGGTCATATGGGGCATGGCGGCTCCTGGTCGGATGTGTTCGCCGCACGCAGCGGCGACCCGGCTCTTGTACGTCAAGGCCCGGGTCGAGGGCAAGCGCCGCCGGTCAGGCCCGGCGCGGCCGGCTGAGCGCCGCCGGGAGGCGGCCCAGGACCAGGGCCAGGGCGTAGGAAAGAACCGAGCAGACGAGCGTCACGGCAAAAAAGCCGGCGTAGGGCGGCCAGACCCCGCGGACCAGGTCGGCGCCCAGGCCGACCAGGGGCTGGTGCACGAGGTAGATGCCGTAGGAGGCCACCGACAGCCGGGCGACGAGCGCGTACCGGCCGAGCCGGGCGGCGGCCGGCAGGGCGCAGAAACCGGCCGCCAGGACCAGGCAGGCGGCGACCAGCAGGGCATGCCCGGCCACCGGGCCGAGCTCCATTCCGGTCGTGCCCAGGACCACGCCGCCCAGCCCCAGCCCGAGAAGCGCGCCCGTGCCCATGGCCGGTAGGGGGCGCGGTCCGGCGGCCTCGTACCGGCGCCAGGCGAAGGCCGCGGCCAGGCCCAGGGCGAATTCGGGCAGCCGGGCCGGCAGGTTGTAATAGAGCATGTAGTCGATGAGGGGTAGCCCGCTGTCGGGCCAGGCCCCGGCCGCCAGGTGGACAAGTTGCCAGCCGCCCCAAGAGAGGCAGAGGATGGCCGCGGTCGGCCGCCAGGGGCCGAAGCGCTGGTAGAGGCGCAGGAGAAAGGGCGCGGCCAGGGTGAACTGGGCCAAGAGCCCCATCCACCACAGGGCCGGGATGAGCGAGAAGAACTCGGCCGGGTCGAAGCTGTGGACGAAGACTGCGTGCTCGGCCACGGCCCGGGCCAGGGGCCAGGCCGGGGCGCCGGCGGCGAGCTGGACCACGGCCACGGCGGCCAGCACCGCAAGGTATTCCGGCCAGAGCCGGCCGAAGCGCTGGCGCCAGTAGGCCGGGTAGGGGGGCAGGGTCCGGGCCGCGGGGCCGGTGTAGGGCAGGGCGGCGACGAAGCCGGCCAGGGCATTGAACACGACCACGCCGAGGTAGCCGCGGGACAGGCCGGCGGCCAGCCAGGCAGCCGGCCCGGTGCCGGCCGAGATCTCGGGCAGCACGGACCAGACATGATAGAGGACGATGCCGGCAGTGGCCAGGACGCGCAGCGCGTCGAGCGCCGGAAAATGCTGTTTTGTTGACATCTGGTTCCTGAGCCCGGTCGAGCCGGACGGGAAGAAGCCGCGCAGGGCAAGGCGGCGCGCGGCGACGGTGGTGTGCAGCGAACGGCCTAGCCGAGGATTTCCTTGACCTTTGCGAGCAGGGCCTCGCGGTCGATGGGCTTGTCGAACTCGGCCACAGCATTGGGGATGACGTATTTGAGCCCCATATGGCCGGTGATGACCACGATGGGGATGTCCCCGCTCCTGCCTTGCCTCTTCAGGACCTTGTTGAACTTGGGGCCGGTCATGTCCGGCATCTCCAGGTCCAGGGTCATGAGGTCGAACCGCTTTTTCTCCAGGAGGGCGAGGGCCTGCTGGCCGTTGGCCGCGACGTCCGTCTCGTAGCCGGCGTCCCCGAGGAGGTCGGAGAGATAGCTCGAGACATGCTCGTCGTCGTCGATGACCAGAATACGCTTGGGCATCCTCCCTCCTCGTCGGGCTGCCGCCGCCTCGCCGTGCGATGCCGGGAACCCGGTCCCGGCTGCGGCTCAGGTCCATTACTACAGCCCGAAGTCGTCAGGCAAGGGCCGGGCAGGCCGGCCTGCGGCCGGCTCAGTTCGCCGTCCCGGCCTCGGCCCCGGCTGCGGACAGGTTGCGCGGCAGCCGGATGGAGAAGCTCGTGCCCTGCCCGCGCTCGGACTCGAGGCGGATGGCCCCGCCGTGCTTGGTGATCACGTCGCTGGCGATGAACAGGCCGAGGCCCGTGCCCTTCAGGCCCTTGGAGGAGAAGAACAGGGTGAAGGCCTTTTCCTTGGTCTCCCGGTCCATGCCGAGGCCGTTGTCGGTGATCTCGAAGCGCACCTCGCGCTCGTCGCCGTCCACGCGCAGGGCCACGGTGTGGCTGTCCTTGCCGCTGTCTGCGGTGCAGGCGTCGATGGCGTTCTCCATGATGTTGACCAGGGCCGCGGACAGGTTGCCCGAGTCCACGGCAAAGCGCCCGAGTCCCTCGCCGATTGCGGCGCTGAAAACGATCTTCTCGCGCTGGGCCCTGGGCTCGACGATGCCGGCCACCATGCGGCCGAACTCGGCCACGTCCAGCTCCTCGCGTTCCGGCTCGCGGCTCTTGGCGTAGTAGAGGACGTTCAGCACCAGGTTGCGGATGCGGTTGACCAGGACCTTTATGGACTCGGTGGCGCCGCCGACCCGGGTCATGTCGTTCTTGGCCAGGCCCGACTCCAGGCGATAGACGCCGCCCTCGAGGGCGGTCAGCATGCCCTTGACCCCGTGGGACATGGAGCCGAGCATGAGCCCGAGCGAGGTCAGGTGGTCCTGGAGCTTTCTGATCTCGGTGATGTCCGTGGACAGCTCCATGACCTCGACGATCTCGCCCTCGGTGTTGTGGATGGGCGTGGACCAGGTCAGGATGTTCATCTCCCGTCCGTCCCTGGTGCTGACCACCGATTCCTTGTGGTGCGGCTCGCCGTCCTCGAAGGTCCGGCTGACCGGGCACTCGGGGCAGGGCTCGGTGCGGTGGCGGAAGGCGGAGTAGCAGTTCCGGCCCACGCCGTCGCCGAAATCCCGGGTGAAGAGACGGTTGTTGGCCTTGATCAGGTAGTCCTTGTCGCGGACCACGATGTAGCAGGGCGTCTCGTCGAAAAGGTCCTGGTATTTCTGCTGCGTGAGCCAGAGCTCTTCCTGCAGCCGGCTGATTTCGCTCACGTCCACGGCCATCTCGAGCACCAGCTCGACCCGGTCCTCCTTGCAGCCGATGGGCGTGGTGTAGACCACGGCCGGCAACTGCTCGCCGGTAAGCGCCAGGAGCATCTCCCGGCTGCGCCGGGCCTTGCCGCTCTTGAAGGTCAGGCAGACCGGGTTGTCGAAGCCGCGACGGGCGGGGTCGGCGTAGGCCTCCCAGGAGCAGCGGCCGCGCTTGTCGCCCAGGCGTTCGCGGTACAGGCGGTTGGTCGAGACGACCTCGAACAGGCGGTTGTGGACGGCGATGTAGCAGGGCATGTCGGCGTTGTAGCCGGCCTCCTCGCGCATCTCGTCGCTTAAGTTCTGCAGGGCCTGGCAGAGCGCGTCCACCACCTGGCTCGCGGCCATCTGGCGCTCGAGCTCGACCACCCGGTCGGATTTCTCCTTGATCAGCCGTTCCAGGTTCTGGGTGTATTCGGACAGCTTGCGCCTGAGCTCGATCTTTTCCGCCACGCGCCGGAGGGCCGCGTCCAGAATGTCCTCGTTGACCGGCTTGGTCACGAAGTCCGTGGCCTGGTGCTGCAGGCACTGGATGACCAGGTCCAGGTCGCCGTGGCCCGAGATCATGATGACCTCGATCTCCGGCCAGCGAGACTTGATGCGTTTCAAAAGCTCGATGCCGTCCATGCGCGGCATCTTGATGTCGGTCAGGACCAGATCGGGCTGCGCGCTGTCGATGGCCTCAAGGGCTCCTGCGCCGTCGGAGGCCACCCGGACCGCATAGCCCAGGTCCTTCAGGAGCATGCCCAGGAACCTGCGGATGCCCTCCTCGTCGTCGACCAACAAGAGGTTCAGTGCCATGGTCTGCCGTCCTTGCCTTTGCGTTGTCCGGCCCTGGCGCGCGGGCCGGACTCAGGTTCCGATGGTCTCGCGCACGATGCTAAGCAGCTCGTTCCGGTCGAAGGGCTTGGTCAGGCTGGCCACGGCCTTGGGGATGACGTACTTGAGCCCGGTATGGCCGGTGATGACCACGATGGGGATGGCGCCCTTGCCCTGCTTGGTCAAGAGCCGGTTGAGCTTGGGTCCGGTGACCTCGGGCATCTCGATGTCCAGGGTGATGAGGTCCGGGGTGCGGGTTTCGAGGACGGCCAGGGCTTGGGCGCCGTCCCCGGCCTGCAGGGTCTCGTAGCCGTTGTCGCGCAATAACATGTCCAGAAACTGCCGAATGGCCGCGTCGTCGTCAATGATGAGGATGGTCTTGGCCATGGGTGGCCCTCCTGTCTTCCTGTTTCGTGTTGCTCGGCGCCCGGAGCCCGCTTCAGGCCGCGGGCAGCTTGTCCGGGCGGTTGACGCTGGCCACCGGGCAGGTCGCCCGGACGATGACCTGCTCGAAGGTGCTGCCGAAGGGCGAGACCTCGGGGTCGATCTCGCGCACCGGATGGGCCATGACGATGAGGTCGGCCTGGCGCTCGCGGGCGTACTTGACGATCTCGACGTAGGGCACGCCCTCCCAGACCTCGACCGTGGGTTTGAGGCCCGCGGCCGTCGCCGGCGCGGCGTAGTTCGCGTGCAGCCTGCGCCGGGCCTCGGCCAGCTTGTCCTCGATGCCTTCCTGGCTCACGGCCATGGCCGACTGCAGGTGCGAGAGGTCGAAGCAGTGGAAGAGGTGCAGCTCGGCGCCCAGCTCCCTCGCCGTGGCCAGGGCGAACTGGAAGGCCGAGTCCGCGGCCCGCGAGAAATCGGTGGCGAAGAGAACGCTGGAGAAGCCGCCCCAGAACGAGGCCGCCGGCCGGCTGACCACGAGCACCGGGCAGCGCGCGTTCTTGGCCACCTTGCGCAGCGTCCCGCCGGTCACGCCGCGCTTGAACAGGCCGCCCTCGGCGCGGGTCGCCCCGCCCATGACGATCAGGTCCGGGTCTTCGCTCCGGGCAAGGCGCAATATCTCCCGGGCCGGGGCGCCGACGGCGATCTCGATGCGGCAGCGCGGACCCTTGGCGAGCTGCTTGGCATAGGTGGTCTTGAGCTCCTCGGTCACGCCCTCAAGGTATTCCTCGTCGGCGTCCACGCTCTCGCCGGTGCGCACGTCGAGGACCTGGGTGCTGTCGCCCTTGCCGGGGATGCCGAGCACGTGGAAGAGGACGATCTCGGCGCCGTATTTCTCGGCCAGGTCGAAGGCGACCCGGGCGGCGCCGTCGCAGCCGGGCGTGGCCGAGGTGGCGAAGATGACTTTCTTGAACATGCCCAAACCTCGCTTTGAAGCTTGACGTCCGGTCGGGTGAGCCCCCGGCCTTGGGGTTATTCCTCGTCCTCTTCCTTGGGCCTCAAGTGCTCGGGCACCACGGCCATCTTGACGATCAGGGGTTTCAGGAAGGTCCAGCTGATGCCGATGTGGTACTCTTCCTCCAGGTCGCGGATGGCGTCCCAGCAGTTGTGGCAGGGGGAGATGACCAGCTTCGCCCCGGTGGCCTTGATCTGGTCGCGCTTGGTGATCAGCGCCTTGTTGCGCTGGGGCCGGTACAGGCCGATGCCGTTGAAGCCGCCGCCACCGCCGCAGCAGTAGTTGTGCTCCTTGTTCGGGGTCATCTCGATGAGATATCCGGGCTCGACGATGTAGCTCAAGATCTCGCGCCCGATCTCGGCCAGGCCGTGGTTGCGCACGTAGTTGCAGGAGTCCTGGTAGGTGACCGGGACCTTCAGGCGCTTGGCCGGGTCGATCTTGATCTTGCCGGTGCGTAAGACTTCGGCCAGCCATTCCACGTAGTGCAGGCAGGGCACGGGCGGGTGTCCGTCGCGCCGGCCGGCCCAGTAGGGTCCCTCGACCACGGTGCAGCGGTGGGCGTGGCCGCACTCGGTGCCGACCATGCGTTTGGGCCGCAGGCGCTCCATGGCCGCGTAGACCTCGGAGACCTGCAGCTTGCAGGCCTCGAAGTCGCCGGCGAACATGGACAGGCAGGTCTGCTCCCAGCCGCGCGAGGGCACGGTCCAGTTCTCGCCGGCCAGGTGGAAGAGGATGGCCGCCTCGGCCAGGTCCTCGGGGTAGTGCTTGGGCTCGCGGGCATTGCAGGTGTACATGATGTCCGCGTCTTCCTTGTCGATGGGAATCGTAAGGCCCGGCCAGTCGTCCTGCTGCTCCTCGGCCATCCATTCGCAGGTCTCGACCCAGTCGGTCTCGGTCACGTCCATCTGCGCCCGGTAGACGCGGTGCATGCCCGAGCCGATCTTCAGCTCCCAGGGCACGAAGCCCTGGGAGTAGCATAGCCCGCGCACGTAGCCCATCATCACCCCGACGTCGATGCCGTGGGGGCAGTACATGGCGCAGCGGTTGCAGCAGGTGCACTTGGACCAGGCGATCTCCATGGTCTGGCGCATGAAGGCGTTGTCCACGTCCCCTTTGCGCCGGATCATCTCGCCCAGGGTGGCGTGGATCTTGTACGAGGGCACCTGGGCCGGGTCGCGGCCGTTGACCTGGTAAAGAAAGCAGCTCTCGGCGCACAGCCCGCAGCGGGCGCAGATCGAGAGCCAGGTGCGGAAGCGCGAGCGGCAGCTCTTCTGGATCGTGGCCCAGAGCGCGCCGCGGTCGACCTCCAGCTCCTTCATCTCCTGGTAGTAGGTCCGACCGCGGCTGTCGGCCAGCAGGGCCTTCAGGTCCGCTTCGGTGTTGATCGGACGCTTGTTGCAGAACGTGCCTTCGGGCATGGCGCTATTCTCCTTCGATGAAACCCGGGGTCAAGAATCACCAGACGATGCCGCGGCCCTTCATGCCGCCCCGCTTGACCCCGAAATCGATGCCGATCTGGGCCCGGGAGAGGAAGAAGAGCAGGCTGTGGGAAAGCTTGGTGAAGGGCAGGGCGACGAGCATGACCTCGCCGGACACGATGTGGGCGATGAGCCAGGGGCTGTTCTGCCCGCCCGAGTGCGCGGCCACGAAGCCGGTAAGGAACGGGGCCAGGGTGATGGCCATGACCAGGATGTCTTCCGGCCGGGTGATGCCCCGGACCTCGGGCAGGGCGAAGCGCCGCAGCAGGATGATCGTGCCGGCCACGAGCACGCCCAGGGTGAGGGCGTCGGCCAGGCCGTTCGGTATGGCCGGCCAGGGGAGGCCGAAACGCTCGGTGATGACGAGGCCGTGGGCGAAGAGAAAGAGCGGGGTGACGATGATGCCCAGGTGCAGGATGAAGAACAGGGCGGCGAACCCCGGATTCATCCGCCAGCTGCGCGAGCCGTAGGGCAGGAGCCAGTAGAACACGGATTTCAGCGCGCCCTTGACGGCATACGACGTGTACCGGCCGTAGGGCACGCGGTCGAGCTGCCAGTTCAAGCCCTTCACGTACCACACGCCGCGGGCGACGAGCCCGCCGATGCAGACGGCGAAGGTCAGCCAGAGCACTGGGCCGGTGAGGATTGCGTACATGGGGCGAGTCTCCTTTCCGCGGGGCCTGCGGTTAGTGGCCGTGACCGTGGTCGTCGGTGGTTTCGTCCTGCTCCCGGCCGGAGAGGAACAGCCAGAAGCCGACCATGCCGATGAGGACCAGGCCCATGAGGGCGTACGTCACGCCCTTGGTGTGGACCATCAGGTCGTGCAGGGAAGTGAAGGTGGCGTGCACGGCGAGCCTCCTTGCCTAGTGGCTTTCCGGGTAGTCGGGATGGGCGTGGAAGATGGGCATGCGCGTGGCGATGAAGCGGAAGGCCAGCACGCCCACGGTGACCACGAAGACCGAGATGCCGATCTCGCCCAGGCTCGGGAAGTATCTCGCCTCGGGCGGCAGCTGCCAGTTGAAGGCCACCAGGCTCACGTTGAAGCGGTTGACCACGATGCCGATGACGGTCAGGGCCGCGGCGCGCTTGACGAGCCCAAGGTTCCTGTCGCGGGCGGCCACGGCGTAGAGGTAGCAGGGCAGGGCCACGAAGCCGATGATCTCGGTCAGGTACCAGGCGCCGTAGCCGGTGGCCAGGTAGCTCCAGCGGTTGTCCATGGACAGGCCGAAGAGCTTGACCGCCAGGTAGCCGGCCATGATCAGCGAGGCGGCCTTGGCAAAGCCGAGCATGACCCCGTCGTGCTCGGAGGTGTACGCCTGGTCCATCTTGTGGTGCAGGTAGCGGTGCGACAGGCTGCCCTCGAAGATGACCATGGACAGGCCGGCGAACATGCTCGAGATGAAGAAGTAGACCGGCAGGTAGGGCGAGTACCAGAGCGGATGGAGCTTGCTCGGCACGATGAGGAACAGGGCGCCGAGCGAGGACTGGTGCAGGGTGGAGAGGACCACGCCGAGGATGGTCAGGGCCATGGTCAGCTTGACCAGGAAGCCCCGCACTTTCGGCATGCGCTGCCATTCGAAGAAGGCCGGCAGGTATTCGACGAACAGGACCGAGAGGTAGATGAAGACGCACAGGCCGACCTCGAACAGGATCGAGCTCGTGCCCTGGCTCAGGAACACCGGGTAGGGCAGGCGCCAGGGCCGGCCGACGTCGTAGTGCAGGGCGAAGACCACCAGGGCGTAGCCCAAAAAGGCGGTCAGGATGGCCGGCCGGACGGCGGAGTGGAAGCGCTTGAAGCCGAAGATGTAGCAGGCGGCCGAGGTGGTGTAGCCGCCCGCGGCCAGGGCCACGCCGCAGAGGAGATCGAAGCCGATCCAGATGCCCCAGGGGTTGTCGTCGGACAGGTTCGTTACCGCGCCGAGCCCGCCGGTGAAGCGCAGCACGGTGAGCACCGCGCCCATGAGCACGATGAGCCCGGCGACCACGTTGAAGGGGGTGAACAGGCTTTGTTTGGCCGTGACGGCATGCTCGCTCATCAGCTTTCCTCCCGCGCGCTGTCCTGGCCCGCGCTTTCCAGGGCCTTCTTGACCTCGATCTCGATCAGACGCTTGTTGGCCACCTCGGCCTTGGTCAGCTCCGAAGAGAGCTTGGCCTCGGCCTCGGCGCTGGCCTTGGCGATGGCCGCGGCCACGGCGGCGCGCTTTTCGGCCTCGGCCTGCTTCTCCTTGCGCTTGGAGATGGCGTAGATGCCGGTCAGCAGCACCGGCCACAGGCCGACGACCACGGGCACCCCGGCCAGCGCGCCGGCGGTTAGCTCCGGAGCCGAGGCCGTGCCCAGGTCCTCGCGCATGCCAAGCTGCGAGAAGGGCACGCCGGCGATGGTCAGCCAGCTCGTGCCGCCCATCTCGCGCTCGCCGTAGACGTGGTCCAGGTAGAGCCCCGGGCTCCCCTTGATGCGCTCCCTGGCCTGGGCCAGGAGCTCGGTGCGCCGGCCGAAGGTCAGGGCGCCCTTGGGGCAGGCCTCGACGCAGCCGGGCAGTTGGCCCTTGGCCAGGCGCGGGGCGCACATGGTGCACTTCATCACCCGGGGGGTCAGGGCCGAATGGTATTCGTAGGCCGGGATGTTGAAGGAGCAGGCGACCATGCAGTAGCGGCAGCCGACGCACAGGTCCGCGCGGTAGGTCACCGGGCCCTCGGGCGTCTTGACCAGGGCTTTGACGAAGCAGGCCGAGGCGCAGGCCGGCTCCAGGCAGTGGTTGCACTGGATCTTGCGGTAGACCGGCGCGGCGCCCTCGGCCGGGAGGTAGCGGTTGACCACGGTGTAGGTCGCGGCGTCGGTCCGCCGGCCGGTCTCCAGCACCGTCAGGTCGTCGAAGGGCTTCTTGGGCGCCGGCAGCTCGTTGACCGTGTTGCAGGCCGCCTCGCACTTGCGGCAGCCGATGCAGCGCACGGCGTCGAAGAGCACGCCCTTGGCCCCTGGCGAGGGGCGCACGTCACCCATTCCGGCGGACGTGGCGGCCGCCGGCGTGGCCAGGCAGAGGCCGGCCGTGCCGAGCATCTCGAGGAATCGTCTCCGTTTCATGTTCGCAAAACCTCGACGCGGTTGTCGGTGTGGAACCTAGATCTTGGCGAGAGCCGGCTTGTGGCAGCCGTCGCAGGCCGTGGCCAGGGGCACGGGCTTGGCCTGCGGCCGTCCGGCCGCGGCGACCTTGCCTTCGATGCCCATGCGCGTGTGGCAGCCCATGCACTGGCCGTGGTAGGCGGCCTTCAGCGCCGGCGCGGCCGAGTCCGGCCCGCTGGTGGCGCCGTGACAGTTGCTGCAGCGCGGGGGCGTGAGCGTGGCCGGGCTGTGGTGGTGGCAACCCTGGCAGACCGTGGCCTGCTCGGTGTGGAAGGCCTTGGCCAGCTTGCTCTCGGCCAGGCCCTTTTCCAGTGCGAGCACGATGGCCCGGTGGGGGAGGACCGAGGCCTGGTAGTCCTTGGCCAGGGCCTTTATGGTCACGGTCTCGGGAATGTCCTCGATTTTCACGCCGGCGACCGTCGGCCGGGCCTCGATCAGGGTCCTGGCCAGCTCGGCCTCGCGGGCCGCCTTGGCCTTGGTTTCGGAGACGCCGTCCAGCCCCTCGACGGCGGCCTGGACGGCTGGGGTCGGGGCCTGGTGGCAGGCCGCGCAGCCGGCCGTGCCGGCGGAGAAGACGTTCCTGCCGCGCACCGCATGGCAGCCGGCGCAGGCGGGTTTGGCCTGCTCGCGGGCATGGCAGCCGGCGCAGCTGGCCGGGTCGGCCGGAGCGTGCATGGCCGCGGCCAGGTTGACGAAACCGCCGTCCTTGGCGCCGAGCAGCGTGTGGCAGCTGCCGGCGCAGGAGCTGAGCTGGGCGTGGTGGCAGGTCGCGCAGCTCTCGCTTTTTCCTTCGTGGGCCTTGTGGTCGAAGGCCACCGGCGGCATGTCGGCCGGCTTCGCGGTTTCCCCGGGGATGAGGGCGGCGAGCGGCTTCTCGGGCCGGATCAGGGCCAGGTCGGGCTGGCCGCGGGGGATGCGCAGGTCGGCCTCGGCCGGGACCTTCTTCTGCGAGGCCTCGGCCACGGATTTCTGGTCGAGCGCGCCGTGGCAGCCGGCACAGCTCGAAGGACCGGTGGCGGCCTTGGGATCGTCCCCGGCGATCTTCAGGTGGCAGGCCACGCACTGGCCGTGGGCCGCCAGGCGCAGGTTGCGCACGCGCTCGGGGTTGCCGCCGGGGATGACCCGGTCGGCGGCCTCGTGGCAATAGCCGCAGTCGCCGGGCACGTCCTCGGGTCTCCCTGCCGGGACCGTGCGCCGGGAGGTGTCGTCGTAGACGTGGTGGCAGGCCCCGCACTTGTTCTCGGCCGCGGCCTGGGTCTTCGCGTGGCGGAAATGCAGGCGCTTGTCCACGGTGAGCGCCTGCCAGCCGGAGGCGGCCGTGGGCGCGGCGTGGCAGCCCTTGCAGTCCACGTCCTGGGGGCCGGTGGCCAACCCGGCCTTGGCCATGGAGGCGTGGCAGCCGAGGCAGCCGTTGTGGTAGGCGTCCTTCAGCGCCGTCTGGCCGCGTGCGTCCTCGGGCCGCTGGAAGGCCAGGACCATCCGGCCGTCCTTGACCTGGTGGCAGGTCTGGCAGGCTTTCTGATAGAAGTCCTTGTGCTTGGCCAGGGTCTGGGTGTGCTTGTCGTGGAGGAAGGCGACCGGGGACTGGTCGAGCGGGCCGTAGGCGGCCAAGGTGTCGATGGTCAGGATGTCCGCCCGGACCTGGGCGGCGCTCTCCGGGGTGGCCAGGCCGGCCCTGGCTGCCAGGACCGACACGCCGAGCCCGAGGCAGCTGCAGAGGAGGAGTGCCAGAAGACGTTTCGTGCCTTGCTTCATACCTCTTTCGTCCTTTGCTTGACTCGTTGCCTGCAGGTGACGGCCGGGCGCATGGGCCGTCGCCTCACCCCGTTCGCCTCGGGGACCACGGTCATTCGCCAGCTCTTGTGGTCACGATTTGCAGCCGACGGTTGACAAAGCCTCCAAAAGTTGTCACGAGTTTTATAAAACGCGTGAAAACTGAATAAATGGTTTCCAAAAACTTGTCACTCGTTTTTTTCAACACGTGATAAAAATTCTTTAACAAGTTGGAATATAATGAAAAATAAACGCATGCGAGGTGCCCGCGATGGCCGATGAACTGGGTCTCCGGCGGGGCGAGGACGAGTCCGAGGCCGCGGAGCTCACGGATTTTCCGGCGGACAAGGAAGCGAACTTCCTGTCCAGCGAGCAGCTCGACGCCCTCGGTCAGGCCTTCGCCGACTGGGTGCGCCAGGCCAAGGGCAAGAAGTCGGTCATCTCCCGCACCCGGGCCCGGCTGGTCTACCTCATGCTGCGTTACACCGGCGCCCGGCTCGGCGAGGTCTTGAGTCTGGACGACCGCGAGGACTTCGCCCTGGCCTTCCGCAAGATCGTCTTCCGGGCCGCCCGGGCCAGCGACGGACGCTCGCGCGACGTCTACCTGCCCCACGAGCTCTACTCCGAATGCAAGCAGGCCCTGCGCCATCCCGACTATGCCTCCCTGCGCGGCGAGATCTTCCGCCTGGACCAGGGCTACATGCGCCGGGTCATCTCCGAGCGCGCGGCCGCGGCCGGCATTCCCCGGCCCCTGGCCAACCCCAACACCATCCGCCGCTCCCGGGCCATCGAGCTCTGGCGCGAGGGCGTGCCCCTGGTCGTGGTCCAGCGCATCCTCGGCCACACCTCGGCCAACTCCACCGCGGCCTTCCTCGACCTGACCGAGCAGGACCAGCGCCGGGTGGAGAAATACTACTTCTCCCAGGAGGGACAGCGCGAGGAGGACAACGTCAACGCGTTGCGCGGCCGCATCGAGGTCATCGAGAAGTGCGAGAACCAGGCGCGCATCGTGGTCAGCACCACCAGCGGCCTGCAATTGACGGTCATGATCTCGGCCAGGACCCTGTCCGAGAGCCGCTACCGGGTGGGCGACTCGGTCACGGTCAAGACCAAGGCCCCCTGGCTCACGGTCAGCGCCGAGGACTGCCAGGCCCTGGACGAGGAGCTGAACTGCCTGCACGCGCTGGTCGAGCGGGTCAGCCGCGGCCGGGATGCGGCCAAGGTGCTCATGACCCTGGACGACGGCCGGCGCCTGCGCGCGCTCATCGGCCTGGAGCAGGCCAACGTTCTCGATCTGAAGCCGGGGCTCGAGGTCTGGGCGGTCGCTTCGCCCTATGCCATGATCTTGAGCCACTAAAGGACGGACGACCATGCGGCGTGAGCGGACAACCCGGACGAGGCGGTGAGCGGCATGCTCCAGGACTCGCAGTACGCGGCCCAGGGCCTGGTCGAGCAGATCGGGTGGCTGTGGCGCACGCTCCGGCGCTCGATCTTCGGCAAGATGATCGTGACCTTCGGCGTGCTCTTTTTCGCCAGCCTCGCCTGGTGGTGCACGTTCAACATCGACAACATGCGCCAGACGATGCGCGAGGGGGCCATGACCGAGGCCGACCGCCTGGGCAGCACCATCAAGCTCGGCCTGCACTACGCCATGCTGACCTACAACCCGAGCGACATCCGCGAGATCATCAAGAACGTCAGCACCCAGCCGGTCATCACCTCCATCCGGGTCTACAACAAGATGGGCGAGATCAAGTACTCGGCCGACCCCCGCGAGATCGACACGATCACCGGCATCAAGGCCGAGGCCTGCTACGTCTGCCACCGCACCGAGCCGGCCGCGGCCAAGCTGCCGCTGGAGAAGCGCACCCGGATGCTCACCGACGAACAGGGCGGGACGGCCCTCGGGGTCATCAGCCCGATCATGAACGAGCCGGCCTGCGTGACCGACGCCTGCCATGTCCATCCGGCCGACAAGCAGATCCTGGGGCTCCTGGACGTGGTCGTATCGACCCGGGCCAGCGAGGCCAGGATCGCAAGCTACGTGAACCACACCGTGCTCCTGACCGGGGCGGTGGCGGCGCTGACCTTTGCCACCCTCTTCTGGCTCCTCTACCGGCTGGTCAACGTCCCCATCCGCAAGATGATCCGGGGAACAAGGGTCATCGCCAAGGGCGAGCCCTTCGAGAGCGTGGGCGTCTCCCAGGCCGACGAGATGGGCGACCTGGCCCGGGCCATCGACGCCATGGCCGGCGAGGTCCGGGCCAAGCAGAACGAGATCGAGCGCCAGAAGGACCGCTACCGCGGCCTCTTCGAGCACGTGCCCTGCTACATCACGGTCCAGAACCGGGAGCTGAAGCTCGAAACCTTCAACCGGATGTTCGCCGGCGAGTTCACGGCCACGATCGGCGACCCCTGCTACCGGGCCTTCAAGGGCCGGGAAACCCCCTGCGACGTCTGCCCGGTCGCGGACACCTTCGCCGACGGCAAGTCCCACCTGACCGAAGTGGTCTTCACCGACGCCAACGGGGTCGACCGCCACCTCTACGTCAGCACCATGGCAATCGCCGACGAGGACGGCCGGATATCGAGCGTCATGGAGATCAGCCTGGACATCAGCAGCCTGAAATACCTGGAGGAGGAGCTGGAGCGTTCGCGCAAGAAGTATCTGGCCATCTTCAGCAACATCCCCCACTCCCTGTTCGTCCTCGACCGGGACAGCCTGGCCATCCTCGAGTGCAACGTGCGGCCCATGGAGGTCTACGGATACGCAAGCGAGGAGTTCATCGGCCGCAGTTTCCTCGACCTCTTCGAGCCCGCCGACCGCCAGCGCTGCGAGGCGCTCATCCGGGCCGAGACGGCCATCGACCGCGCCCGGCACTTGAAGAAGGACGGCACGGCCTTCTCCGTGTCCATCCGGGTCTCCACCTCGCAGTATCCGGGAAGCAACGTCTACCTGGTCTCGACCAGCGACATCACCCAGCGCCTGGAGACCGAGCAGCAGCTCATCCAGGCCGGCAAGATGGCCACCCTGGGCGAGATGGCCACGGGCGTGGCCCACGAGCTGAACCAGCCGCTGACGGTCATGAAGGCCATCGGCGACATGCTGGCGCGCAAGCTGAGGCGCGGCGAGAGCCCCGGCCGGGAGCTCCTGGACGAGGCCACGGCCGGCGTCTGCGAGCAGGTCGAGCGGGCGGCCAAGATCATCAACCACCTGCGCGAGTTCGGCCGCAAGTCGGACCTGAAGCTCGAGCCCGTGAACCTGGGCGCGGTGCTCTCCCGCACCTTCGAGTTCTTCACCCACCAGTTCACGGTCCGCGACATTGAGGTCCGCTGGAACATCCCCGAAGACCTGCCGCCGGTCCTGGCCGAGGCAAACCGCCTGGAGCAGGTCTTCCTGAACCTGATCGTCAACGCCCGCGACGCCATCGAGGAGCGCTGGAACGGCACCCGGGTCGCGCCCGGCGACAAGCTCCTGACCTTGAGCGTCGCCGCCGAAGGGGACTTCGTCGTGGCCCGCATCGCCGATACCGGCAACGGCATTCCCCCGGCCTACCTGGAGAAGGTTTTCGAGCCCTTCTTCACCACCAAGGAGGTGGGCAAGGGCACGGGCCTCGGTTTGTCCATCAGCTACGGCATCATCAAGGACTACGGCGGCACCATACGGGCCGAGTCCCTGCCCGGCCGGGGCGCCACCTTCGTCATCAGCCTGCCGCGCCAGCAGACTGCGGAGGGTGAGGCCTGATGACGTCATTGGCAACACACGCTGCAGACATGCTGCGAGGCCTTGGCCGCCGCGAAGGCCCCGGGCACGGATTGTTCTGTATGACGCAAGGAATTCCATTTGACGCGGATGCTCCCGCCCGCCCGTGGCAGGAGGACAGGTGGCATTCGCGCATCACTTCAACCAGCTGAGGTGTGGTTATGAGCAAGAAGATTCTCATCATCGATGACGACCCCGAGATCGTGGCCTACCTGAAGGAAGTCTTCGACAACGCCGGCTACGAGACGCAGACGGCGGTGGACGGGGACGACGGGCTGGCCAAGGCGCGCGCCTTCAAGCCCGACCTCATCACCCTGGACATCGAGATGCCGACCAAGGACGGCACCATGTTCTACGTGAAGAAGCGCAAGGACGCGGCTCTCGAGCCCATTCCCACCGTGGTCATCAGCGGCATCGGACCCAAGCCCCCGAGCCTGAGCAAGAGCCTGCCGGTGATCACCAAGCCCATCGACACGGTCAAGACCCTGAAGATCATCGCCGACCTGATCGGCGTTTAAAAGCCGCGAGGCAGAACTGACGAGGCCGCGGCCCCGGCGCTTTGGCGCAGGGGCCGCGTTTTTTTGCGGTGATGGAGGGGAGAAAGGCGAAAGAGGCCGTGAAGGGGGGAGAGGGGAGCGGGTTGGGCGTCAGGCAGGCGGCGACTGCCGGCACTTACTCGATAACGCCGAAAGTCCTGGAAGAAGGATCCGCCACGGAGGGGATAGGACCACGCCGGGCGTCAAATCACCCGCAACGTGCAGGATCCAAAGACCGCACGCCGGCCGCGCGGCACTACCGCCGGGGAGCACGCCCCTTCTTCCACCCTCATTGGCCTCTTTCTTCCCGTATGGAAGCCGATCCTTCCGCGTCGGTACCGCCGGCCGCGGGCGCGGCGGGCTTGTGGCGCCATTCTACCAGGCTCTGGATGACCACGTAGAAGACCGGCACGAAGAGCACTGCCAGCAGCGTCGAGGCCAGCATGCCGCCGAACACGGCCGTGCCCACGGCCCGCTGGCTGGCGGCGCCGGCGCCGGACGCGGTCAGGAGCGGCACCACGCCGAGGATGAAGGCGAAGGAGGTCATGAGGATCGGCCGGAAGCGCAGGCGCGAGGCCTCCACCGCCGACTCCAGGATGCCCTTTCCCTTGGAATGCAGCTCCCGGGCGAACTCGACGATGAGGATGGCGTTCTTGCTGGCCAGGGCGATGAGCAGGACCACGCCGATCTGGGTGTAGACGTTGTTGTCCATGTTCCGGCTGGACACGGCCAGGAAGGTGCCCAGCAGCGCCAGCGGCACGACCAGGATGACCCCGGCCGGCGCGGCCCAGCTCTCGTATTGGGCGGCGAGCACGAAGTAGACCAGGAGCACGGCCAGGGCGAAGATGTAGTAGGCCTCGTTGCCGACCTTCTTCTCCTGGTAGGACATGTTGGTCCACTCGAAGCCCATGGAGCTCGGCAGCTTGGCGTTCGCCACCTCCTCCATCAGGCTCAGGGCCTCGCCGGAGCTGAAGCCCGAGGCCGCGGCGCCGTAGACCGAGGAGGCCTCGTAGAGATTGTAGCGGGTGACGATCTGCGGGCCGACGAGGTCCCGGATCTGGATGAGCGAGCCGAGCGGCACCATCTGCCCGAGCGAGTTCCTGACCTCCAGGCGTTTGACGTCGTCGGCCTTCAGGCGGTAGGGCGCGTCGGCCTGGACGCGGACCTGGTAGACCCGGCCGAACTTGTTGAAATCATTGACGTAGGCCGAGCCAAGGTAGGCCTGGAGGGTGTTGAACAGGCTGGAGAGCGGCACGTCGTAGGCCTTGGCCTGGGTCCGGTCCACGTCGAGGAATATCTGCGGCGTTGAGGCCGAGTAGGTGGTGTTCAGCCCGGCCAGCCCGCTCTGGCTGCGGCCGGCCTGGATGAGCTGGTAGGTGGCGGCCTCGAGCTGCGCGGAACCCAGGTCGCCGCGGTCCTGGACGACCATCTGGAAGCCGCCGGCCTGGCCCAGGCCCTGGATGGCCGGGGGGATGACCACGAAGATGAGCGCCTCCTTGATGGCCGCGAACCGGCGCTGGAGGCTGCCGACGATCTTGTCCTGGGAGAGCTCCTCGCCGCGTTCGGCCCAGTCCTTGTAGATGATGAACACGGCAGCGGCGTTGGACAGGTTGGCGTTGTCCAGGATGGACATGCCGCCGAAGGCGAGCCAGTCGGCCACGCCCGGGGTATCCTTGAGGATTTCGTTTATCTTCTCGACCACCTCGTGGGTGCGGGCCTGGGAGGCCGCACCGGGCAGCTGCACGCTGACGATGCAGTAGCCCTGGTCCTCGGTGGGCAGAAAGCCGGTGGGCAGGGAGGAGAAGCCCCAGAAGGTCACGGAGATGAGCCCGACGAAGAGGATCATCATGATCGCGGCGTGGCGGACCATGAAGCCGACGATGACCGTGTAGACGCGCTCGACGCGGTCGTAGAGCCAGTTGAAGCCGCGGAAGAAGGCGTTCTTCTTCTTGCTCGGCGGTCGCATCCACAGGGCGCACTGGGTGGGTTTCAAGGTCGCGGCGTTGATGGCGCTGATGACCGCGGTGGCGGCGATGACCAGGGCGAACTGGCGGTAGAGCTGGCCGGTGATGCCGGACATGAAGGACGCGGGCAGGAAGACCGAGATGAGCACCATGGTGATGCCGATGATCGGCCCGAAGAGCTCGGCCATGGCCAGGATGGCCGCGTCGTGGGCGGATTTGCCCTGCTCCAGGTGGTGGGCGGCGCCCTCGACCACGATGATCGCGTCGTCGACCACGATGCCGATGGCCAGGACGATTCCGAACAGGGTCACCAGGTTGACGGTGAAGCCCAGGGCGGCCATGGCGATGAAGCCGCCGAGGATGGTCACCGGCACGGTGGTCGCCGGCACGAGCATGGCCCGCCAGTCCTGCAGGAAGAGCATGATGACGATGAGCACCAGGACCGCGGCCTCGACCAGGGTGTGGTAGACCTGCTCCACGGCCGCGTCCACGAAGCGGGTGGTGTCGTAGGGGATCTCCCAGATCAGGTCCTCGGGGAAGTCCGGGGTCAGCTCCTGCATCTTGGCCTTGACGTCCGTGGCCACCTGCAGGGCGTTGGCGCCGGGCAGGAGGTAGACGGCCACCAGACCCGAGGGCTTGCCGTTCTTCTGGGCGAAGATGGTGTAGGTCTGGGCGCCGAGCTCGACCCGGGCCAGGTCGCGCACCCGGATGACCCGGGTGGTCGTATCCTGGGTGGTCTTGACGATGATGTCCTTGAACTGCTCGACGTCGGATAAGCGCCCCAGCGTCTGGATGGTGTACTGGAAATTCTGGCTTGGCGGCGTCGGCGGCTGGCCGATCTGGCCCGCGGCGACCTGGACGTTCTGCTCCGAGATGGCGTTGATCACGTCCTCGGGCGCGAGCTTCAGGATCTTCATCTTCTCCGGGTCGAGCCACATGCGCATGCTGTACTGGTCGGCGCCGTAGACCTCGACGTCGCCCACGCCGTTCAGGCGCGAGATCTCGTCGCGCAGGCGGAGCGTGGCGAAGTTGCTGATGAAGAGGTCGTCGTAGCGGCCGTTCGGGGAGCTCAGGCTGATCACCAGCAGCATGGCCGTGGATTTCTTGGCCACGGTCAGGCCCTGGCGCTGGACCTCGTCGGGCAGCCGGGCCAGGGCCTGGTTTACCCGGTTCTGGACGAGCACCGTGGCCATGTCCAGGTCGGTGCCGACCTCGAAGGACACGGTCAGGTTGTAGGAGCCGTCGTTGCCGCAGGTCGAGGACATGTAGAGCATGTCCTCCACGCCGTTGACCTGCTGCTCGATGGGCGCGCCCACGGTATCGGCCACGACCTGGGCGTTGGCCCCGGGGTAGACCGTGGACACGGCCACCGTGGGCGGGGTGATCTCGGGGTACTGGGCCACCGGCAGCCGCAACAGGGCGACGACGCCCAGGAGCATGGTGACGATGGCGATGACGTTGGCCAGGACCGGCCGTTCGATGAAGAACTTGGAGAACATGGCCGCGGCTCCCTGGCCTTACGATTTCGGGGCGGTGCTTGTGGCGGCCGCGGCCGGAGCGGCCGGCGGCGGGGCCTCCTCGGGCTTGACCTCGGCGCCGGGCCGGGCGCGCTGCAGGCCGTTGACGATGACCCGGTCCTCGGTCGAAAGTTTGCCTTCCACCGCGACCAGGCCGTCCTGGACGATGCCCTGGGTCACCGAGCGCTGCTCGACCACGTTCTTGTCGCCCACCACGAGCACGAAGCTGCCGGTCTGGTCCACGCCCACGGCCCGCTCCGGGACGAGCAGGGCCTCCCTGGTGGCGATCGCGGCCCGCAGGCGCACGAACAGTCCGGGCAGGAGATTGATCTTGGGGTTGGGGAAGATGCCGCGCAGCAGGAGCGTCCCGGTGTTCGGGTCCACGCCCAGGTCCACGTAGTCGAGCTGGCCGGTGAAGGGATAGCCGGAGGAATCGGAGATGGCCATCTGGAGCGGAACTTCCCGATGGTTCTTCACGTTGTGCCGGCCCAGCTCGATGACCCGCAGCAGGTCGCGCTCGTTCATGGTGAAGTAGACGTAGATCGGGTCGAAACGGATGATGGTCGCGAGCAGCGTCTTCTCGCCCGCTCCGACCAGGTTGCCCGGGTCGACCTGGCGGCGCCCGATGCGGCCGGAGAAGGGCGCGATGATGCGGGTGTAGGACAGGTCGAGCTCGGCCAGCTCGATCTTGGCCTTGTCCAGCGCCATGCCCGCCAGGGCGCTGTCGCGCTCGGCCTCCCACTTGACCACGTCGGTGTCCGGACCGGCCTTCTCCTGGAAGAGCCGCTTGGCCCGGGCGTATTCGGTCTCGGCCCGGGACAGCCGGGCCTGGTCGCTGACCAGCTGGGCCTTGGCCTCCTGGAGGTTGGCCTCGTACTGCTGGGACTGGATGCGGAACAGCAGGTCGCCCTCCTTGACCATGGCCCCGTCGGCGAAGTTGACGCTGTCCAGGAAGCCCTCGACCCGGGCGCGCAGATCCACGCTTTCCAGGGCCTGGGTCGTGCCGGTGAACTCCAGGTACTCGGTCACCTGCTGCTTGACCGGGTGGCTGACGGTGACCGCGGGCGGCGGCGGCGGAACGTAGGCGTTCTTGCGGTCGCAGGCTGCGCAGAGGACAGTCAGGGCCAGGACGAGCCCGGCAAGGCTCGCGCGTGCGGTCAGGCCGGGACGAAAGGGGATCAGGTCCATGGGCTTAAGGCTCCCGGTAGGGGTGCGGATGGATTCATGCTACCACTCGGGCGCGCGCCAGCTGCCGTCGCCGGGCTCGCCGCCCGGGGCGGCGGGCGCGGGCTGATCCAGGAGGCCGCCCCAATCGGTGCGCCCGGCCATGTCTTCGCGGATCTGGTCCGGCACCAGGGGCTCGCCCTGGCGGCTGTCCCAGCCGCCGCCGAGCGCCCGGTAGAGGCCGACCATGTTCTGGGCGATGCTGCCGGTGGCCGCGGCCAGGTTGTCCTGCTGGGTCAGGAGCTCCTGCTGGGCGGTGAGCACGGTGGTGTAGTCGGTGGCGCCCTCGCGGTACTGCAGAAGGGCCAGGTCCACCGAACGCTTGGCCGCCGTCGCGCTGCGCGCGAGGGCCTCGGCCTGGATCCTTGTGCGCAGGAAGGCCACTAGGTTGTCCTCGACCTCCTGGAGAGCGGCGAGCACCGCACTCTGGTAGGCGGCGATGGCCTCCTGGTAGCGGGCGTCCTCGACGCGCACGGCGTTGGTCAGGCGGCCGTAGTTGAAGATGGGCCAGGTCACACTCGGCCCGACGCTCGAGGTGTAGCCGAAGGCGAAGATGTCGGAGAGCTCGAAGGTGCCCACGGTGGAGGCGGCAAAGCCGATGTTCCCCGAGAGGTTGAAGGCCGGGTAGAGCGCGGCCTTGGCCACGCCGATCCGGGCGCACTGGGCCGCGGCGTCGTACTCGGCCTTGCGGATGTCCGGACGGCGGCGCAGGAGGTCGGCCGGGATGCCCACGGCCACGCCGGCCGGCGCGGCCGGGATGTCTTTGCGGCTGCCCAGGCGGGCGGCGACGTCCTGCGGCGGCAGCCCGAGGAGCACGCACAGCGCGTGCTCGGCCTGGGCCAGACCGGTCTCCAGGGCCGGGATGGTGGCCTCGGTGGAGGCCAGCAGGGACTCGGCCTGGGCCACGTCGCGCTCGCTGGTCGCGCCGAAGGTGAAGCGGGCCCGGGCGATGGCCAGGCCTTCCTTCTGGATGTCCACGTTGGCCCGGGCGATGCGCAGGCGCTCCTCGAAGGTGCGGATGACCACGTAGGTCTGGGCCACGTCGGCCGAAAGGCTGACCAGGGCGTTCTCGTAGTCGGCCTGGCTTGCCTTGTAGGCTGCGTCGGCCGACTCCACGGTCCGGCGGTAGCGGCCCCAGAAGTCGAGCTCCCAGCTTGCGCCGAGGCCCAGGCTGTCCTGGCCGATGTCCAGGCTGCCCTTGGCCTGGGTGGGCTGGGGCGAGGACGGGTCGCGGGCGCTCTGGTGGGTGTAGGTCAGGCTGCCGTCTATCGCCTGGCTCTGCGGGTAGAGGTTGCCCACGGCCACGGCCAGCTGCGCCCGGGCTTCCAGGACCCGCAGGGCCGCGAGGCGCAGATCGAGGTTCTGCTCCTGGGCCTCGGCCACCAGGGAGGTGAGCGCCGGATCGTCGAAAAGCGTCCACCAGCGGCTCTCGATCTCGCCGCCGGCGACCTTGCCGCCGGCTTCCAGCCACTCACCCTCGGTGCGTGCGGCCGGCGGCTCGAAATCCGGCCCCACCGCGGCGCAGCCGGTGAGAAAGGCGAGGCACACGGCCAGGCACTGGGCGAGAGGGCGGCTCATGGGTGTCGATTGGCCTCGTTGGATTGTGTCAGGGCCAGGCCGCCCTGCCAGGCAGGCACGGCGCTCGAGGCCGACGAGAAACTCGTCATGCTCGAGCCTAAATCACCCGAAAGACCAGTCTTGTCAACCGCGATCGCCTTGCAGGCGGCGCGGGCCAAGGCTTCGGGAAGATTGTATGAATCTATGCATGGTCATCCAACCCGTTGAGGAGCCTGCCGATCTTGTCCGCCGAGCGCCGCAGGGCCGCGCTCTCCTCCGGGGTGAGCGACAGCTCCATGATCTGCTCCACGCCGCCGCGGCCGAGCTTGACCGGTACGCCCACGAACATCCCGTCGATGCCGTACTGGCCGCGCAGCCAGGCGGCGCAGGGCAGGATCTTCTTCTTGTCCATGACGACCGAGGCGACCATTTGGACCACGGCCGAGGCCGGGGCGTAGTAGGCGCTGGTGCTCAGCATGTTGACGATCTCCGCGCCGCCGTTCTTGGTCCGCTCGACCAGCCTGGCCAGCCGCTCCGGGGACAGAAGCTCGGTCACCGGAATGCCGGCCACGGTGGAGTAGCGCGGCACGCAGACCATGTCGTCGCCGTGCTCGCCGAGCACCATGGCCTGGACGTTCTCCGGCGAGACGGCCAGCTCGCGGGCGATGAAGTACTGGAAGCGGGCCGCGTCGAGGATGCCGGCCATGCCCGCGATGCGCTCGGGTTTCAGGTTCCCGGCCTGCATGGCCACTTGGCACATGGCGTTCAGCGGGTTGGTGACCACCAGGAAGAAGGCCTCCGGGCAGTGGTCCATGGCCGTGGTCACGCAGCCGCGGACGATCGCGGCGTTGATCTTGAGCAGGTCGTCGCGGCTCATGCCGGGTTTTCGCGGCGAGCCGGCGGTGATGATCACGAGCTCGGCGCCGGTCAGGCGAGTCAGATCGTCGCCCTCGATGGCCACGGGCTCCAGGAGGTCGATGGGGCTGGCCTCGCGGATGTCCAGCGTCACTCCTCTGGCCCGGCCCGGGGTCCGGTCCACCAGGACCACGGTCTTGCACAGCTTGCGCTCCACCAGCCGGCGGGTGACGGCGCCGCCGACGTTGCCGGCGCCGAAGACGACGATCTTGCCGCTCATGGCCTGGGCTCCTTGGCTGCGTGTAACCGATGGTCATACACTACGGTGGCTGGCGGCGAATGGCAACCGCACCATTCCGAGGCCGGCGGGCCGGCTCCGGAGATCGGCCTTGATTGCCCCGCGCGAGTTGGCTAGTAGTTGACGCAAAACAACCGGCCTCACCATCCCGACAACCCGTTCGCCAGCCTCGGAACATGCGCATGCGCCAGCCTTGCCCCCCCGTTCTTGTCCTCGTCCTCGCCGGCCTTCTCCTGCTTGCGGGCCTGGCCGCGGCTGCCGAGGGACCGGTGCGGGTGGCCGGGATCTTCGCCGCAACCGGCCTGGCCGCCGAGCACAATCGGCCCTCGGTCCGCGGCGCGCAGCTGGCGGCCAAGGTCATAAACGAGGCCGGCGGCGTCCTCGGCCGGCCGCTGGAGCTGATCATCATCGACAACCGTTCCACGCCGCTCGGCGCCAAGCTGGCCGCCGAGGAGGCCGCGGTCATGGGCGTCACGGCCGTGGTCGGGCCGGTCTGGAGCTCGCACTCCCTGGCCGCGGCGCCCGTGCTCCAGGCCGCGAGGCTGCCCATGGTCACGCCCCTGTCCACCAACCCCAAGGTCACGGCCATCGGCGACCATATCTTCCGTATCTGCTACACCGACGACTTCCAGGGCCGGGTCATGGCCCATTTCGCCCGCGAGCAGCTGAAAGCCGGCCGGGCCGCGGTCCTGGCGATCGTCGACGAGGACTACAGCCTGGAGCTCGGCCGGGTCTTCGCCGCCGAGTTCGAAAAACTCGGCGGCTCAATCGTCTGGCAGGGCGGCTACCGGGCCAAGGCCGTGGATTTCACCGCGCAACTGGGCGCTCTGGCCAGGCTCGCCCCCCAGATCGTCTTCGTGCCCGGCTACGGCCGGGACGCGAGCCTGGTCATCCGGCAGGCCAGGAACCTGGGCTTGACGTGCGTCTTTCTCGGCGGCGACGGCTGGTCGGCCGACGTCTTCGCCCAGGGCGGCGAGGGCCTTTCCGGCAACTACTATTCGACCTTCTGGCATCCCGACGCGCCCTTTCCCAGGAGCGGCGAGGCCCGGGCCGCCTACGAGCGCGCCCACGGCCCGGACGGCATGGACATCGCCGACATCTACATGGCCTATGACGCCCTCATGGTCGTCGCCGAGGCCATCTCCCGTGCGGGCAGCGATTCGCCCGCGGCAGTGCGCCAGGCGCTGGCCGGGACCGTGGGCTTCCAGGGGGCCACGGGGGTGCTGACCTTCAACGCCCAGGGCGATCCCGTGGGCAAGGGCGCGGTCATCCTGCGCACCGAGCAGGACGGCCCGCACTTCGTGACCGTCTTCACCCCCTAGGACTGTTCAGAGCAGAGGATGAAGACATGAACCGTGCCCTCGCCTGGCTGTGCCTGGCCCTGGCCGCAAGCCTCGCGCCGCTGCCTGCCGCGTCGGCCGGCGGTCTCAAGGTGGCGGCCATCTTCGCCCTGACCGGCCCGGCCGCCGGCCAGAACGCCGACTCGGTCCTGGGCATCCGCCTGGCCGCCGAGGAGCTGAACGCCCGGGGCGGAGTCCTCGGCCAGCCCCTGGAGGTGGTGTTCATCGACAACAAGAGCACGCCCATCGGCTCCAAGGTGGCCGCGGAGGAGGCCGTGCGCATGGGCGTATCGGCCATCCTCGGGGCCAACTGGAGCAGCCATTCCCTGGCCGTGGCCCGGGTGGCCCAGGACAGCGGCATCCCGATGATCACGCCCATCTCGACCAATCCGGCGGTGACCAAGGTCGGCGACTGCATCTTCCGGGTCTGCTACACCGACGAGTTCCAGGGCCGGGTCATGGCCCGGCTGGCCAGTGGCGAGCTCAAGGCCGGCACGGCCCTGACCTTCATCGATGTCGGCGACGACTACAGCCTGGGCCTGGCCAAGGCCTTCCGCGAAGATTTCGTCGCGCTTGGCGGCCGTCTGGCCACGCAAATCCACTACAAGCTGAAGCAGCGCGATTTCGGCGCCGACATCAGCCAGGCCAAGGCCGCCCAGGCCGAGGTCTGCTTCCTCTCCGGCCATGACGAGTCCGGGGTCATCGCCGCCGGGCTGGCCGCGGCCGAAGTCGGTTGCATCCCGCTCGGCGGCGACGGCTGGGTCGGCGGACATTTCCTGGCCATGGGCGGCGAGAAGATCGCCCGCGGCTACTACTGCACCCATTGGAGCCCCGAGGTCGACAGCCCGGCCTCCAGGGCCTTCGTCGCCCGCTACGGCACGGATCCGCGCATCGACGCCTCGGTGGCCCTGGCCTATGACGCGACCATGCTCCTGGCCGAGGCCGCGACCCGGGCGGGCAGCTTCGAGCGCCGGTCCGTGCGCGAGGCCCTGGCCGCCACGCGCGGCTTTCCCGGCGTGACCGGCGACATCACCTTCGATGCCGGCGGCGACCCGCTGAAGGGCGCGGTGATCATGGAACTGGTGAACGGCCGGGCGCGCTACTACAAGACCGTCGCGCCCAACTGAGCAGGTCCGGAAAGCCCACATGGCCAGCTTGAGCCGCAAGATCGGCTTGTCCATTCTCCTCACCTGCGGGCTGGTCACGCTCATTTTCGGCGCGCTCCTGACCTTCTACGAGCTGCACCGCCGCGACGTCCGCCAGGAGCAGACGCGCATCCTGCTGGCCGCCGTCTACGAGCAGCGCCGCGAGGACCTGGCCAACGAGGTCTTCGGCGGTAAAACGCTGGCCCTGGGCGAAACCTTCGCCGAGATGCAGACCACCCCCGGGGTGCTCGCGGTCAGCGTCTACGGCCTGGACGGCAAGCTGATCCTGACCTCGGGCCGGGGCCTGGCCGAGCGCCTGAGCCCGGACGAGATGGCCGCCGTGAACGAGGCTCCGAGCTTCGCCACGGCCACGGACGCCGCGGAGCCGAGTTTGGTCTACGCCACGGCCATCGAGGTCATCGGCGAGCGGGTCGGCTACCTGCGCCTGCATTACGCGAAGACCGAGCTGATCCAGGAAACCCGGGTGACCGTCCTGTTCTTCGTGGTCATGCTCTTTGCCCTGCTCCTGGTCACCAGCCTGACCCTCAATTCGCTCCTGTCGCGCCTGGTCATAAGGCCGGTCGTGGCCCTGAAGGAGGCCATGGCCCGGGTGGGGCAGGGCCGACTGGAAGCCCGGGTGGAGGTGAAAGCCCGGGACGCCATCGGCGAGATGGCCGCCTCGTTCAACGACATGACCGCAGCCCTGCGCCAGGCCCGCGAGGAGCGCGACGCGGCCATGACCCGGCTCACGGAGAGCCTCGACGAGCTCTCGCGCAAGGCCGCGGAGCTGGAGGAGGCCAACCTGCGCCTGACCGAGCTCGACCGGCTGAAAAGCGACTTCCTGTCCTCGGTTTCCCACGAGCTGCGCACGCCGCTCACCTCGGTCCGGGGGTTTGCCAAGCTCATCCGCCGCGATTTCCTGAAGGCCTTCAAGCCCGAGGCCCTGCCCGACTCCGCGGCCGCTGAGACGGTGGAGATGGCCCGGCGCATCGAGCACAACCTGGCGATCATCGTCGAGGAGAGCGAACGGCTGTCGTCCATGATCGACGACGTGCTCGACCTGGCCAAGATCGAGTCGGGCAAGCTCGCCTGGCGCGACCGGCTGTTCAACCTGGCCGAGCTGGCCGAGCGGGCGGTCCGGGCCACCGCCGGGCTCTACGCCATGAGCCCGGAAATCAGCCTGTCGGTGGCTGTCGAGGCCGGGCTGCCCCAGGTCAACGCCGATCCCGACCGCCTGCTCCAGGTGCTCATCAACCTCCTGGCCAACGCCGCCAAGTTCACCCCGCGCGGGCTGGTCACGCTCTCGGCCGGGCTGGCCGGAGGCGCGCTGCGCGTCACCGTGGCCGACCAGGGCGTGGGCATCGCCCCGGAGGAGCTCAAGCGCATCTTCGACCAGTTCTACCAGGCCCTGCCCGGCGAGTTCCTGGAGAACAAGATCCGCGGCACGGGCCTCGGCCTGGCCATCAGCCGGCACATCGTCGAGCACTACAACGGCCGCATCTGGGCCGAGTCCGAGCCCGGCCGGGGCAGCGCCTTCCACTTCGAGCTGCCCGCCTCCCGGCTGGGCCGGCCCAGGCCGCGAAGCGGTTAAGAAGGGCCTCGAAAGGAAGAGCCACGCCTCCCCGGCTTCGGGAGCGGGCTCGGCCGGCGCGCAGCCCAGGGCGGCAAAGCTGTGGGTCGGCCGCGCAATCCGCCCCGCTGCGCCGCGACATCACGGCGTTTTTCCCCTTTCATGGCCGTCTTCCCTCCCCCTGGTCCTGGCTCACGATCACCCCGGTGAGGACCAGCCCGGCGGCGGCCAGCTGGCCGGGGCCTAGACCCTCGCCCAGGGCCAGCCAGCCGATGGCCACCGCGACCACGGGCACGAGGTTGATGCAGGCCGAGGCCCGACTGGCCGGCAGGCGGCTGAGGCCCCAGTTGTAGAGCCCGAAGGCCCCGAGGGTCACCCCCGCGCCGAGATAGAGCCCGGCCGCGGCCTGCCCCGCGCTCCAGCCCGATATCCCCCGGGCCAGGACCGCCGGCGCGCCGGGCAGGAAGAAGAGGAAGCCGGCCAGGATCTGCAGTGCCGTGAGGCTCAAGGGGGGGTAGCGCCGGGCGAGGTCCTTCAGCAGCAGCATGGAGGCCGCGGCGCAGGCCATGGCCCCGACCTCCATCAGGTTGCCCAGGAGCGGATCGGCGGCCGCGGCCGTGGGCACGCTCTGCATCGTCAGCCAGGCCACGCCGGCCGTGGCCGCGACAAGCCCGGCCAGCCGGGCGGGGCGAAGGCGCTCGCCGAGGAAGAGGAAGGCCCCCAGGCCGACCAGCAGCGGCACCGAGGCGGCGATGACCCCGGCCTGGGCCGAGGAGGTGCGGATAAGGGCGTTTGCTTCCAGGAGGAAGTAGAGGCAGGGCTGCAGGGCGACCATGGGCGCAAGCTTGCGCCAGTCGCCCGGCCGGTAGCCGGCGGGCCGCAGGCGTGGGGCCAAGGGCAGGAGCACGGCCAGGGCCACGGCCATGCGCAGCCACATGACCGACCACGGCCCGAGCTCGGCGACGAGCCCCTTCATGGCCGCGAACGAGCCGCCCCAGAGGACCACGGCGGCGAGCACCGCGAGAAGCGGCAGGGCCGAGGCCAGGCGCGAGGCGGCCGCGGGGGCCGGCGCGGCGAGGGCGTTTGATTCGATGCTCATGGCAAACCTCCGGCTGTGATCGAAAGCGGAAGATGCCAGGAGGAGGGGGCGTTGTCTTGGACGATTCTGTTGCAGGAAATTGCGCTTCTTGCCGGGCCGGCGGCTCTTCTGGTAGAGGCGGCGCTGGGCAGATCATCCTGAAAGACAGGCGCAGGCAGGCCCCGGCGGGGACCGCGCGCGCCAAGGACGTACCCGACATGCAGGCCAAAGGCATCATCTTCGATCTGGACGGAACGCTCCTCGATACGCTCAAAGATATCGCCGACTCGGCCAATGCCGCGCTGCAGGCCGCCGGCTGTCCGACCCTGCCGGTGGACGCCTACCGGCTGATCATCGGCGAGGGCATGGATCGGCTGGTGGAGCAGGCCGCGCCCGCGGGCACGCCGGAGGCGGTCCAGGCCCGGCTGGTGGAGGCGGTCAAGGCCGAGTACGGACGGCGCTGGCGGGACGCGACCCGGCCCTATCCCGGTATTCTCGAGCTCCTGGCAGCGCTTGCCGCGCGGGGCGTGCCCATGGCTGTTCTGTCCAACAAGCCGCACCCCTTCACCCTCGAGGTCGTGGCCAGCTTCTTTCCCGGCATGCCCTTTGCCGGCGTGCGCGGCGCCGGGCCGGACACGCCGCTGAAACCCGATCCGGCCGGGGCGCTCAGCCTGGCCCGGACCCTGGGTTTCGCCCCGAGCGAGCTGCTCATGGTCGGCGACACCAGGATCGACGTGGCCACGGGCCTGAACGCCGGACTCTTCGCCGTGGGCGTGCTCTGGGGCTTTCGAGGCCGGGAGGAACTCCTGGCGGCCGGCGCGCAAACGATCATCGCCCGGCCGGAGGAGCTCCTCGGCCTGGTCTAGGACCGCGCTCAGGACTTACGGCTTCTTCTCCAGCAGCTCGCGGCCGATGGCGAAGGACTTGCCGATGCTCGGCCCCAGCGGGAAGTAGGCCCTGAACTCGCCGAGATAGGCGATCATGGCCAGGGCCTCGGGGATGAGCCGCCCTTCTGCGTCGAGCGCCGCCTCCTCGGCCTTCACGTCCAGGATCTCGCCGATGAACTGGGTGTGCAGGCCGAGCTCGTGGACGTGGACCACCTTGCATTCGAGGACGAGCGGGCACTCGGCCACGTAGGGCGCGTCCACCAGCTCGCTTCTCACCGGCGTCAGGCCGCTCGCCGCGAACTTGTCCATCTCCCGGCCCGAGGCCAGGCCGGTGAAATCGACCTCGCGCACCAGGGAGGCCGGCGGCACGCTGACGGTGAACGCCCGGCGGGTCATGATCTGGGCGTGGCTGTAGGTCGCGGCGCGCAGGGACACCGAGACTTCCGGGGGCTTGGAGCAGCAGATGCCGCACCAGGCCGCGGTCATGATGTTGGGCTTGCCGGCGGCGTCGTAGCTGCCGATCAGCCAGGCCGGCAGCGGCCCGGCCAGGGTCCGGGCGCCGAGCGATTTCTTGGCCATATCGTTTCCTCCATGTCAATCCGAGACTATATCGTCTGGTTTACACCGCCGGGCCTGCTGGCGGCAAGCGCCGGCGCGCAATGGAAACGGCTCCCCTTCCGTCCGGCGTGGAAGGGGAGCCGTCATATCATTTCCGCGCGTTGCGGCGGCGACCCGGAGCGCCTGGCCTCACGGCGGACACGACGCTAGCTGGCCACGCAGCTGCGGACCTTGGAGGAGGCAGCGGTTTCGGCCTTGGCCCCCTTGGGATGGGTGAAGCGGATAGAGGCGATCTTGTTCTGGGTGAAGAAGTCGATGCCGTCGGCGCCCTGGACCTTGTTCGTGCCCAGGTGGGAATCCTTGATGCCGCCGAAGGGCAGGTAGGGGTGCGGCGCCGGGACGCCGATGTTGACGCCGACCATGCCCACGTTGGCCTCGGCGATGAAGCGCTCGGCGTAGTACAGGCTCTGGGTGAAGATGCAGGCGCCGTTGCCGAAGTTCTGGGCCCGGATCAGGCCCAGGGCATGCTCCAGGTCGTCCACGCGCACCACCGAGACCACCGGGCCGAAGATCTCTTCCCGGGCCAGCGCGTTGCAGGGCGTGACATCGGTGAAGATGGTCGGGCCGACGAAGTAGCCGTTCTTGTTCTTGGCCGGCAGCTCGGGATTACGGCCGTCCAGGATGAGCTTGGCCGGCGTCTTGGTGCCCTGCTCGATGGCGTTCTCGATCCGGGCCTTGGCCTTGGCCGAGACCACCGGTCCCATGTAGACGTTCTCGTCCAGTGCGTCGCCCACGACCACTCCCTTGGAGGCTTCGAGCATCCTGGCCACGGCCTCGTCGTGGATCTCCGGGACCACGGCCACAACGGCGCCGGCCAGGCAGCGCTGCCCGGCCGAGCCGTAGCAGGAGTTGATAAAGTTCTGGATGAAGACATCCATGTTGGTGTCTTCCATGACCACCAGGTAGTTCTTGGCCCCGCCGAGCAGCATGGAGCGCTTGCCGTTGCGGCCGCAGGCCTCGGCCATGGCCTTGGCCGTGGGCGTGGAGCCGACCAGGCAGATGCCCGGGACGCGGGGGTCCGGATACCACTGGCCCGGGATGGAGCGGTCGCCGTGGACGATGTTCACCACGCCCTTGGGCAGGCCGATGTCCTGGAAGATCTTGCCCATCTTCTGCATGAAGTAGGGCGACTGGGTGGAGGGCTTGAAGACGAAGGTGTTGCCCACGCCGATGGCGAAGGGGATGAACCAGCCGAAGACCAGGGCCGGGAAGTTGAAGGGAGCCACGCCCCCGAAGACGCCCAGGGGCTCCTTGATGACCCGGCCGACGATGTTCGTGGCCACCCGGTCCAGGGTCGCGCCCTGGATCAGGGTCGGGATGGAGCAGGCGGTCTCGACCAGCTGGATGACCCGCTGCACCTCGCCCCGGGCCTCGCTGATGTGCTTGCCCTGGTCCAGGGCGATCGAGTGGGCCAGCTCCTCGAGGCTCGCCTTCATGGCCGCGTGCAGGGCGAAGAGGTAGCCCACCCGCTTGTCCAGGGACAGGCTGCGCCAGCCGGGGTAGGCCGCGTGGGCCGAGGCGGTGGCCGCCTCGCAGGCCGCGGGCGAGGACATGGGCACCTCGCCGATCTGCTCGCCGGTGGAGGGGTTGTACAGCGGGGTGCAGGCAATCCCGGGCTCCTCGGCCCAGTCGCCGTCGATGAAGTTCTTGATCTTGATGAAGCCGTAGTTCCGATACATCGTACACACCTCATGCAGTTGACATTACGGGAAAGCACCCGGCGCGCGTCGTGCGGGCAGAGCCCGAGACCGCTCGCCGGTTCTTGCGTTCATTCGTCCGGCAGCGAAACGTGCGATGGAAAGTGGTGTTTTTCAGTGAGCGCGGCCCGTTTCCCGTATCGATGCGCCTCTCGTTTCCGGGCGTACGGGTCCCCGGCAGTCCGGACGTGCATCCGTCCGGACTGCCAGGGATGGCTTAAGGGAGCAGGGCTTCTGGTCGCCTCTCACGCTCCCCCGCCGCCGGGTGTGGTGGAGACGGCTACTTGTAGCTGGGGATCGGGGTCTGCACCATTTTCAGGAACTTGTCGGTGACGTAGGAGGCGTTGCCGACCTTCTTCAGATCCTCCTGGGTGATGCGTCCGGCGCCGGCGAAGAACGTGGCGATCTCGGACTGCCACTGCTGGGCCTTGCTCGGACCCTTGGAGGTGTCGAACAGGGCGAGCTGCTCCTGCAGGGTGAAGACCGGGTGCGTCTCGAGGTCCTTGATGGCCAGGGCTTCGCTGTACTCCTTGCCGGCCCATTCCAGGAAGAAGCGACGGTACTCGGGAACGAGGCTCTTGACGGGCTCGTTCTTGAGCATTTCCACGGAGCGCAGGTAGACGCGCAGGAACTTGGCCACGAGCTCGGGGTTCTTGTCGGCGAACGTCTTGTCGGCGATGAGCACGATGGGCAGGCCCTGTTTGCAGGCGTTTGGCGTACCCGCCACCTTCCAGCCCTTCTCCTCGCCGGAGAACATGTGCGGCGCCCACAGGGACACGCCGTCGCCGATGCCGCTGGAGAAGGCGTCCAGGGCCTGGGACTGGTCCATGTTCTTGATGACCACGTCGGAGTCCTTGAGACCGAGCACGTTCAGCCAGTGGGACAGGGCGAAGTGGGCCGAGGACACCGTGGTGCACAGGAAGGTCTTGCCCTTCACGTCCTTGGGGTCGCCGTAGACTTCGGGGAAGTCCTTGTTCCAGCCCTTGGTCTTCATGATCGGGCTGTCCGGGCGGACCATGACGGCGTTGGTGAAGGATTCGTCATTGCCGATGGCGATGACGTAGGTGTCGTGGCGCAGGGCGCCCATCATGCCCGGGACGGCGCCGGTGCCGCAGAGCACCCACTCGCCGGCGGGCAGGGCGTTCAGCTGGGCCATGCCGGAGTCGAAGTAGAGCAGCTCGAGGTCGAGGCCTTCGGCTTTGTCCCAACCCTTTTCGTGCGCATACCAGATGAGGAACGTCTCGTGCTCGTCCATCCACGCGGTGCGCAGCTTGACGGGATCTGCCGCCTGGGCCGGCAGGCAGAGGCCAATGAGCATTGCCAATGCGACGATCGAGGACATCAAAGATTTCATGCGCATAACACCACCTTCCGGGTTGCGGCCCGGCCATGGACACGCTCAGGGCAGGTCGCATGGCGCGAGGCCAGGTTGAAGACGGGATCAAACTGCCGGAACGACTCTTTCTCTATTCGAATCATGGCCGGCCCGGCCGCGGCGCGGCTCCAGGCGGGCACATGGTTGTTGCAGCGGGCAATGCCGGTCATGGACGCACCTCGGGCCGGAACGAAACCAGGGACGGCGCGGTCCGGATGCGCCAGGCCAGGAAATGGGCCAGTCCGCCCGCGGCCAGCAGGCTTAAGCTGGGCAGGCGGCCGCCGCCGCCGAAGAAAACCGCGGCAGCAGCCAGGCAGAAGGCCAGGCCGGTGAGCCGCAAGACCGTCTTGCGTCGATAGCGCCTGGCCAGCTCCTCGGGGCTCAGGGTTTCCGCCGGGGCGGACGCCTGCCGGCCAAGCGCCCCGCCGAGCCACAGGATGGCCGCGAGCAGCGCCAGCCCGAAAAGGATACTGCCGGCAATCAGTCCCTGGTCCATGACGTTTCCTTAGGCTCCACCCAGGTTAGAGCACCAGTTCCGTTTCGTCGATGATTTTGGCCCGCATGCGCAGGAGGTCCATGTTGGTGTGGTCCCTGGGGCGGGGCAGGTCCACGAGGTATTCGTGATGGATGACCCCCGGGAGCTTGCCGCGCATGAGCACGATGCGGTCGCCGAGATAGAGGGCCTCGTCGATGTTGTTGGTGACGAAGATGACCGTGCGCTTTTCCTGATCCCAGATGCGGGCCGTCTCCACCTGCATGAACATGCGGGTCTGGGCGTCGAGCTGGCCGAAGGGCTCGTCTAGGAGCATGATCTTGGGATCGTTGGCATAGGCCCGGGCGATGCCCACCCGCTGCTTCATGCCGCCGGAGAGCTGATGGGGGTAGTGCTTCTCGAAGCTGGAGAGCCCGACCAGTTCGAGGTATTTGCGGGCGATCTCGCGGCGCTGGTCCTTTGGCACTCCACGCAGCTTGGGGCCCAGCTCCACGTTGGAGAGCACCGTCTTCCAGGCAAAGAGCATATAGCTCTGGAAGACCATGCCCCGGTCCGGACCCGGGCCGGTCACGGGGGACTCGTCCAGGGTCACGCTGCCGGTGTCCGGGGTTTCGAGGCCGGCGATGATCCGGAGCAGGGTGGACTTGCCGCACTGGCCCGGGCCGAGCACGACCAGGAACTCGTTCTCGCGCACGTCGAGGCTCACGTCCCGGATGACCGGGACCTCCATGTGCCCCTTCTGGATGAAGGTTTTGCTGATATTCTCGCAGCGGATCTTGATGTCTGGGGAAGTGGGGGTCACGGCTTGTTCTCCTTGTCCCTGGGCGGCGCCCTAGAGGTTCTCGATGCTGCGCTTCCAGGGGCAGATCTTGCGCTCCACCAGGCCCAGGATTTGCGAGGTGGACCAGGCCGCAACCGCGATGAGCACCATGCCTCCGAGGACCAATGCCGGCTTGTGCGTATCCATGCCGCGCTTGATGAGGAAGCCCAGGCCGTCGCGCGAACTCATCAGCTCCGCGGCCAGCACGCAGGTCCAGGCGATGCTTAAGGATATCTGCAGCCCGGCGAAGATGGCCGGGAAGGAGGCCGGGAAGCAGACCTGGACGATCTCGTCGCGGCGTTTGCCGCCGAGCACCCGGACCACGTCGTAGAGCTCCGGCTCCACCAGGCGCACGCCGTTGTAGGCGTTCAGCAGGCAGGGCACGAAGGTGCCGATGATGATGATGAAGACCTTGGAGGCCTCGCCGATGCCGAACCAGAGGATGGAGATGGAGACCCAGGCGATGGGGGGCATGGGCTTGAACAGGTCGAAGACCGGCTTGACGATGGCGTTGGCGTACTTGTTGAGGGCCATGAACAGCCCAAGGGGCACGGCGATGACGCTGGCGATGCTGAAGCCGACGAGGATGCGCTGGGTGCTGGCCCAGATGTGGCCCATGAGGTTCTGGCCGGCGAATTTCATCTGGGTCAGCTGGTAGAGCTGCAGGGCCACCAGGTGCGGCCGCACCAGGGCGTCGCCCAGGAGGTGATACTCGGCCACCCGGTCCCAGATGACGAAGAACGACAGCAGGGAGACGCTGTAGAGGAAATAGAGATTGGTGACGAGCCGGAGCAGGGACAACGGCTCGCGCTGCCGTCCATAGTCCACGGTTTCGTTGGCGACACTGGCGGTTTGGTTCATGCCTTGCTACCTCCTGATGCCCGCGAGCAGTTTCTTTTCCACGGCATCGATGATCACGCCGATGACAGCGCCGGAGAGTCCCACGGAGATCATGCCCAGGACCACGATGTCCGGGCGCATGAGGCGCCCGCCCATGGTGATGAGGTAGCCGAGCCCGGTGTCCGCGGCCAGGAGCTCCGCGCCCACCAGGTTGGTCCAGCAGTAGGCCAGGGCGATCTGCAGGGCTCCGAAGACCATGGGCAGGGCCGAGGGGATGCACAATTGGGTGAATATCTGCCAGTTGGTCGCCCCGTAGGTCCGGGCCATCTGGATGAGGACCGGGTTGGTCATGCGCACGCCCACGTAGGAGTTGATGACGCAGGGCACGATGCCGGCGATCCAGATGATGAAGACCTTGCCCGTCAGCCCGATGCCGAACCAGAAGACCGTGAGGGGGATCCAGGCGATGGGCGGGATCGGCCGGATCATCTCGAACACGGGACGGGTCAGGCCCTCGACCACCTTGAACCAGCCCATGGCCAGCCCCAGGGGGATGCCGATGACCAGCGACAGGATGTAGCCCAGGAAGGCCTCCTGGATGCTGGTCCAGGCATGCACGGCCAGGACCGCGCCGTCGGGATTGGGGTCGCTCAGTTTGACCACCATGGTGTTGAAGACCTGGCTCGGGGCGGCCAGCAGCGTCTCGGGCACGAAGCCGAAGTCCACCAGGCCTTCCCAGATGAGGAAGAAGCTGCAGATGCTGGCCACGGGCAGCACGATCATGCTGAGCGGGGTTTTTACCTTGACCTCTTGGTATGCCATGAAAGCTCCTCTGCGTCTGACGCGATGCCCGGCATCGCGGATCAATACTCGCGGTTGCCTACCACCAGCGGATCAAGTCCGTGACTTCCTTGCGCAGGGCCACGAAGCGGGGGTCGATGAGCTCGCGCGGCCGCGGCAGATCGACGGGTATCTCCACCTTGACCGTGGTGGGCTTGTTGGTGAGGACGATGATGCGCTGGGCGACGTACACCGCCTCCTCGATGTTGTGGGTAACGAAGATCACCGTGCTGCGCAGCTTCTGCCAGAGGTTGATCAGCTCATCCTCGAGGTAGAAGCGCAGCTTGAGGTCGAGTTGGCCGTAGGGCTCATCCATGAGCAGCAGGTCGGGGTTCACGGCAAAGGCCCGGGATACGGCGATGCGCTGCATCATGCTCGCCGAGACCTGGTTCGGGTAGAGATGGGCGCAGCTGGTCAGGCCGACCAGGGCCATGATCTCGCGCACCCGCTCGTCGCGCTGGGCCTTGGGCACGCCCTTGATCTCCATGCCGTAGGCCACGTTGTCGCTGACCGTGCGCCAGGGCAGGCAGGTCGGCTCCTGGAAGACGTAGGAGATGTTGTGCTTGTGCGGGTCGGCCTTCTCGCCGTCGATGAAGATGTCCCCGTCGGTGGGGGGCAGGAGCTTGGACAGGCAGTTCAGGAAGGTGGTCTTGCCGCAGCCCGTGGGGCCGACGATGGCGACCAGCTCGCCTTGCTGGATCTCGAAATTGATGTGGTCGAGAACCGTCAGCGTGTCGAAGCGCTTGGTTAAGTTCTTGACCTGGATCTTGGGACGGGGCTGAGGACTAGACACCGGCTCCTCCTTGATCGAGCATGGCAGGGATGCGGGGCGTCGTGGACCACGCCCGGGGTCGGCGAAGTCCGGCGCCGCGCGCAAGAACGAAAAAAGCCTCCGGGCGGAGGGAGGTCCGCGCCAGAGGCTTTCGCATAGGTCCGGGTACGACGGCTATACCATGAGGCGGTGGATTCTCACAGCTGCCGTCACAGGATCGGGGCGACGCAGTTACCTGAACGCGCGCGCCCGGGGCGTAAATACAGCGAGGCGAGGGGGAATCGTCGAGCCCGGCCAGCTCCCCAGGGAGACGCGGCGAGCCCTCGACGCGGGCCGTAGGCGACCGGACGCCCCGTTGCTGGGGCGCCCGGTCGGCGGGGAGTCGGTTCTCAATGT
>DIXN01000010.1 GCA_002428705.1 Desulfovibrio sp. UBA6079
GATTAATGTCGACAGGCCCTAGGCCACGGCGGTGCCCGGGCGCAGGAAGAAAAGAGCCATTGCAGGAAAGAGTTGGCTTGCAGGCCGGCTCGACCAGGGATTGCCGAAAAAAAAGCGCCCCGATCACTCGGGGCGCTTTTAATTGCTGTGGTCCGGTTCGGCCCTAGCGCACGGCCGTCGGGGCGGACTGGCGGGGGCGGCGGCGCTTGGTGCCGGCGCCCTGAGTGGCGTCGTCACGCCCGGCGCCGGTGCGCTCGGGCTTCTTCGCCGCCTGGGTCTGGACCGGCTGGCCCTGGTCGCGCGGCTTTTGCGGCTGCGCGTAGCGGGCCTGGCCGCGATCCGGTTCGGCACGGCGCGCAGGGGCCTTTTCGGGCCTGGAGTCGCGGGTGTCGCGGGACTCACGCTCCGTGGCCGGCCGGGACGCGCGGCGCGGGCGGTCGTCGTAGCGCGCCTCTGAACGCGAATCGGGGCGCGAGCCGGGGCGGGTGTCGCGCCGCTCGGCGGGCCGGGTGGGCCTGCCCGCAGCCTGGTAGTCGAAGTCTGCCAGGCGCTCGCGGCTGATCTTGGCGCCCAGGGTGCGCTCGATGGCTCCGACGATACCCATGTCCTCGCCGGTCACCAGGGTCATGGACGCGCCGCTGCGCTCGGCCCGGCCGGTGCGGCCGATGCGGTGGGTATAGGTCTCGGCCGAATCGGGCATGTCGAAGTTGACCACGTGGGAGATGTCCACGCAGTCGATGCCCCGGGCGGCGATGTCCGTGGCCACCATGATTTTATACTTGCCGGCCTTGAAGCCGGAGAGGGCCTCCTGGCGCCGGTTCTGGGACAGGTTGCCTTGCAGGGCCACGACCGCGAGGCCCTTTTCGGACAGGCGCCGGGCGAGTGTCTTGGCCCGGTGCTTGGTCTTGGTGAAGACGAGCAGGGCCTGGTAGTCGGTGGCCGCGATGAGGGCCTCGAGCAGCTCGGGCTTCAGGTGGCTCGGCACGGGGTAGAGGGCGTGGCTCACGCCCGCGGCCGGCCGGGTGTTGTCCACCTGGACCTTCTCGGGGCGCTTGAGGATGGCCCCGGCGAGCTGGTCGATGGCCGTGGGCATGGTCGCGGAGAAGAGCAGGTTCTGGCGCGCGGCGGGCAGCCGGGCGAGAATTTTTTTCACGTCGGGCAGGAAGCCCATGTCGAGCATGCGGTCGGCCTCGTCCAGGACCAGGGTGTCGACCTGGGACAGGTTGACCTGGCCGCGGTTGACGAGGTCCAGCAGCCGGCCGGGGCAGGCCACGACGATGGTCGTCTGGGTCAGGGCCTTGACCTGGGGGAATATCCCTACGCCGCCGAAGACCGCGGTGCTGCGGATGCCCGTCTGCCGGCCGAGGTCGACGAAGGATTCGTGGATCTGCAGGGCCAGCTCGCGGGTGGGCGCGAGGACGAGCACGCGCACCGGCCCGCGCTTGGGCGCATCGGCGGCGAGCAGGCGCTGGAGGATGGGCAGGGCGAAAGCCGCGGTCTTGCCCGTGCCGGTCTGGGCCAGGCCGAGAACGTCGCGGCCGGCGAGGACAACGGGCATGGCCCGGGTCTGGATGGGGGTCGGGGTCTCATAGCCGGCGGCGCGGATGCCGGCGAGGATGCGCTGGTCGAAGTCGAAGGAAAGAAAGCTCACGAAACATCCTTAGGTTGGCGGGCGCCGTTTTGTGTTGTTCGGCGGCAACGCGGGTTGACAAAAAAAGTTTGGCGGACGCGGGGAACAGGAGGAGGGCAGTCACGCTCGAGACACGCCACAATACGCATTCCCGGCCCGATGTAAAGGGGGTTGGCGGGACTATCTGCGGCCGACGGGGTCCCGGGCTCCTGACGATGGAGCGCGAACCGGGTGTGACCTTTCCCGATCGCCGCCCATATATGGGTCAGGCGGACAGGGCGGCCTCTGCATCGGGCTGCCGGCCGGCTGTGGCCGGTGATGTCGGCGCCGATGATTTTTTGCGTTGTGCTTGTCACAAACGATGCATACATAGTATTGTCAAGGATGAAGGGTGAATCAATGGCTGGCGGTTGTTGCAAAAAGGTTGCCATGATAGCGTGTTATATGCTTGTACGTGACGTAATACTGAATTGCCGTTCGGCATTGCAGAGATGTGCCGAGTGTATGACTGATATCGGATGCAGACAATTGAGGCGCCTGCGGACGCCGGGCAGGCAGTCGGAGACTGACAGCGTTCGCCCGGTGAGTTGACAGGCCGCTTCGCGCTCCCAGACGGTGGGCAGGCGGCCTGATGCGTGAGGTTCATGAACCGGACCACCGTTCACCGGCTTTGCCGGCTTCTTCTCCTCCTTGCCCTGACCCTCGTGGCCGGACCGGCCCGCGCGACACAGGTTTCCCTGTCCTGGGAGCCGGCGGCCTCGGGTCTTTCCTACCGGGTTCATCACGGGGCGCAGAGCAGGTGCTATTCGGCCGTTGCGGACGCCGGCGCCAGGACGTCCGCGACCGTTTACGACCTTGTGCCCGGCCAGGCCTATTATTTCGCGGTGAGCGCCTACAGTGCTGGTAACGAAAGCGGCTTTTCCAACGAGGTCCGCTACTTCCCTCCGGTCGTGCCCGGCGACGCCGACGGCGACGGCCTGTCCGACACCAAAGAGGCGGCCTACGGCACCGACTCCGAGCGCTTCGACTCCAACGGCGACGGAGTTTCCGACGCCGAGGCCCTGGCCTTCTGGGGCGCGGCCTGGAACGAGGATAACGACCGCGACGGGATCGTCAACCTGCTCGACCCGACCCCGGGCGCCGGCGGACCGGCCCCGGCGGTCAGCCCCTACGCCGGCTGGTGGTTCGATCCCGAGGCCCCGGGCAGCGGGGTCTCCCTGGACGTGAAGGACCAGCTCCTCTACCTCGCCTGGTATGTCTACGACGACGCGGGCGCGCCGGTCTGGTACGTCTCCCTGGCCGCCTGGAACCAGGCTTCGGGCCGCTTCGAAGGCGAGCTCTTGACCTCCACCGGCGCGCCGCCCGGCACCGAGGGCGGCCACTACCTCGCCACGGCCGCGGGCAGCGTGGCCGTGAGCTTCAGCGCCTACGACGGGCTGGTCTTCTCCTACCAGCTGGGCACGGCGGAGGGCGCCCTGCGCCTGGCCAGGCTCATGCCGCACCTGGCTCCGGGCAGCGCCGACCCGCGCAATCTTACCGGCTGGTGGTGGGACAAGACCCATCCCGGCAGCGGCTTCTTCCTCGAGGCCTACGGCGAGACCGTCTACCTCGTCTGGTACCATTACGACCAGGCCGGCTCGCCTCGCTGGTGGGGCCTTGGCGGCGGGACGGACGTGGGCGGCTTCCCCGAGGGCAGCACGAGCTACGATGCCTCGCTCATGGAGTTCAGCGGCGGCCAGACCGTGGGCGGTGCCTGGCAGCCCCCGGACCAGGCCTGGCTCGATCCCGCGACGCTGGTCTTCCTCTCCGGCGACACGGCCCGCTTCACCGCCCTGGGCCACGACTACGACCTCACCCGTTTCGACTTCGCCGGCCTGTCTTCACCCTAGGGCCTGTCGACATTAATCAA
>DIXN01000020.1 GCA_002428705.1 Desulfovibrio sp. UBA6079
GGCCTAAATGTCGACAGGCCCTAGAACAGGCCGATGAGCATCCTCGTGGCCACGACCATGAGCACCACGGCGAAGATGCGCTTCAGCCTGTCCACCGGCAGGCTGTGGGCCAGGCGCACGCCAAACGGCGCGGTCAGCACGCTCAAGGCCACGATGCCGGCCAGGGCCGGCAGGTAGACGTAGCCCAGGGAATACGGCGGCAGGCTCGCGTGGCCGGCTCCGCCGGTGATGTAGCCGATGGTCCCGGCCACGGCGATGGGGAAGCCGATGGCCGCCGAGGTGCCGATGGCCTTGTGCACCGAGACGTTGTGCCAGAGCATGAAGGGCACGGACAGCGACCCGCCGCCGATGCCCACGAAGCTCGAGACGACCCCGATGATCCCGCCCGCTCCGAACATGCCGGCCCGTCCCGGCAGCTGCCGGGTGGGCTTGGGCTTCTTGCCGAGGATCATCTGGGCCGCGACGTAATAGAGGAAGAGGACGAAAAAGCCCTGGAGAAATGCCTTGGGCATGTGCGAGGCCACCAGCGAGGCGAGGAAGGTGCCGATCAGGATGCCGGGGGTGATGCGCCTGACGATGTCCCAGACCACGGCGCCGCGGCGGTGATGGGCCATGAAGCTCGAAACCGCGGTGAACATGATGCTGGCCATGGAGGTGCCGAGCGCGATCTGCATCATGACCTCCGGGCTCACCCCTTGGAGGGTCAGGCAGTAGACGAGCATGGGCACGATGACGATGCCGCCGCCGATGCCGAACAGGCCGGCCAGGACGCCGGCGACCGCGCCCACCGCGGAGTACATGAAAATGATGCCGAGCATGGTGATCCGTTCCTTGTCTCTTCAGTCCGTTTCCTGGTTTGCGCCGGGGGCGAACACTGCCCCGGCGACGCGGTCGAGGTGGGCGCACATGGCCAGCCTGCTGGCTTCGGGGTCCCCGGCCTCCACGGCGGCCAGCAGCGCCAAATGCGTGGCCAGCGAGGCCCGCCCGCGCCGCGCGCTCTGCAAGAACTCCGAGCGGCTCTCGGCCATGGTCCCGGTCAGCGCGGTCATGATCTCACCGACCACCCGGTTGTGGGTGGCCTCGGCCAGGGCCTTGTGGAAGGCGGCGTCCAGCCCGGGATCGACGCGGCCGGCCTCGAGCGCGCGCTCCTGGTCGAAGACCACGGCTTTCAGCCGGGCGATGTCCCGGGGCGTGGCCTTCTCCGCGGCCAGGGCGGCGATGCCCGGCTCCACCGCGCGGCGCAGCTCGAAAATCTCCGCGATCCTCTCGCGCTGTGCCGAGAAGGCCTCGGCAAAGGTCCGGGCCAAATCCGAAGCCGCATCGTCGCGCACATAGGTGCCGTCGCCCTGGCGGCTCTCCACCAGCTTCTTCTCGGCCAGCGCCCGCAAGGCCTCGCGCACGCAGTTGCGCGAGACCTTGAAGCTCCCGGCCAGGGCGCGCTCCGGCGGCAGCCGGTCGCCGGGCTCGAGCCGGCCCTCGCTGATCAGCAGCTCGATCTGGTGGGCGATTTCCTGGTAGAGTCGCACGGCCTTATTGGTCCAACCAATATCTATTGCAAAAATTGGTTGGACCAATATGCCGCATCCTCCGCACTGTCAACCCCGAGCACATGGGATTCGGCCGATCCGCGGCGGGAAAGCCGTTGCCGGCGCGCGGCCGGTGGGTGTAAGCGGAAAAAAAACGACATGCAAACGGAGGTCGTCATGCCCATCGCCCTGCACCTGCTGCTCCTCGCTCTCTTCATCCTCCTCTGCCTGCCCGCCGCGGCCGTGGCCGCCGCTGCCGACGCCGCCACCCGGGCGGAGATCAAGGCCTTTTACGACAAGCTGGCCCGGGCCCAGGAGGCCAAGGACATCACCACGGTCATGGCCGCCATGGCCGCCGACCCGATCCTGAACATCGGCTCCGACGAAAACGAGTGGTACGTGGGCCGCGAGGCCCTGGCCAAGGGCTACGCCGGCTTCTTCGCCCAGGCCAAGGCCATCAGCCTGAGCTTTTCGATCGTTTCCGTCGGCCGTTCGGGCGACGTGGCCTGGGTGGCTGGCAAGGCCCCGGTCCGCGTGACTCTGGCCGACGGCACGACTCAGTCCTTCACCGGGCGATTCACGTCGGTCCTGCTGCGCGAAAAGGACGGCTGGCGCATGGTCCAGTCCCACTTCTCGGCCCCGGCCGACAGCCAGGCCCAGGCCAAATAGCGAATCCGGAAAAAAACCGGCGAGAGAAGAGCCGCGAGAGGGAAGAGTGGGAAGTCGGGGAGTCCTAGATGGACGTCCCGCACGCTGAGACACAGCCGGCAGACTGTCTCGGCCGCGTGTCGGCGTGTGCGCCAAGCCCTGACCGCTGCCGCGATCACTCTCCCCGCCGCTCCTTTCATGGCCTCTTCCGCCCATCGACAGCCCCGACTCCCCGCAGAACCCGAAACCAAGAGCTCACCCCGGGGACGGGTCCTTTTCATCGGCACTTCCCCGCCTTGACGCAAGGTGAAGCCGGGACGGACCGGGGCCGGCAAGAGCATTTTTCCTGCGAATGTGCTATATCTGCCGCAGGCTGTTCCGGGGGGACAGCCTGATCGGCCCGTTTTCGATGCCTGAAAACCCGTCTCGCACGTGGTGCTTTGCTACCGGCTCGCCGAGGCCGAGCCCTGAGGAGGAAATACGATGGACGCAGGCAGGAAGATCAGCAAGATTCTTTTCGCCGTGGATTTCTCCGAGGCCACCCCGCCCGTGGCCGCAGTCGCCAGGACCCTGGCCGAGCAGCTCGGGGCCGAGGTGCTCTGCCTCTATGTCTCGCCGCTCATGAACAACTACGCCCAGCTCTACGTGGCGCCGCAGATGATCGACGACCTCGAGGCCGAGATCAAGGCCGGGGCCGAGAAGAGCATGAACGAGGTCGTCAGGACGAATTTCCCGGGGCTCAAGGTCTCGGGCCGGGTGGTCATGGGCTACCCGCCGGAAACCATCATCGAGGTGGCCGAGGCCGAGGACGTGGACCTGATCATCATGGGCACCCACGGCCGCAAGGGCGTGGACCGCATCATCTTCGGCTCGGTGGCCGAGAAGGTGGTCAAGTCCTCGAAAATTCCGGTCCTGACCATCCGCCCCGTCTAGCACGTCCACTTGGCCGGGGGCCGCACCGCGCGGCTCCCGGGCTGGGGGGACGGCGCAAGCCGGCGCCAAGCCAGGGAGCGGCGAGCATGGCGGCCAGAAGTAAGACGAGGGCTATGCGGCGGCGGTCCGCGGCGTGCCCCTGGGGATATCCTCGGGGCGAATCGTGAGCGCCCCTTGGGGGGCACCCGGAGGGTCAGCCGTCGATGAACTTGGTCAACACCGAGATGGTCTTCTCCAACTGGCCGTAGGGGTCCTCGCCCGAGGCCACGGCCTTCTCGTGGCACTTGGTCAGGTAGCGCTTGAGGATCTGCCTGGTGGTGGATTTCAGCGCCGAGGTCACGGCCCGGACCTGGACCAGGATGTCCTCGCACTCCTGCCCGCTGGACACCATGTTCTGGATGCCGCGGACCTGGCCCTCGATCTTCTTCAGGCGCGAGAGCACGTTCAACTGCATGGCATCGAGCTTGGCGTCGGAATCGGTCATGCAACATTCTCCATGAGAGGAGCCGGACGGGGTCTGCGGCTCCGGTCTGCGTACAGGACTCTCGCCGGACGCGGCCGCAGGCCTGCGATTCCGGACCAAGCTCCTTGAATGATTGTTCATGTACGCGGAACCTCCATGGTCGACAAGACCTCATTTCGCGCCAGGCGCAATTTCCTTGTCCCTCTGCGCGGCTTGGCGTAATCTCTTCAATACTGACAAACCCCTTTCCGGAGGCTCGCCATGGCCCGCACCACCGCCGACCCCTTCACCCTCGCCGAATGCCTGACCTTGCTCGCGGCCCTCTTCTGGGGGCCGGACCGCAACCGCTGCCTGGACCTCTTCGCCCGCGACCTGCCCTACCTCCGGGGCAAGGCAGCCACGGGCGCGCCGGAGCTGGTGAAAGCGCTGGCCGACCTGGCCGCCACGGCCCCGGACCAGCGCGGGCTCGCCGCCATCTGCCGCAAGCTGGGTGAGGCCCACGTGCGCCTCTTCGTCAGCGCCCCGGGCAAGGTCCCAGCCCCGCCCTACGCCTCGGCCTACACCGGCGACGGCCGGCTCATGGGGCCGCCGGCCCTGGCCATGGCCGAGCGCCTGGACCGGGCAGGGCTTACGCTGGACAAGAACTCCAACGAGCCGGCCGACCACCTCTGCCTGGAGCTCGAATACCTGGCCGAGCTGGTTGAAAAGAGCGCCGGCGCCAACGACTCCGAGGGCCTGGCCGAGGCCGCGAGCTTCGCCCGCGAGGAGGTCCTGCCCTGGGTCGGCCGCTTCCGCCAGGCCCTGGCGCAGGCTGATCCGCCGGCCCAGTGGACGGCCGCCGGCGCGCTGCTGGCCGCCACGCTCTGCGCCGTGGCCGCGCTCGACCCGGCCGAGGCCTGCCCGCGGGGCTGAAGCCACCGAGGTCAACGGTCGAGCCAGGCGGCCGCGGCCTCGGCCAGACGCTCGGCCAGTGCGCCCGGCTTGTCCGTCCCGCCGCGCTGCACGGCCAGGACCACCGGCCCGCGGCCCGGGTCGTAGCCGACCAGATAGGCCGCCGGCAGCACCGGCCCGCCGAGGGCCTCGAGCAGCCGCCCCGACTGGTCGGCCAGGACCGGGAACCCCCAGCCGGCCTCGCGGGCAAAGGCCAGGGAGCTGCGCGGGTGATCGCGCAGGCCCAGGCCGACGAGCACCACCTGCTTACCGGCCGGACCGTCCCCGGCCAGGGCCGCGGCCACGGGGACAAAGCCCGGCGCCACCTCGCGGCAGGCCTGGCAGAGGCTGTTGAACAGAACGAACAGGACCACGCCCCGGCCCTGGGGCGGAAACTCGTAGTCGCGCTGCCCGGGAGCCAGCCCCAGCATCCCCCTGGCCGGCTCCCCGCCGGGCACCACCAGCTTAAAGGCCGGGAAGGCGTCGCCCGGCCCGGCCGCCGGATGCTTCTCCGGGGCCGCCGGCGCGGCCTCGGGGTGCTCGGCCAGCCAGCCCTGGAAGCCGTAGGGGTAGCGGTAGACCCGTGTGAACCCGAGGCGCGCGATCCAGCGCGCCGCGATCTCGCTGCGCAGTCAGCGAAACGACCGGCAGTAGACCACCACCGGCCGGGCCGTGTCCGCCCCGAGCAGGCTCAGGAGCTCCTTGCGCTTTTGCGCGCCAAGCTCCTGGCGGTCGCCCAGGTCGAACTCCAGGCTGACCGCGCCGGGCATGTGGCCGTCGGCGAACTCATAGCCCGGCCGCACGTCCAGGAACAGCGCCCCGGCCCCCGCCAGCCGCGGCAGATCCTTATGGTCGGCCAGGATGTAGCCGTCGTGCGCGGCCTGGATTTCGGCGTCCTGCCACCAGACCGGCCGCGAGCGGCCTTGCGCCGTTACCGCGGCCAGGCTGACGGCAAGCGCCAGAAGCCAGGCAAATACTCGCATCACTCACCTCAAATGGCGCGGGGAGGACCCGCCGGCCCTCCCCGCTCCCTCATCACTTGTTCGGCGTGATCTGACAGGTGCCGTCCTTGTTGAACTTCACCGTGGCCTCCAGGTAGTAGACGTCCTTCACCCCGGGCTTCTTGTCCTGCATCATGTAGTAGGACTCGCCGCTGCGCGCGCCCGTGGAGCAGACGAAGACCACCGGCTTGTCCTTGGGCAGCTCGCCCATGCGCTTCTCCAGATCGCCCACCGGGATGTTCTTGGCGCTCGGGATGTGCCCGGCCGCGAACTCGTCCGGATCGCGCACGTCGATGATCTCGATGGACTGCGGATTCTCCTTCAGGGTCTTCTCGAACTGGGCGGCGTCGAACATGCCCTCGCCCGCCCCGGCCTTGACCACCACGGCCGTGGCCTGGCCGTAGAGCTTACTCCAGCCGGGATAGCCGGCCTCGGCGACCATGACCTTCTTGTAGCCCAGCGCCCTGGCCCGGTCCGCGGACTTGTGCGAGAGCTTGCAGTCGTAGCCGCCGCAGAAGAAGACCAGCGGCACGGACTTGTCCGCCGGCAGCATGCCCTGCTTCTTCTCGAAATCCGTGTCCGAGATGCCCACGGCCGAGGGGATGGACCCCTCGTGGAACTTGTTGGCCGGCCGCGAATCGACCAGCAGGTACACGCCCTCGCCGCCGACCAGCTCGTGCACGTACTCGATGCCCACGGCCGGCACGTTGCCCTTGGCCACCCACTCCGGATAGCCGCCGGCATAGACCTTCACGTTGGTGTAGCCCAGCTTCTCGGCCTTGGCCGCGCCCTTGTGCGACAGCTTGCAGGTGTAGCCCTCGCAATAGAAGATGAGAAGCGCCTTCTTGTCCGCCGGCAGCACCTTGGCCGCCAGCTCGTCGAACTTCGTGTCGGGCAGCGAGACCGCCGTCGGGATGTAGCCCTTCACGAACTTGGCCTCGTACGGCCGGGAGTCGATCAGAACCACGCCCTCGGGCTTGGGAATGGTCACATACTGCTTCACGAACTCCGCATCGACCAGGTCGTGATAGAACCAGTCCGGCTTCACCGCCGGCATGACCAGCGGATCGCCCTCGACCTGCGTTCCCGGCGCCCCGGCCGGAGTCGCCGCCGCGGCCACAACCGGCGCCGCCGGCTTGGCGCCGTTGCCCTTGCCCGCGCAGCCGGCCGCCAGGGCCAGCAGAGCCACCGCCATCATCGCTACCAGTAACCGTTTCATGACCACTCTCCTTTCCCTTTCGGGTTCGTGTACCTTAGTCCGCGCAGGGGGCTTTGCCCCCTGCACCCCCCACCAGGGGGACGCTGTCCCCCTGGACCCCCTGCCAGGAGGGAATGCTTCCCTCCTGGACCTCCCCCGGCTTTGCCGCGGTGCAGCCTGGATGCAGGCGTCCAGGCTGCACCGCGGCAAAGCCGAGGGGGTCAAGGGGGGATCATCCCCCCTTGCGGGGTGCAGGGGCAGCGCCCCTGCTGGGGTCCAGGGGCAAAGCCCCTGGCGGGGGGGTGGGGGCGGCGCCCCCACAAACCTGCTCGTACCAGAGCAGGTGGTGATGCCGGGCGTAGTCCTCGGGGACGGTGCCGGTGAACATGGAGATGAAGGCCGGGCGCTCCTCGCGGGCGATGGCGGCCATGTAGACGTGCACGAGCAGCCCGGCGAAGACCACGCCGGCGGCCAGGTAGTGGAGCATGATGGCCCAGGCGACGAGGATGGTCCGGTCGCTGTCCAGGGTCAGCTGGGAGAGGACCATGACCATGCCGCTCAAGGCGATGACCAGGCTGCCGACGATCGCGGCCTGGGCGAAGGCCTTCTGGCCCATGTTGTAGAAGCCCTGGGGCGGCAGGTGTGGGTCCAGGCCGAGGCGAAGAAGCATTTTCTCGCCCATGGTCATCTGGATCTGTTTTTTCAGCATCCAGGTCATGTCCCGGGCCGGGGAGACGCTGAAGACCTCGCGCAGGAAGAAGAGCGCGCCGCGCAAATTGAAGACGAGATAGAGGAGGAAGGCGGCGATCCACAGGCCGCCCACGATCTCGTGGGCCAGGAGCAGGTTGCCGCCGGAGCCGAAGAGGGCGCGCAGGACGCGGGGGTAGCCGTTGCCGAGCGGGTTCAGGGCCGGGTTGTCGATGAGCCCCAGGCCGGTAGCCGCCAGGAAGAGCCAGCAGGCGGCGTTGAACCAGTGGATGAAGATGTCGAAGCCGTTGTGGCGCTGGAGTTGTGGGGCCATGGCTAGCTCCTGTCCCTGGGTTCGTGGTCCTTGGACTTGCCGGCGAGGAACTCGCGGCCGGCCATGACGGCCACGCCCACGGCGGCCAGGCCGACCAGGGCCGAGACGCCGGGGGTGACGGCCTTGATCAGCGCGGCCATGGGCGGCCGGATGACGGCCTCGGCCGGCCAGTCGAGCGGCGCGGTGGCGGCGAGGTAGTACATGTGGGGCTGGGTGTCTGTTTTGGTGTTGACCACGCGCACCAGCCGGTTCGTGTTGGCGCGCAGCAGCCGGCCGGCCTCGGACTCGGGGTCGTTCACGTCCCCGAAGACCCGGGCCTTGGTCGGGCAGGTGTCCACGCAGGCCGGGGCGAGGCCCTGGGCCCGGCGCTCCGGGCAGTAGTTGCACTTGTCGGCGATGCGCCGGACGGGGTCGCGGTAGCGGGCGCCGTAGGGGCAGGCCGGGATGCAGTTGCCGCAGCCGATGCACAGCTTGGGGTCGATCTTGACGATGCCGTCACTTGCGTCCTTGTAGGTCGCGCCGGTGGGGCAGGCGGTGACGCAAGAAGGCTTTTCGCAGTGCATGCAGGCCCCGGGCTGGAAGTGGCCGCGGCCGGGCTTGCCGGCCACGGGCACGGGCAGGCTCTGCTTCACCCAGTTGCGCCAGAAGCCCTCGGGCACCTTGTTGGCCACCTTGCAGGCGGCCACGCAGGCCCGGCAGTCGATGCACCGGGAGGAGTCGATGATCATCGCATATTGAGCGCTCATGACGCACTCCTGGTCACGGTCACGAAGGTTTCGTGCAGGGCGGCGTTGCCGCTGATGGCGTCGTAGCCGTCGGCCAGCAACGAGGCGATGGAGCAGCCGTTGCCGTGGATGTGGGTCAGGGTCGGCGAGATGGAGCCGAAGCCCGTGGCCATGTAGACCAGGCCCGGGGGCACGTCCGGAGTGACCCGGGCGGGCAGCCGTCCCTTGCCGGCGGACGAGGCGACCTCGACCGCCTCGCCGTCGGCCACGTTCAGGCCCGCGGCGTCGGCCGGGTTCAGCCAGAGGGCGTTGGTCGGCTCGAGCTCGTTCAAGAGCGCGTTGTCCTGGGTGCTCGACTGGGTGTGGATGGCCGAGCGGCCGACGACCAGCCTGAGGGCCTTGTCCGGGCCCTTTTTCGGCGGGGAGTAGACCGGCAGGGGATCGAGCCCCATCTGGTCGTAGCGCTTGTTGAAGAGCTCAATCCTCTGGGACAGGGTCTTGTAGATGCGGCCCTCGTAGATGCCGTAGACCTTGGAGGGGTTGTAGTAGACGCCGTCCTGCTCGAGGGCCTCCTTGGCGCCGGTCAGGCCGGCCAGCTGCTGCGCGCGGTAGGTCTCGATGTCGAAATCGAAGAACTCGGCCAGGTCCAGGCGGCCGGCCAGGCCCTTCAGGATGTCGAACACCGGCCGGGACTCGAACAGGGCCGGCACGACGGGGTCGCGCTGGACCACGCAGGCGCAGGCGCTCGAGCCCTGGAGCGCGGTGGCCGGGTCGCAACGCTCCAGGTAGCTCGGCGCGGGCAGGATCAGGTCGGCGAGGTAGGCCGTGTCGCTCATGGTGATGTCGACCACGACCATGAAGTCGAGCGTGTCGATCATGCGCCGGGTCTTGCCCTGGTCGGGCGCGGTCTGCATGGGGTTGGTCTTGAACACGAACCAGCCCTTGACCGGGTAGGGCTCGCCGGAGAGCACGGCCTCGCGCATGAGCACGTAGGAGCCGTCCTCTTCGAACATCATGGGCGCCCGGCCGGCATCGGCCCGCTCGGGCGGGTTGTCGTCGTACCAGGGGGCGTCGTAGCCGGGCTTCTTCAGGCCGACCTCGCGCGCACCGAGGAGCCCGCCAGGGCGGTCCCAGTTGGCCAGCAGCGCGTTGACGATGGCGAAGCTGCGCCTGATCTGGGTGGAGTTCTCGTAGTCGGAACTTCTGCGGCCGGGGTAGACCATGGCCTCGGGCGCGGCCGCGGCCAGCTCCCGGGCGATGCGCCGGATGTCCGCGGCCGGGACGCCGCACTCGGCTTCGGCCCATTCCGGGTTGTACCTGGCCACATGCGCGGCCAACTCCTCCAGGCCGGAGGTCTTCTCGGCCACCCAGGCGGCATCGTACAGGTTCTCGGTGATGATGACGTGGGACAGGGCCAGCATGAAGGCCATGTCCGTGCCCGGGCGGATGGGATACCACTCGTCGGCCAGGGCCGCGGTCTTGGTGTAGCGCGGGTCGAGGACCACGAGTTTCGCGCCCTTCTCGCGCATGGCCGTCATCAGGTCGATGGAGTCGGGCGTGACCAGGGCCTCGAAGCGGTTGGCCCCGGCCATGAGGATGTACTTGGAGTTGAGCACGTCGGCAAAGGGTACTTCGCCGAAGGTGTCCAGGAAGGCCCGGTTGTTGGAGAGCAGGCAGAGCGACTCGTGGGAGGTGACGTTGAACGAGCCGTAGACCTCGGCAAAGCGGGTCACGAACTGGGATTGCAGGTCAGAGCCGGCGGTGAACCACATGCCGCAGCGGGTATGCTTCTCGCCGATCTCCTTCATCTTCGAGGCCGCGAGGTCGAGGGCCTCGTCCCAGCCGATGCGCTGCCACTTGCCCTCGCCCCGGGCGCCGACGCGTTTCAGCGGGTACTTCAGACGGTTGGGGTCGTAGAGCTGGGCGATGCCGGCGTTGCCCTTGGCGCAGAGCATGCCGCGGGATTTGAGGAACTTCGGGTTGGGGTCGAGCTTGGTGACAACGCCGTTCTCGACCCGGGCGATGAGGCCGCAACGGTTGAAGCACATGTCGCAGGCCGAGAACTTCGATTGCCAGGGGGCGGCCGCGGCCCCCGCCTCGGCTACAAGGCCGCTCAGGACTTTCGTTTGTCCGGCCGCCGCGGCCAGGGCCGTGCCCGCGCAGGCGGCCTTGAGGAAGGAGCGCCGGGTGAGGCGCCGATGGGACTGGTCCGGCATGACGACACCCTCGTTGTTGAGCTGTTGGTTTGCCCCGGCCCGCGGGAGGTGGGTCGCGGGCCGGGGCGCGGGAGGGGGAGGGCCTAGCTGCACTTGGCCGGGGACGGCGAATCCGCGGCGAAATCATGCAAATAGGTGAAGATGTCGTTTCTTTCCTCGTCGGACAGCGCCTTCCACTCGTTCGCGCACTTGATGGATTCCCAGCCGGCAAACAGCTTCTTCCACTCGGCCTGGGTGTGGGAGTTGGGCGAAAGATCGGAGGCCGCGCCGCCGGCGGCATGGCAGCCGCGGCAGCTCTTGCGGTAGAGGTACTTGCCCTTGCGGGCGTTGCCGTTGCCCTCGGCCAGGGCCAGGCCGACCACGGCCAGGACCATGAGAGCGAGCGTCAGCATGGCTACGAGATTTTTCCGCATGACACATCTCCCCTTCAGGTTTATTGCCCGCGCGCACCTCGCGCGCTGGATGGCTTCACGACTTCCGCACCCAGTCGCACGTCGCCGCCCTCCGGCCGGGCGGCGGCTTGCTTTTCGCGTGCCGTTGCCGCATATATACCCTTAGGGGGTAGAGGTGTCAAGAGGCTTTGCCGCAGAATTGAAAACATTCCGCCACAAAAAAGAAACGCCGCGGCAAAGGCGGCGTAGAGAATACCTGTACGGGGGTATATCAGGGGAAATGAACGCGCGCGGGGCGGGTCAGCCCGGCGCCTGCGGCTGTCAGTCCGCGGCCGCGCCGTACCAGTTCAGGAAGCGGACGATGAGGCCGTCGGTGTCGAGCCAGAGGTGCAGGGCGTTCTTCATGGCAAAGACAGCGCCGTCGCGCCCCGTGCCGCTGATGGACACGGTCAGGGCCACGGCCCGGGCCTCGGCGTCGACGATGCGCATGACGTAGTCCACCCGGAACACCCGGACCTGGGCGAAAAAGGACTCGTAGGCCCGGCGGATGCCGGCGGCGTCGGTCTCGTGCCTGGTGGACCAGGGGCTGAGCGCGCTCGCGCCCAGGCCGTGGACCACGTGCTCGAAGTTCTCGGCGAACAGGGCGGCCACGGCCGCCGCGTCGCGGCCGCGCACGGCCGAGGCGTAGTGATCGACGACCTCGATGATGCGCCGGCGTTCGGCTTCCTGGGACATGGGCTCCTGACCGCGCCGTCAGCGCTTTAGGGGCTCGAGCATCATGGCCGTGCCGTAGCAGGAATAATGCTTGTCGCCCTCGGGATGGAAGGCCACGGATTCGCGGTAGCCGACGATGGCGTCGGCCCCGGCCTCCAGGGCCCGGGAGACCAGGCCGAAGAAGGCGTTGTCCGGGTTGTAGCCCCGGGCAACGACCAGGCCGAAGACGTACTTCACCTCCCGGCCCGGGACTCCGTCGATGGTCACGATCTTGATCTTGCCGGAGAAATAGGCTTCGCGCGCGGGCTCGAAGCGGCTCTCGTCCTCGCCGCTCTCGCGCACGTTCTTGCGGGTTCCGAACAGCACCATGTCCCGGTCTTAGCCCTTGCGGGCCACGATGTCCATGCCCGCGGCCTCGCGGGCGGTCTGCTGCCGCGATCGGTTCAGGGCCATTATCCGGTCCACCAGGTCCGCGCCGCCGGCCGGCGCAGGCCTCGCGGCCCCGTTCCCGCCGCCCCCGGCCTCGGCCGCCAGGATCCCCCGGATGGCCTTGAGCTCGGTCAGCATCTCCCGCTGCAGTGACACGATGTCGCGCAGGATCGCGTCCGCTTCATGCATCTCGAGGTCCTCCCTGACCCGACGTCTCCCCTCTTCTTCCCTATCGGCCCCGTCCGGGGCATACTTAACCCCCGGCCCTGATTTCTCCGGAGAAGAGCCGGCGAAAAACCGCTGGGGCCGGCGCCAAGCGATCATCACTCGCGGGGCCGCTCATTCGAGCTCGTCCTCGTCGGCCTCGAGGCGGACGGACAGCCCGCCGCCGGCAACCGGAGCGGCCTCGCGACCCAGCCGGTCGGCGATGAAGCGGGAGATCGCCGGTCCGGCCAGGATTACGACCACCAGACGCACGGCCTGCAGGGCCATGACAAAGGAGACGTCGACCTCGCTGGAGGCGGCGATGATCGCGATCGAGTCTATGCCGCCGGGGCTGGTGGCCAGATAGGCGGTCAGCGGATCGATGCCCAGCGTCCGGACCAGGACGCCGGCCACGGCGCCGCAAAAGACGATGACCGCCAGGATGGCCAGGATGGTCTGGGGCAGCACGCGCAGGGCATGGACCAGCAGCGGGCGGGTGAAGCCGAGGCCGATCCGCCAGCCGAGAAAGGCGTAGCTCGCCGCCAGCAGCCATTGCGGCAGCTCGATCTCCACCAACCCGGCGCCGTGGAGCGCCGCCCCCAGCAGCATCGGCACGAGCATGCCGCCGGCCGGAAGGCGGCAGACGCGGGCCAGGATTCCGCCGACGAGGGCGATGGCCAGCGTCTGCGCGAAGGGGAGCGCATGGATCGGCGCAAACCAGGAAACCGTGCGCACGGTGGCCGCTCCGGGCAGGCCGAACATGGTCCGGGCGACCACCGAGGCGGCCAGGACGACGAAGACGACCCGCAGGTACTGCATGAAGCCGACCAGCCTGGCGTCGGCACCGTGGGCCTCGGACATCAGCACCATGGCGTTGGCCGCGCCCGGGGAAAGCCCCCAGACGGCCGTGGTGCCCGGGATGATGCGCAGCCTGCTGACGGCCCAGCCGATCAGGCTGCAGACCAGCACGGTCGAGAGCACCACGCCGAGGAACAGCGGCCAGTCTTCGACAAAGGTGCCGATGATCTCCGGGGTGATGGCCCGGGCGATCTGCAGGCCGATCACGGTCTGCGAGGCGTAATATGGCAGGCGCGCCACGCGCATGGCGCCGCCGCAGGTCGCGGCCAGGATGGCGGCGATCATGGGGCCGAGCATCAAGGCCGCAGGTAGGCCGGCCAGGCGGAGAAGCGCCGCGAGCACGGCGGAGAGGCAAAGGAGCACGGCCCATTGACCGAGTCGGGGCAGGCTCGCGAGGGAAGCGTTGGGCGTGGGGGTCATGCGGAGGGTTCCCGGTCCTGCGGCCGGCTGCGGCCGCGCTGCCGAGTAGTCGTGGATGGACGGCCAAAAGTCAAGGCCTGTTCCTGCCGAAGCTCCGGGCGCGCCACGGCGCCCGTCCGGCCGGAGCCGGCCCCCCTCGCCGGCCCTGGGCAAGGCCTTAGTCTGCCCTTTACTTGCTCCCGGACCGGGGGCATAGTCCGGCGGCGAAGGGGGGACGGGGCATGCGGGTATCCATGGACTTCTGCCTGGGCGGGGCGCGCCGGGCGCGGGGAACGGCGGTGGTCATCGACGTCTTCCGGGCCTTTTCCACCGCGGCCTACGCCTTTGCCGGCGGGGCCGCGGCGATCTATCCGGTGGACGGGGTGGCGGCCGCCCTGGCCATGAAGGCCGCCGATCCTGAGCTTCTGCTCATGGGCGAGACGCAAGGCCGCCGGCCCGAAGGCTTCGACCTGGGCAACTCGCCGACCGAGATCATGGCGCTCGCGGCCGGGGGCCTCTCCGGCCGGCGGATCGTCCAGGCCACCTCGGCCGGCACGCGCGGGCTCGTCGTGGCCGCGGCCGCGGCAGAAAACGTGCTGGCCGCAAGCTTCGTCACCGCCGGCGCGACCCTGCGCCTGCTCGCTGCCCGCCAGCCCGAGATCGTCAGCCTGGTCTGCCTCGGCGCCGCGGCCGAGGAGCGCAGCCCCGAGGACGACATGTGCGGCATCTTCCTGAAGAACGCCCTGGAAGACTATCCCAACCACTTTGAGGCCATCGCCCGCTACCTGCGCGGCGTGGAGAGCGCCAAGCCTTTCTTCGACCCCGCCGCGGACTGGGCGCCGGAAAGCGATCTCGAGCTCTGCCTGGCCTTCGACCGCTTCGGCTTCGCCCTGGTCGCCGGACATGACACGGACGGCCGGCTTTGCCTCGTAGCGGAGGCGGTCTAGCCATGGCCATGCGCGCCTTCGGCCTCCAGGCCACGGCCACCCCGTCACTCCATGATCGGGCCGATCGGGCAGGTCCGGCCTGCCCGGCCTGCACCCACCCGCTCTCCCTGGTCCGCGGCTGACGGGAGGTGGCCCTGCGCTGCATGGCATGCGGCGTTCGCTACCGCCTGGCCGAGCTGGCCGGAGTCATGGACGACGAGCTTGAGGCCCTGCTCGCCAACGTCCCCATGAACCGCATCTAGGCCCTGTGGACAACCCGCGGCCTTCCGGCTAGTTTCAGTTGTTGAGACGAGGGGGGTTCGTGTCCGAGATGCCTCGAGCCGGCGCTCTGCACCGTGGCCGGCAGATTTTCGTTTCCGCCTGCCTGGCGGCCTTGCTCTCGGTCGCGTCCGTGCCGGCCGCGGCCGAAACCGACCCGGCGTTTGCTCCGCTGGTCAAGCGCCTGGTCCGCGACGGCCTGCCCCAGGACTACGTCGAGACCGTCTTCGCCTCGCCTCGGGTGCGCTTCAATCCCCAGATCATGGCCGACAAGATGGTCCCGCTCATCCGCTCCAAGGTCGCGCCCGCGCCGCCCCGGCCGACCGGCTCCAGCCCCTACGCCCAGTACTTGAGCGACGGGCTCATCGACCACGGCCGGCAATTCATGGCCGAGCACGCCGCCCTGTTCGCGGCCATCGAGCACGGCTACGCCCTGCCGCCCGAGGTGCCCACCGCCATCCTCATCGTCGAGACCAAGCTGGGCCAGAGCCTGGGCCGGGCGGAAACCATGGAGACCCTGGCCTCCATGGCCGCCTGCGAGGACTTCCGCAACGTCCAGGACTACCTGCCCATGAACCAGATCGAGGCCGGACTTCGGCCCTGGGTCATCCGGCGCACGCGCCAGAAGGCCGAATGGGCCTACGGCGAGCTGGGCGCGCTGCTGCGCTTCGCCCGCGGCACGGGCCTCGACCCCGCCAGCCTGCGCGGCTCGCCGTTTGGCGCCTTCGGCCTGCCCCAGTTCATGCCCTCCATCGCCGAGCGCTTCGCCGTGGACGGCGACGGCGACGGCCGCGTGGACCTCTTCGACCTCGCCGACGCCATCAAGAGCATGGCCGAATTCCTCAAATTCCACGGCTGGAAGCCCGGCCTGCCGCCGGAGCGCGCCCTGCGGGTGATCATGGCCTACAACCCGAGCCAGGAATACGCCCAGGCCGTGCTCGACGTGGCCGAACGCCTGCGCGCGCCGGGGCCGTAGCCGGCGCCGGAAGGCGCAGAAGAAGACCGGGGGAAGGCGGAAAACCCATTTTCGACAAAGTCGCACCCTTCCCCTGTGCGACGTGCCGAATCCCCAGCCAATTCAGGTTGCTCGTCAGCTGTCGTCGGTCATGCCTGGTCGGTGTGTGAGGGCATGGCGGAAGACCTCTGGCCGGTCGCGATCGCGCCGGGCGAACCGGCGGGGCAGGGCCTCGCGCGGCTTTTCGGTCGGAGGCAGGCGCGCGGGGTGGGTTCGCGGGACTTGCGCTTGCGCGTCCAGAGCGTGATGGACCCGGCCTCGAAGTCCGCGTCGTCTCATTCCAGCCGGTTGACCTCGATGCTGCGGCCATGGCTTTCCCCTAGACAATCCAGATAATCCCGGGCTTCAGGCGGGCTGACTTGAGTCTGCTGGCAGCCGAAGTCGGATTTTGGTTCAGATCCGCTCCGGCCGCATCTACGGAAATCCTCATTGACATTTTTCGGTCTCGACACGTAACAATGGAAAGACTTGAACCGGCCAGCCCTTCTCCTGTGCCCGATCAAAACGTCCATGCAACCAAAGGGTTACATTGAAATGGCCGCAAAGTTGAAACGGCGCTACCCTGTCGGTGCCGAAGTCCAGCCCACGGGCGGAACCCATTTCCGCGTCTGGGCCCCTCGCTCCCGAAAGGTCGAGGTCATTCTGGAATCCGGCCCAGGCGCTCCGGCAGCCATTCCCTTGAAGCTTCTTCAAAACGGGTATTTCGCAGGATTGGCGCCTCAGGCAGCCGCCGGCACGCGCTACCGTTTCCGACCCCATGAAAACGGTTTATTTCCCGATCCAGTTTCGCGGTTTCAACCCGATGGCCCCCATGGGTCTTCCCAGGTCGTGGATCCCTCGACGTTTTTCTGGCGGGACACCCGCTGGCCGGGCGTGGGCATCGAGGGCCAAGTCATCTACGAGATGCATGTCGGGACCTTCACCAAGGAAGGCACTTGGGCCTCGGCACGGCAGGAGCTACCGGAACTGGCGGCCTGCGGCATCACCGTGATTGAACTCATGCCCGTGGGGGATTTTCCTGGCCGTTTTGGCTGGGGATACGATGGGGTCGGCCTTTTCGCCCCGGTATGGCTGTATGGCCAGCCGGACGATTTCCGTGCATTCGTGGATGAAGCCCACCAGTGCGGCCTGGGAGTCATCCTGGATGTCGTCTACAATCATTTCGGCCCCAGCGGAAACTATCTCAAGGAATTCTCCTCGGACTATTTCACCGACAAGTATGACAACGATTGGGGACGAGCCATCAACTTCGATGGAGAGAATGCCGCGCCGGTACGGGAGTTCTTCCTGACCAACGCCGCGTACTGGATCGAGGAATTCCACCTCGACGGCTTGCGGCTTGACGCCACCCAACAGATATTCGACCACTCGCCGGAATACATCGTGACCGCCGTCGCCAAACGGGTGCGGGAGGCGGCCCGTGGTCGCAAGACGATCATCGTGGCGGAGAACGAACCCCAGGACACACGCCTCGTGCGCCCCGCCACAAAGGGCGGCAGCGGCCTGGACGGTTTGTGGAATGACGACTTCCACCACAGCGCCACGGTCGCCCTGACCGGCCGTAACGAGGCCTACTACACGGATTATCTGGGAAAGGCTCAAGAGTTTCTGTCCATGCTCAAGTACGGCTACCTCTATCAGGGCCAGTGCTACAAATGGCAGAAGCAGCGTCGCGGCTCGCCGGGTCTTGATCTGCCTCCGGCGGCATTCATCATCTACATCCAGAATCACGACCAGATCGCGAACTCCGGCCGCAGCGAACGGATCCAATTCCAGACCAGCCCGGGGAGGCTGCGGGCCATGACCGCGCTCCTGCTGCTGGCCCCGGCCACCCCCATGCTTTTCCAGGGACAGGAATTCGGCGCTTCCACCCCGTTTCATTACTTCTGCGATCACGCACCGGAACTGGCCAAAATCGTCAAGGAGGGCCGTTCCCGGTTCATCCATCAATTTCGCAGCCTGGCCACCCAAGAGATGCAGCCTTACCTACAGGACCCGGGTAATCCTTCCGTCTTCGAACGCTGCAAGCTTGATTTCAGCGAACGCGAACGCCACCGCTCCATCTACGATCTGCATAAGGATCTGCTCCGCCTGCGGCGCGAGGACAAGGTCTTCCGGGTCCAGAAGCCCGGCGGCCTGGACGGCTCGGTGTTGGCCGAGGAATGCCTGCTCCTGCGCTTTTTCGATCCTGCTGGCGACGACCGTTTGCTGGTTGTGAACTTCGGGCGTGATCTGCATCTGCACCCGGCCCCCGAACCGTTGCTCGCTCCGCCCGACGGCATGCAGTGGCATATCCTCTGGTCGAGCGAGGATCCCAGGTATGGCGGCACCGGCACCCCGCCGCTTGATACCGAAGAAAACTGGCGCATACCGGGCCATGCCGCGGTAGCCATGCATCCGATTCCGAAGGAGCAGCACAGGGATGACTGACACCATTCGCTTTCTTTCCAAGCAAGAGGAACGAGATCCCAGCCTGGATCCCCATCGGCTTCAGGAATGGCTGGTCACCAACGGCCTTGGCGGCTACGCCTCCGGCACCCTGACCGGAGTCATCACCCGCCGCTATCATGGCCTGCTGATCGCGGCCCTGCCGAATCCCCTGGGCCGCATGATGATGCTCAACGGCCTCTCCGAACGCCTGCGACTGCCGGATAGGCGCGTGATCCATACCGGAGCAGAGGAGTTGGCCGGCATCTCCCCCGACGAGGTCTATCCCTTGACCTCCTTTCGGCTGGAACAAGGCTTGCCGGTCTGGCGGTATGAAATAGAAGACTTCGTTCTCGAAAAGCGCCTGCACATGCCCTACCGGCAGAACACCGTTCAGGTGACCTACCAGCTGCTGAGCGGAAAAGGGAAATTGCGACTCAACCTGCGACCGGCCATCCAGGTCCGCTCCCATGACGAGTCGATCTGCGACCTGCGGTCGTCAAGCTACAGACTTTCGGTCCATGAAGACCAGTTCGAGATCTCCGGCGAGGCGCACCATCCGACATTGCGCATGCTCCTCTACGCCCCATCAATGGCCTTCACCTATGACCACAAGGAGATATCGGCCATCCCCTACCGCACGGAACTCAACCGGGGATATGCCTGCAAGGGCTCCCTGTGGAGCCCAGGCTACTTTCGCACCGATCTGGAAGCCGGCCAGCAGACGAGCCTCGTAGCCTCGACCGAAGGCTGGGAAACCATCCGGGCCCTGTCCCCGGAGGCCTCCTATCGGGCCGAATCCGAACGGCGCACCACTCTCCTGGGCCTGGCCGCACCACAACTCCGTACCGGGCCCGCCAGTCAATTGGTCCTGGCGGCGGACCAGTTCATCATCACCCCGGCAGGGCGCATCCAGGATGCCGAACGTGCCAAGTCCGCCGGTGAAGAGGTCCGCACGGTCATCGCCGGATATCACTGGTTCACCGATTGGGGTCGCGACACCATGATCAGCCTCGAAGGCCTGACCCTGACGACCGGGCGCGTCAACGAAGCCGGCTGGATCCTGCGGACCTTCGCCGAATACGTTCGCAACGGCCTCATCCCCAACATGTTTCCCGAAGGGGAAAAAGTGGGATTGTACCATACCGCAGATGCGACCTTGTGGTTTTTCCACGCCATCCACCGGTACGTGCTGATGACCGGAGATCGCACCACGCTGCGGCGCATCCTCCCCAAGCTCGTGGACATCATCCAACACCACATGCGGGGCACGGATTTCGGCATCCGGATGGATCCCGAGGACGGGCTGCTCCGCCAGGGCGCGCAAGGCTATCAGCTGACGTGGATGGACGCCAAGGTGGATGACTGGGTGGTCACGCCCCGGCGAGGCAAGGCCGTGGAAATCAACGCCCTGTGGTATAACGCCCTGCGCCTCCTGGAGCGCTGGCTCGCCGAGTCTGGCGATGCGGCCGCCGCGGGCCACATCGGTCAGGCCGCCGACCGGGTCAGGGAATCCTTCAACACACGCTTCTGGTATGAGGCGGGCGGCTATCTCTACGACGTGGTCGACGCCGAAACCAGCGGCAACGACACCGCCTGCCGCCCCAACCAGGTGCTGGCCATATCCCTGGATTATCCCGTCCTCGACCAGGCCCGGTGGCAGTCCGTCATGGATGTGGTGCGCTCGCAACTCCTGACCCCCATGGGACTGCGCTCTTTGGCCCCCGGCCATCCGGATTACAAGGCCAACTACTACGGTGATTTGCGTTCCAGGGATGCCGCCTACCATCAGGGTACGGTCTGGGCCTGGCTCATCGGCCCGTATGTGGACGCCTGGCTCAAACTCAATCCCGGCAAGGGCGCCGAAGCCAGGGGCCTGCTGGCCGGCCTCATGGCCCATCTCGATGCGGCCTGCATCGGTTCCATAAGCGAGGTCTTCGACGCCGAACCGCCCTACCTGCCGCGCGGCTGCATAGCCCAGGCTTGGAGCGTGGCTGAGGTCTTGCGCTCTTGGGTCAACACGGCGGGCTGAAACAGACGGGGGCGTTAGCGTCCACGGACATGATGCAGCTATGGTGATGCCTCCTGATCGCAGGGCCAGCATCAACCTCCGCCCCTCGATGGAGACTGCTTCAGTCCTGATCTGGGAACTACACGCCGTTACGAGCCTGTCCCGCAAGCCCCAGCAACCGTATCCACCTGCCCGGCATTCGTGGTAAACAGTCATGATATCAGGATGATGGATGGTCGAGGGCATGGCGTACAACTTCCGCGACTGCAATCCGGGGCAGATCCTGCTCCCGGCGTCGAATCTCGACGACAGGCTGCGCTCAGCACCCTGCGCGCGTCATCAACCACAGCGTGGACCGCCTCGACCTCTCGGCACCCGGCGGCCAGCACCGTGAGGACGGCCCCGGTTGCGCCGCTCCAACCCTGCGATGATGCTCGATATCCGGGGGGCGGATTCAGGCCTGAAGCCGCCCCTCTCCCCCACATCATGGCCTCTTCCTCCTTCAACAAAAATGTTGCCCTTGCGCCACCGGCCGGGTACTCAGCGCAGCAGCGAGGAAAACCGCGCCGAAAAGGCGTGATCCCAAGAAAAGCGAGGTCAGCATGTCCATCACCGCCATTTCCAGCACCAAGGCCCCCGCCGCCATCGGCCCCTACTCCCAGGCCGTCCAGGCCGGCGGGCTCCTGTTCTCCTCGGGCCAGTTGCCCATCGACCCGGCCACGGGCCAGATGGTGGCCGGCCCCATCGGGGAGCGCGCCCGGTGCTGCCTCCTGAACCTCTCCGCCATTGCCGAGGCCGCCGGCAGCGCGCTGGGCAACGCGGTCAAGGTCACCGTGTTCCTGACCGACATGGCCGATTTCGCCGCGGTCAACGAGGTCTACCGCGAGATCTTCGCCGCGCCCTACCCGGCGCGCAGCGCCGTGGCCGTGGCCGCGCTGCCGCTCGGCTCGAACATCGAGATCGAAGCCGTCTTCGCCCTGGCCTAGACGGCCCGAATCATGGACCTGCATTCTTTTTTCGCCAACGAAGTGAAGCCGGCGCTCGGCTGCACCGAACCGGTGGCCGTGGCCCTGGCCGCGGCCACCGCCGCGCACGAGCTGGCCGGCCGGCCCGAGCGCATCGGCCTCAAGCTGTCCATCAACATCTTCAAGAACGGCCGCGACGTCGGCATTCCCGGCACCGACGGCCTGCGCGGTAACGCCGTGGCCGCGGCCCTGGGCGCCCTGGCCGGCGACCCGGCAAAGGGCCTCTTGGTTCTGGAGGGCGTGACGGCCGAGGACGCAGCCAAGGCCAAGGCCCTGGTCGATGCCGGCCGGGTCACGGTGGAGGTGCTGCCCGAGGCCCCGCCGGTCTTCATCGAGGCTCTGCTGGAAGGCCCGGGCGGGACCGTCCTGGCCGAGATACGCGACCGCCACGACCACGTCAGCCGCATCGTGGTGAACGGCCGCACCCTGCGCGACGACACGACCCAGGCCGCCGGCCCGGCCCAGCCCGCCTACCTTGCCGAGCTCATGGAGCTGGACATGGCGGGCATCTGGGACCTGGCCGGCAGCCTCGACGCCGGGCTCGAGGCCTTCATGCTGCAAGGCGTGGAGATGAACATGGCCGTGGCCCACAAGGGCCTGACCGGGAACTACGGACTGGGCGTTGGCCTGACCCTGACCGAGCACGGCGGCGGCTCGCCCGATCTCTTCACCCGCATCAAGAGCCTGACCGGCGCGGCCGCGGACGTGCGCATGTCCGGCGCGCCGCTCACGGTCATGAGCAGCGCCGGCAGCGGCAACCACGGCATCACCGCGATCGTCCCCCTGGCCGTGACCGCGCAGGACCGCGGGGCTACGCCCCGCCAGCTGGCCGAGGCCGTGGCCCTGAGCCACCTGGTCACCGGCTACGTCAAGGGCTTCATCGGCCGGCTGACGCCGATCTGCGGCTGCTCCGTGGCCGCGGGCGCAGGCGCCGCCGCCGGACTGGTGCGGATCATGGGTGGCACATCGCGTCAGGCCGAGCGGGCCGTGGCCTCGCTCATCTCCGCGCTCATGGGCATGCTCTGCGACGGCGCCAAGGGCTCCTGCGGCCTGAAAGTCTCGGCCGCGGCCGGCGAGGCCTACGCCGCCGCGCTCATGGCCATGGACGAGCGCGGCGTGCAGCACAGCGAGGGGCTGGTCTCCCCGGACATGTGCACCACCGCCAAGGCCCTGGCCGAGCTGTGCGAAAAGGCCTTCTCCCAGGCCGACCGGATCATGGTCGGTATCCTGCAGGAACAGACCCGCTGCTGACCCGCCCTCCCCCCGAAGGCGTTCTCCGGGGGAAGGACGGCCGGCGCCCCTGCGCGCCTACAGCGGCTCGCCGTTCTCTCGCAGGTCGGCCTGCAGCAGCTCGCGCATGCGCCTGGCCACCGGCCCGGGCTTCACGTCGTGGATGGGCTTGCCGTTGTAGCGCACCGCGGCCACGGCGTCGCCGGTGGTGCCGAGGATGATGACCTCGCGGGCATTGTAGATCTCGCCCTCGCCGACCTTGCGGAAGGCCACCGGCAGCTCGTCGCCCAGCAGCTCGATGGCCCGCATGAGCGTCGTGCCGGCCAGGGCCGAGGTCAGCTCCGGGACCACCAGCGTGCCCGCGGCGTCCACCAGGCAGACGTTCTCCGTGGCGCCCTCGGCCAGGAAGTTCTGGGCGTCGAAGCACAAGGGATAGTCGTAGCCCTTCTCCAGCGCCTCGCGCTTCATGAGCACGTTGGGCAGGTAGTCCGTGGACTTGATGGTCGCGATCCAGCTCTGCTTGGCCGGAATGCCGGTGCGAAACGTGGTCACGCCCTCGCTCCAGTACGTCTCGGGCTTGGGCTTGAAGGCGTAGGCCACGACGTACATGCTCGGCACCGGGCACTCCGTGGGGTCGATGCCGAAGCCGCCGGGGCCGCGCCCCAGGAGAATGCGCACCAGGCCCAGGTCCGTGCCCGCGGCCCGGGCCACCTCCATGGTGATCTCCCGGACCTCCTCGATGGAACACGGCGGCGCAAGGAAGATCGCCGAGCCCGAGCGCTGCATGCGTTTCAGGTGGGCGTCCAGCTGGTACATCTTGCGGTCCACCCACTTCATGGTCTCGAACACCGCATCGCCCCGGTGGACCAGATGGTCGTCCCAGAGCATGAGCATGAGCTTGGAGTCCTTGCAGATGGCGCCGACGCGGTGCTCATAGAAGGCCAGCACCTTCTCCCCGCCCGGCCGCCAGGCCTGGCGCAGCTTCTCGACGTAAGTCTCGGAATCGACAACGGGTATGGTCATGTATGGTGCTCCTTGTGGAATGTGGGGAGGAATGTGGGGGGAGAAACTCCCTTTTGCAAAAGGGGGTTTCTCCCCCCACACCCCCCTTTTCCCTCAAAAACTTTTGGCTCGCTTCGCGGAAAAGGCAACGGGGCTATTCTTCGGAAGGGCCGCTCGGCCGGGACTTTCAAGCCGGCGGGGCTTTGGCCGCCGGCTTGAAAGTCCCGGCCGAACTCGGGGGGTCCGGGGGGCCCACGGCCCCCCGGCCGCCGGAGGCATTCTTCTCTTTCTCTTCCCCTGCCCTTCCCCTTACGGCACGCGCATCAGACCGCGCTCGGCCAGGGCCTCGGCGATCTGGACGGCGTTCAGGGCCGCGCCCTTGCGGATGTTGTCGGCCACGATCCACATGTTCAGGGTATTGGGCTGGGTGTCGTCGTCGCGGATGCGGCCGACGAAGGTATCGTCCTCGCCGGCAGCGATGAGGGGCATGGGGTAGATTTTCTCCTTGGGGTTGTCGAGGACCTTGATGCCGGGGGCCTGGGAGAGGATGACCCGGGCCTCCTTGGCGCTGATGGCGTTGGCGAACTCGACGTTGACCGCCTCGGAATGGCCGTAGAACACGGGCACGCGCACGGTGGTGGCGGTGACGCGGATGCTCTCGTCGCCCATGATCTTCTTGGTCTCGTTGACCATTTTCATCTCTTCCTTGGTGTAGTCATTGTCCAGGAAGACGTCGATCTGGGGCAGGCAGTTGAAGGCGATCTGGTAGGGGTAGACCTCGGGGGTGACCTCGTGGCCGCTCATGAGGCGGCGGACCTGGTTCTCGAGCTCGACGATGGCCTTGTGGCCGGTGCCGGACACGGCCTGGTAGGTGGAGACCACGACGCGCTTGATGCGGGCCACGTCGTGCAGGGGCTTCAAGGCCACGACCATCTGGATGGTGGAACAGTTGGGGTTGGCGATGATGCCCTTGTGCCACTCGAGGTCGTGTGCGTTGACCTCGGGCACGACCAGGGGGCAGGCGTCGTCCATGCGCCAGGCGCTGGAGTTGTCGACCACCACGCAGCCGGCCTTGGCCGCCAGGGGGGCGAACTTCTCGCTGGTCGAGCCGCCGGCGGAGAAGAGGGCCAGGTCGAAGCCCTCGAAGGAGTCCTCGGTCAGCTCGACCACGGTCAGCTCCTGGCCCTTGAAGGGCACGGTGTTGCCGGCCGAGCGCTTGGAGGCCATGGGCACCACCTCGTGGGCCGGGAAATCCCGATCCTCGAGGGTTTTGAGCATCTCCCGGCCGACGGCGCCGGTGGCGCCGACCACGGCCACACGATAGGTCTTCATCGCACGGTTCCTCCCTGTGCAGGCAATTGGACGTCTTATTCGGGCAGCCGGCCGAGTCTGGCGGCGATGTCCAGGCAGGCCCCGGCCTGGTTCAAGGTATAGAGGTGCACGCCGGGGGCGCCGCCGGCGAGCAGCGCCTCGGACTGGCGCGTGGCGAAGTCGAGGCCCACGGCCCGGACGGCCTCGTTGCCGCCCTTCTCGTGGGCCTCCTCGATCTGGAGGTAGAGCTTGCCCGGGATGCGCGCGCCGCACAGCCCGAGGATGAAGCGAGCCGAGGTGCGCGAGAGGATGGGCAGCACGCCGGGCACCACGGGCAGGAGGATGCCGGCCGCGGCCAGGCGGTCCACGTAGTCGAAGTAGATGCGCGGGTCGAAGAAGAGCTGGGTGATGACGAAGTCCGCGCCCTGGTCCACCTTGTAGCGCATCCAGTCGAGGTCGGACTTGATGGAGGACGACTCGGGGTGGGCCTCGGGGTAGCCGGCCACGCCCACGGAGAAGCGCGGAAAATGGCGCTTGATGTAGGTCACCAGGTCCGAGGCGTGCTGGAACTCCTCGTTGTCGGGCACGAAGTCGCACTGGCCGCGGGGCGGGTCGCCGCGCAGGGCGAGCACGTTCTCGATGCCGGCGTCGAGGAGAGCGGTCAGGAAGTCGTCGATCCGCTCCCGGCTGGCGCCCACGGTGGTCAGGTGCACCAGGGGCTCGAGGCCGTGCTCGTTCTTCAGGCGCGAGGCGATCTCGAGGGTGTTGTCCTGGGTCGCGCCGCCGGCGCCGTAGGTCACGGAGACGAAGGGGGGCCGTATGGCCTTGAGCTTCCCGACCACGGAGAAGAACTGAGGCCAGATGGCCTTGTCCTTGGGCGGGAAGAACTCCAGGGAGATGAACTGACCTCCCCGGATGCGCTCGGCGATGTGCATGAGGCGGCTCCTTCAGGCGTTGTCCGGCGCGCTGAGCGCGGCCACGATCGTCAGGTCGGCCGGCAGGAACGGCCACCGTCCGGCTTCCTCCGGCGCGACCCAGGCCATGTCCTGACCTTCGCGCGCCGTCAGGCAGCCATCAAAAGCATGAATCTGGAAGAAATACAACCGGACCGCGGCATGCTCGTACTCGTGAAAAACTTCACGCCAGAGGGCCGGGGCGCGGGGCACGATGCCGAGTTCCTCGTCCAGCTCGCGGACAAGGGCCTGCTCCGCGCTCTCGCCGGTGTCGATCTTGCCCCCGGGGAACTCCCAGTAGCCGGCCATAGGCTTGCCCTCCGGCCGCCTGGCGGCCAGGAAACGGCCGTCCTGCCAGATGATGGCGGCCACGACGTCGATCAGCGGCGGCATGTCAGTCGGTCCGCACCGGGTCGAGCACGTCGTCCACGCCGAAGGCCCTGGCCGTGACCCGGCCGGGAGCGATCCGATAGCGGGTGACGGTCCAGGCTTCGTGGTCGATGACGTCCAGGCTGGCCGAGCCGCCGGGCGGCAGGGCCTGGGCGATGGTCTCGGCGCCCTGTTCGACGTCGACGAAGACGCCCTCGTGCTCGATGTCCAGGACTTCTCCCTTGGGGCTGGCGTGCTCGAAGGGCAGGCGTGTGGCCAGCTCGCGGGCGGCCTCGGGCGCAAGGCCGCGGACCAGGCCATAGACGCGCAGGACGGGCTTCACGGCCTGGCCTCCGGGCTCGCGTCGAGTCCGGCCAGGATGTCCTTGAAGGTCCGCTCCCAGTCCGCGGCCAGGCCGGTCAGCCGGCCGGCGGCAAGGTCCTGCCAGAAGCGCTCCCCGGCCGGGGTCTCCTCGCGCTTCCAGCCGAGGCCGTCGCCGCAGGCCGGGAAATCGTAGGCGAAGTACTCCGGGTAGCGGGCGAGCATGGCCGCCGGGTCGGCGGAAAGAGTCAGCATGATCCGGGTCTGGCCGCGGTAGAAGACGGCCCGGCGCTCGAAGAGCGGCCGGCAGGCGTCCTCGCGGGCCAGCACGGCGAAGACTTTGGCCGTGGGTCCGCCGGGAAAGCGCGCCAGGGCCGTGGAACCGGACACGGCGTAGTCCAGCGGGGCGCCGTAGATGCCGCTCTGAAGCTGGCGGGCGTCGTCCTCGCTCACCCGCCGGCCGTAGCCGCGGGGCGCGTCCTCGGGCAGGTCGGCCAGCCGGTCGAGCTGGACGGAGAGGGTCAGCAGCCGGCCGTCGGCCGGCTCTCCGGCCAGGGCCACCGCGTATTCCGGATAGCCCAGGCGCAGGCCCACGGCGGCGTAGTTCAGGTAGCGCCAGCCGCCGACGGCGTCGTTGAAGCGCTCCCGGCACTGGCCGCGGTAGAGCTCCCAGACGTCGCAGACCGCGCCGTTGCCGAAGACGCAGCGGCCTTCCTCGTTCTCGAAAGCCACCTGGGGAAAGGTCCGGGTGGCCTGGTAGCGACCGCCGAGCACGGCGCAGTAGACCGCGGCCGGGGTGGCCAGGCCGGTCACGTCCACGCCGTCTTTCGGGCAAAAGCCGCCGGCCAGGGCGTCCGCCTCGCACTGGCGGTTGCCGGGCAGGACGCAGGCCGTGTAGCTGCCGTAGAGCTCGCCGCCGCGGCCGCGCTCGCGGGTCTCAAGCCGGCCGCCGGCGTCCAGACATGCTCTCTCCCCGGGCGGGAGCTCGGCCTCCTTCAGGCTGTCGCCCCTGGCGCACTGGCCGCGGAACAAGGCCCACTCCTCGCACTCCGAGCCGTCGTCGAAGATGCACACGCCGTACTCGCCGCCGTCGGGCTGATGGCGGATCTCCAGCCGGCCGCCCAGGTCCATGCAGTGGACCGAGGCCGGGTTGGCGATGCCGACGGGCTTGGCAGCCTCCTTCGGCTTGGCCGTCTCTTTCGGCTGGTCCGTCCGGTCCCACACGCCCTCCGCCTCCTGGGCATGGAGCGGCGCGGCCAGGGCCAGCAGGAGAAAAAGGATCGCAATCACGCGTGACATGACCTTTGCCTCAGCCTTCCGCCGCGAGCATGGACTCGCGCCGGCCTTCGGTTTCCGAGATGGCCGCCTCCAGCTCGCCCAGGCGCTCGAAGACCGCCTCCTCGCGCGCCTTGGCCGACTGGTAGTCGCTGGTCAGGCGCATGAATTCATCGGTATGCGCGTAGGTCGCCGGGTCGGCGAGGCGGGCCTCCCGCCCGGCCTGGGCCGCGAGGATGGCCTCGAGCTCGACCTCCAGCGCGCCGTATTCGTCCTTCAGCGGTTTGAGCAGCCGCGAGAACTCGTTTCGTATCTCGGCCTGGCGGCGCCGGCCGTCCCTGTCCGGCTTGCGCCTGGCATCCCTGGCATCCCTGGCCTCCCGGACCGTGCCCTGGTCGGCCACCGCCGCGGCCGCGGCCTCGCGCTTCTTCTCCTCGTACTCGGCAAAACCGCCGGGATGCATGGCCAGGCCCTCGGGCTCGAGGACCCAGGCCTCGCCCGCGACCTCGTTCATCAGGTAGCGGTCGTGGGCCACCATGAGCAGCGTGCCCGAATACTCGCGCAGGGCGTCCACCAGGGCCTCGCGGCTCTCCAGGTCGAGGTGGTTGGTCGGCTCGTCGAGCACCAGGAAGTTGGCCCGGGCGAGAAAGAGGCTCGCCAGCACCAGCCGGCTCTTCTCCCCGCCGGAGAGCGAGGCCACCGGCCGGTCGAAATAGTCCTCGCCGAGCAGGAAAAGCCCGAGGGTGCCCTTCAACTCCTCCTCGGTGGTCCGGGGATCGGACATGCCCCGCAGCTGGGCGAGCACGGTCAGCGACGGGTTCAGGACCTCGGCCTGGTGCTGGCTGAAATAGCCGATCCTGGTCTTCTGGCCGATGTGCACCTGGCCGCCGGTCGGGGCGATCTCGCCCACCAGGAGTTTCAGCAGCGTCGACTTGCCGGCGCCGTTCCTGCCCACCAGGGCGATCTTCTGGCCGCGGAAGATCTGGAACGACATGGCCGGCCACAGGCTTCTGCCCTTGAAGGAGCAGGTCAGCTCCACCACCCCGGCCACGACCTTCTCCGCGCGCTCGGGCTCGGGCAGGCTGAAATCCAGGAGCCGGCGGCGCTTGTCGGCCGAAAGCTGGGCCAGCTCGCCCTTCATCCGCTCCACGGCTTTCAGCTTCGATTGCGCCTGGCTCGCCTTGCGGGCCTTGACCCGGAAGCGCCGGACGTAGTCCATCTGGTCCACGATCTTGGCCTCGAGGTTGGCCGCCTGGCGGGCGCGGGTCTTGGCGTTCTCCTCGCGCCACTCCAGGTACTGGCTGAAGGTCCCGCGGCGAAAGTCCGGGCGTGCCCCGGACAGGTGCAGCACGTGGGTGCCCACGCGGTCGAGGAAGACCCGGTCGTGGGCCACGAAGACCACCGAGCCCTTGAATTGCAGCAGGTAGGCCTCCAGCCACTCCACGGCCTCGAGGTCGAGGTGGTTGGTGGGCTCGTCGAGGAGCAGGACGTCGGCCCCGGCCAGGATGACCCGGGCCAGCTTGGCCCGCTCGCGCCAGCCGCCGGAAAGCTCTTTCAGCGGCCGGTGGAACTTCTCCCGGTCGAAACCCAGGCCGCTCAGGATGGACTCGGCCTTGTGCTCCAGGTTGTAGCCGAAGGCCTGCTCCAGCCGGGCCTGCTCCGCGCCGAGCCGGACCATGGCCGCCTCGTCGCCCGAGGCCGCGGCGGCCTCGAAACGCGCCCAGAAACCGGCCCAGGAGGGAAAGACCTCCAGGGTCCAGGCGAGCAGGCCCCGGGTGAGGTCGTCCGTGCCCAGCTCCTGGGCCGCGTAGCCGATCTTGGCCCCGCCCATGATCGAAACCTGGCCGGTGTCGGAGGCGAGCTCTCCGGCGATGATGCGCAGGAGCGTCGATTTGCCGTAGCCGTTGGGGCCGATCACCGCCAGCCGGGCGCCGTCGGGCACGTCGAAGGCCAGGCCGGTGAACAGGTCGCGGCCGCCGTAGGACTTGGAGAGATTCTGGACGGAAATGGATGCCATGTGCGTGGTGTCTGTGGTTCTTCAGTGCAGGTCGAGCGGTGGATAACTAACCATTTCTTCGAGGTTTGACAAAGGGGGAACCGACGGACGGGACGATGCCCCAACCCCCGGTCGGACTCTGCTCGATCGGCCAAAAGACGGAAAGACTGCCGGTGAGGTGGAGAGGGCCGCGATGTCCGGCTTGTGGCGGCTGTTCGGGTTCTCGACCTCCCCGCAGGGTGGACACGATTGAAGGCTGAAGATTGGAAATACGGCCAGTGAAGGCAAAGAGCGGCTCTGCCCGGAGTTCGGGTCGGCATCCGAGCAGACACGGCCATCACGGCCTTTGTCCTCTCCTCATGGCGGTTGTTCCGCTCTTCTCCCACGGCACGGAGAGGACTCCCGATGCGCGGCGGGCGGGTCGGGACCGGCCGCCCTGCCCAAACCCTGGCTGGGCTTCACTTCGCGGCCTGGTCTGATTTAACCGCAGGCCTTGGTCTGATCGACTGTGCGGGTCCGAGGACCGCGCGCGCCCCCTCCCTCACTTCATGGCTTCTTTCACGCTCTTGGACTCCGCGATCCCCCGGACCCTGGACTGTCTTCAAACGGGCCAGTCCGGCCGAGCTCGGGGGGTCCGGGGGGCCCACGGCCCTCGGCCGCCGGAGGCATCTTCCGCCTTCCTCCCTCCACCGCTTGCCTCGCCCCCCGGCTCCCGGTATGCCAAGCCTGACATCAATAACCCGAGGAGGGATCACGATCATGGCTTCAACTGCGCCCGGACTGGCCGGGGTGGTGCTGGCGGCGGGGTATTCGTCGCGGATGGGGGCCTTCAAGCCCCTTCTGCCGCTGCCCGGCGGGCGGGTGGTGGAGCGCTGCCTGGACGGCCTGGCGGTGGCCGGAATCATGGAGGTCGTGGTGGTCACCGGGCACCGGGCGGAGGAGATCGAGGCGGCGCTGGCCGGGCGGGCCTGCCGGCTGGTGCGCAACCCGGACTTCGACCGCGGGATGTTCTCCTCGGTGCGGGCCGGGGTGGACGCGCTGTCCGGGGCCGGAGCGGTGATGCTCTGGCCGGTGGACGTGCCGCTGGTGCGCACGGCCACGGTCGCCGCGCTGGTCGCGGCCTGGGCGGCGGACGCGCGGCCCGGGCGGGTGCTCGTGCCGGCGTTCCGCGGCCGGCCGGGGCATCCGCCGATCATCGGCGCCGGGCATTTCGCGGGCATACTGAACTGGTCCGGGGAACGGGGCCTGCGCGGCTACCTGGATGCGGCCGGCGGCGAGGAGCGCCTGGCCGTGGCCGACGAAGGCGTGCTGCTCGACCTGGACACGCCGCAGGAGTACGAGGCGGCGCGCCGGCGGCTGGCGGAGCGGGAGGCACGAGACCTGCCCACGCCCGGGGAATGCCTGGCCCTGTACGAGCTGCACGCCCCGGCCGAGCGGCTGGAGCGGCTGCGCGCCCATGCCCGCGAGGTCGGGCGGCTGGCGTTGCGGCTGGGGCGGGCGCTGGCAGCGGCCGGGGTGGCGGTGGACGAGCCGGCGCTGCTGGCGGCGGCCCTGCTGCACGACGTGGCCAAGGGCCGGCCGGAGCACTGGCTGCGGGGCGCTGAGATCGTGGCCGCGGCGGGATTTCCGGAGCTTGCCGAGGCCGTTGCCCGCCACGGCCGGCTGGGTACGGGCGCGGCGGACGCGCTGACGCTGTGCGTCTACCTGGCGGACAAGTGCGCGCTCGGCGCGCAGCGGGTGGCGCTGGGCGCGCGCTTCGACGCGGCGGCGCGCAAGTACGCCGGGGACGCCGGCGCCCTGGCCGGGATGGCGGCGCGGCGGGCGGAAGCCGAAGAAGCCGCGAGAAAATTCGGGGAGCTGGCCGGGATCGACCTCGAGACAGCCACGGACAGGCCGGCGGAGGGTGAGGACGGGCTGCTGGATGGTTTCGCCTGATGGCGACGGGACGCATCCTTTTTCTGCGCCACGGCGAGGTGCGCCCGCCCCGGGCCGGGGTCATGGTCGGGCGCCTGGACGTGGCCCTGACCGAACGCGGCCGGGAGCAGGCCGCGGCCTGGGGCCTGGCGCTGGCAAGCCTGCCCCTGGCCGCGGCGGTGAGCAGCCCGCTTACGCGCGCGCGCCAGACGGCCGAAATCGTGCTGGCCGGCTGGGGGATCGAGGCCCAGGTCTGGCCGGAGCTGATCGAGACCGATCTCGGCGCCTGGCAGGGGCTGACCAAGGACGAGATCGAGGCCCGCTTCCCCGGGAGCCTTGCGGCCAGGGGCCGGGATTTCGCCGGCTACCGGCCCGAGGGCGGGGAGAACTATAATGATGTCTGCGCCCGGGTGGCGCCGGCGCTTGCGCGCCTGGCGGAGATGGCCCGGCAGGCGCAAACGCCGGTGCTGGTCACGGCCCACGCCGGGGTCATCCGCGCGGCCGTGGCCGTGGCCGTGGGCCTGGACCCCGGGCGGCTGATGGTCCTCGGCCAGGCCTTCTGCGCCATGACCATCGTCGGCGCCCGGGACGAAAGATACGAGCTGACGGCGCTCAACCTGCCGCCGGGCACGGAGATCGCGGCCCTTCTGGGCTGACTTCAGGGCAGCGGCCGGCGCTTGAGAATAGACAGGATGGCGGCCTTCAGGTCGCGGCCGCCGACGTTGAAGCGGAACTCGCATTCCTTCAGGTGCAGCCTGAGCTCGCCGTGGGCCAGCCCGCGGAACCTGGTCAGCCGGAAACGGACGAAGGACAGGAAGAGCTCGACCAGCTCGCCGCCCGAGGTCACTTCGGCACAGGCCCCGGCCGGGTCGTAGAACACGGCGGCGTTGGCGAAGTCGAGGTCGATCTCCCGGCTGAAGCCGACCACGCACTCCTCCTGGTACCAGCCCTTGAAGTGCATGCGGCCGCGCAGGATGCGGCGCAGGGCATCGCGCTCCCGGTCCGGGGGAATCTCGAGCTGGACGGTCTTGTCGCCGCGCACCAGCCCGGTCAGGACCGGCATGGGCTGCGGGTCGGCGCCGCCGTTCGGGGGGAAGACCATGAACAGGACCTCGCCCGGGGCCAGCGGACCGCCCTCCATGGCCTGAAGCAGACAGTGCTCGGCCAGGCGCAGGCGGATGCGCCGCAGGTAGCTGTTGACCGTGCTGCGGCTGAGTCCCGTGTCCTTGGCGATGCGCGTGGCGTCGAAATCCAGGGCGAAGAGCCCGACCAGCCTGCGGAAATCCCGCTCCGAGAGCTTGGCGCGCTGCACGTAGCGGTTCTTCACCGCGCGTCCCCGCGACGCCATACGTGAACGGCATTTCGATTTACACGAATCTCTTTTTTTTCGTGATTCATGTTTGATAACAGCTAGTTAGAGAAAAAAACGGCCCCTGTTCTGGTCTTGATGGGGTTCTGCGCCCGCACAGGCTATGTCAAATATGACATGACACGATGATCAAGTAAATTGTTGCCAATCTGGAAGCCAGGTGCCGGACCATGCAGAACAGACTCGCCAACAATTCCTGCCCGCCACTCGAGCGCACCCGCCAGCCCTTCAAGGCCATCCCGGTCAGGCAGGCCGTGGGCACCGTGCTGGCCCACGACCTGACACGCATCCTGCCCGGCGAGTTCAAGGGCCGGGCCTTCAAGCGCGGCCACATCGTCCGCGAGGAGGACGTGGCGGCGCTTCTCAACATGGGCAAGGAGCACCTCTACGTCTGGGACCTGTCCGAGGGGCTCATCCACGAGGACGACGCCGCCATCCGCCTGGCCACGGCCGCGGCCGGTCCGGGCATCCGCCTGACCGAACCGAGCGAGGGCCGGGTGAACTTCTTCACCGAGCACGACGGCCTCTTGGTCATCGACGTCCCGGCGCTGGCCGAGCTGAACGCCATCGAGGACATCACCCTGGCCTCGGTCCACACCCACCAGGCGGTTACGGCCAATCGGCCGGTGGCCGGCACCCGGGTGGTGCCCCTGGTCATCCCCGAGGAGCGGCTCGCCCGGGCCGAGGCGGTCTGCCGCGCGGCCTTCCCTCTCATCCAGGTCAAGCCCTTCCGCAGGCTCTCCGTCGGCGTGGTGACCACGGGCAGCGAGGTCTTCCACGGCCGGATCAAGGACGCCTTCGGGCCGGTGCTGCGGCGCAAGTTCTCGGAGCTTGGCTGCCAGGTCCTGCGCCAGGTCTTCGTGCCCGACGATATTTCCATGACCGTGGCCGCCATCCGCGAGCTGCTGGCCGCCGGCGCGCAGCTGATCGCGGTCACCGGCGGCATGTCCGTGGACCCCGACGACCAGACCCCGGCGAGCATCCGGGCCGCGGGCGGCGAGCTGGTGACCTACGGCGCGCCGACCTTCCCCGGGGCCATGTTCTTACTTGCCCACATCGGCGACGTGCCGGTGGTCGGGCTGCCGGGCTGCGTCATGTACGCCAAGGCCAGCATCTTCGACCTCGTCGTGCCCCGGATCATAGCCGGGGAGGAGGTCAGCCGGGCCGACATCACGGCCCTGGGGCACGGCGGCTTCTGCGCCGGCTGCCCCGAGTGCCGCTATCCGGTCTGCCCCTTCGGCAAGGGCACCTGAAACCGAAGCACGGAGCGCATGTGATATATTTCGACGATGCGTAGCGGATGAAGCGGGATGCGCCCGACCAGGCGCCGTTCGATCCCGGGAGGTCTTGCAAACGGCCTGGGACCGGGCGGGCGACTGACGTCGGGCGGCCATCCCGCCCCCTTCACCCCAACGGCAAGGAGATGGCTACGATGATTCAAAAGGTATTCTCAGTCAACGGCGTCGAGCGCAACCTGGTCGTGGATCAGGAAGCCACCCTGGCCGACGTGCTGCGCCAGCAGCTCGGCCTGACCGGCACCAAGGTCGGCTGCGGCGAGGGCCAGTGCGGCGCCTGCAGCGTGATCATGGACGGCAAGGTGATCCGCTCCTGCGTGACCAAGATGAAACGCGTGCCCGAGCGCGCCCAGATCACGACCATCGAGGGCGTCGGCACCCCGGACAAGCTCCATCCCCTGCAGCAGGCCTGGATCCACCACGGCAGCGCCCAGTGCGGCTTCTGCGCCCCGGGCTTCATCGTCTCGGCCAAGGGCCTGCTGGACGAGAACCAGAACCCGAGCCGCGAGGAGGTCCGCGACTGGTTCCAGAAGCACCGCAACGCCTGCCGCTGCACCGGCTACAAGCCCCTGGTGGACGCGGTCATGGACGGCGCCAAGGTCCTGCGCGGCGAGATGAAGGCCGCCGACCTGGAGTTCAAGATGCCCGCCGACGGCCGCATCTGGGGCTCCAAGTACCCGCGGCCCACGGCCCTGGCCAAGGTCACCGGTACCCTGGATTACGGCGCGGACCTGGGCCTGAAGCTGCCCGAGAACGCCCTGCACCTGGCCCTGGTCCAGGCCCAGGTGTCGCATGCCAACATCAAGGGCATCGACGCCAGCGAAGCGCTCAAGATGCCCGGCGTGCACTCGGTCCTGACCCACAAGGACGTGAAGGGCAAGAACCGCATCACCGGCCTGATCACCTTCCCGACCAACAAGGGTGACGGCTGGGACCGCCCGATCCTGTGCGACGAGAAGGTCTTCCAGTTCGGCGACGCCATCGCCATCGTCTGCGCCGACAACGAGCACAACGCCCGGGCCGCGGCCGAGAAGGTCAAGGTCGACCTGGAAGTGCTGCCGGCCTACATGAGCGCCCCCGCGGCCATGGCCGAGGACGCCATCGAGATCCATCCCGGCACGCCCAACGTCTACTTCGAGCAGCCCATCGTCAAGGGCGACGAGACCGCGCCGATCATGAACGACAAGGGCCTGGTCACGGTCGAGGGCGACTTCTACGTCGGCCGCCAGCCGCACCTGCCCATTGAGCCCGACGTCGGATTCGCCTACATGGCCGACGACGGCAAGCTCATGATCCATTCGAAGTCCATCGGCGTGCACCTGCACCTGTACATGATCGCCCCGGGCCTGGGCCTGGAGCCCGACAAGCTGGCGCTGGTGGCCAACCCCATGGGCGGCACCTTCGGCTACAAGTTCAGCCCGACCATGGAGGCCCTTGTCGGCGTGGCCGCCCTGGCCACCGGCCGGCCGGTCTTCCTGCGCTACAACTACCGCCAGCAGATGAACTACACCGGCAAGCGCTCGCCGTTCTTCATGAACGTGAAGTACGCCGCGACCAAGGACGGCACGCTGAAAGCCATGGAGTCCGACTGGACCGTGGACCACGGCCCCTACTCCGAGTTCGGCGACCTGCTCACCCTGCGCGGCGCGCAGTTCATCGGCGCCGGCTACAACATCCCGAACATCCGGGGCATGGGCCGCACGGTCTGCACCAACCACGCCTGGGGCTCGGCCTTCCGCGGCTACGGCTCGCCGCAGTCCGAGTTCGCCTCCGAGCTGCTGATGGACATGCTGGCCGAAAAGCTCGGCATGGACCCACTGGAGCTGCGCTTCAAGAACGTCTACCGCCCCGGCTCCAAGAACCCCACCGGCCAGGACCCCGAGGTCTACAGCCTGCCCGAGATGCTCGACATCCTGCGGCCCAAGTTCAAGGCCGCCCAGGAGAAGGCCAAGAAGGCCTCGACCGCCGAGGTCAAGAAGGGCGTGGGCATCTCCGTGGGCGTGTACGGCTGCGGCCTGGACGGCCCGGACGCCTCCGAGGCCTGGGCCGAGTTGAACGCCGACGGCACCATCACCATCCACACCGCCTGGGAGGACCACGGCCAGGGCGCGGACATGGGCGCCGTGGGCACGGCCCACGAGGCGCTCCTGCCCATGAAGGTGGCCCCCGAGCGGCTGCGCTTCACCTGGCCGAACACGGCCACGACCCCGAACTCCGGACCGGCCGGCGGCTCGCGCTCCCAGGTGGTCACGGGCAACGCGGTCAGGGTCGCCTGCGAGACCATGCTGGCCGGGCTGAAGAAGGCCGACGGCTCGTACATGACCTATGACGAGTGCGTAGCGGCGAAAAAGCCGACCAAGTTCGTGGGCAAGTGGGCCGCAACCGGCGGCACCCCCTGCGACGCCAAGACCGCCCAGGGCAAGCCCTTCGTGGTCTACATGTACGGCGTGTTCATGGCCGAGGTCAGCGTCGAGGTGGCCACCGGCAAGACCGCCGTGGACAAGATGACGCTCGTCGCGGACGTCGGCAAGATCAACAACAAGCTGGTGGTCGACGGCCAGCTGTGGGGCGGTATGGCCCAGGGCATCGGCCTGGCCCTGAGCGAGGATTACGAGGATCTGAAGAAGCACGCCACCATGACCGGCGCCGGTATCCCCTACATCAAGGATATCCCCGACGACATGGAGCTCCTCTACGTGGAGAGCCCGCGCCCCGACGGTCCCCACGGCGCGGCCGGCACCGGCGAGCTGCCGCTGACCTGCCCGCACGCGGCCATCGCCAACGCCATCTACAACGCCTGCGGCGTGCGCATCACGCACCTGCCGGCCTACCCCGAGAAGGTCCTGGCCGGTCTGAAGGCCAAGGGCTAGCTTGATGGAATCCGGGCGTCCATGCGTGTCGGCCGCCCGTTTCCGTACCAGGGCCGGGCTCCCCTAGCGGGAGCCCGGCTTTGCCCCCAACGCCGCCGGGCCGGGATCGGCCCGCGCCGACCCCGGACCGGCGGCATATTTTTCGCGGCGCCGTGCGCCCCGGAGGGCCGGACATGTCCGAAATGAGCGTGGCCAAAGCCATAAAAGCCCGGCGCAGCATCCGCGCCTTCAGCGGCGAGCCGGTGAGTGAGGCCGACATCCGCGAGCTTCTCGAGGCCGCGCGGCTCGCCCCCTCCAGCCTCAACTCCCAGCCCTGGCGGTTCAAGGTTTTGACCTCGGCCGAGGACAAGGCCTTCCTCGCCGGCGACGCCTCGCGCCAGCAGAAAACCTTCCTCGCGGCCGGCGCGGTCATCCTCTGCCTGGCCGACCTCTCGGCCTACCGCCGGGAGTCGGCCGCGGCCTATGAGGGCTACGCGGCCTCGGGCCTCTTTGCCGCACCCACGATAAAGGGTATAAAGAATTACGTGACCCGCGAACTGTCCGGCCCCCTGGCCGCGGCCCGGGCCGCCGGGACCATGAACGTGGCCCTGGCCGTGTCCCAGATGATGCTGCGGGCCGTTTCGCTTGGTCTTGGCACCTGCTGGGTGGGCATGTTCGACGAGGCCGCGGTGAAAGCCCGATTCGGCCTGGGCGAGGAGCTGGCGCTGGTCTGCCTGCTGGCCGTGGGCCATCCGGCCGAAGCGCCGGGGCCGCGCCCGCGCAAGAGCCTCGAGGAAATCGTCCTGCCCTAGGCGCATTGCCGGGGAGAGGGCCAAAGGAGCCGGACCGACCATGGAGCAAAGCGAGCTCAGGCGCTTCGAATACCAGTGCATCCAGGAGGAGCCGCCCTTCTGCCAGGCGGCCTGCCCGCTGCACGTGGACGTGAAAGCCGTGAACAAGGCGCTGGCCGCCGGCGACGCCGCGGGCGCGCGCAAGGCCCTGGCCAAAAACATGCCCCTGCCCGGCATCCTCGGGCTCATCTGCGACCACCCCTGCGAGGCGAGATGCCGGCGGGCCGACGTGGAAACCGCCATCCGCATCGGCGAGCTGGAGCGCGCGGCCATCCGGGGCTCGAGCGGCCCGACCCGGGTCATGCCCCTGCCCGGCCGCGGCGTGCGCGTGGCCGTGCTCGGCGGCGGAATGAGCGCGCTGACCGTGGCCTGGGACCTGGGCAGGAAGGGCTACCTGGTCACGCTGCTGGCCGAGGCCCTCGGCGGCACGCTGCTCTCCCTGCCCGAGGAGCGCCTGCCACGCGCGAACATCGCGGAAGAAGCGCAAGCACTGAAAAAACTCAAGGTGACCTTCGCCCCCCGGCCGGACATGAGGCCCGGGCTCCCCCGGCTCATCGAAGAGCTGCTGAAGGAGTACGCGGCCGTCTACGTGGGCCTGGACGACGAGCCGGCCATCGATCCGGCGGTCCTGGGGCTGACCCTCGGCGACCCGCTGACCCTGGAGACGAACCGCCCCGGCGTGTTCGCTGGCGGCACGGGCGCGCCCGGAGCCTTCTCGCCCGTTACCCTCGCCGCGCAAGGGCGCAAGGCCGCGGTGTCCATCGACCGCCACGTCCAAAAGGTGTCCATGAGCGCCTCGCGCGAGAAGGAAGGACCCTTCGAGACCCGGCTGTCCACGCCCATCGAGGACGTCGTGCCGCGGGCGGTCACGGCCATGTCCGACCCGGCCGGCTACGCGGCGGGCGAAGCGGCTGCCGAGGCCGGGCGCTGCCTGCAGTGCGAGTGCCTGCGCTGCGTGAAGGTCTGCCCCTACCTGGAGCGCTTCCAGGGCTACCCCCGGCGCTACGCCCGCGAGATCTACAACAACCTGGCCGTGGTCCACGGCCAGCGCAAGGCCAACGGGCTGATCAACTCCTGCAGCTGGTGCGGGCTGTGCGCCACGGTCTGCCCCAACGACTTCTTCATGGGCGAGCTGACCGGGCTGGCCCGGCGCGAGATGGTGGTAAAAGACCACATGCCGCCCTCGGCCCACGATTTCGCCCTGACCGACCTGGCCTTCTCCGCCTCGGCCCGGGCCACGCTGGCCCGCCACGCGCCGGGCAAGACAACGAGTGCGCAGGTCTTCTTCCCCGGCTGCCAGCTCTCCGGCTCCTCGCCCGAGCACGTGCGCCAAACCTACGACTTCCTGCGCGACAAGCTGCCCGGCGGCGTGGGCCTCATGCTCGACTGCTGCGGCGCGCCGGCGGTCTGGGCCGGCCGCGAAGACCTGGCCGCGGCCCAGGCAGCCCATCTGCGCGCCGCCTGGGAGGGCCTCGGACGGCCGAAGCTCATCCTGGCCTGCTCCACCTGCCTGACCACCCTGGAGAGGCTCCTGCCCGAGGCTCAAACCGTCTCCCTCTGGCAGGTGCTGGAGGAAACAGGCCTGCCGACGGGCGCCAGGCCCTCGACCGCGACCCACATGCTGCACGACCCCTGCACCACGCACGATCGGCCCGAGGTGCAGGCCAGCGTGCGCCGGCTCATCGCCAGCCTCGGCCTGCCCGTGACCGAGCCCGCGCTCTCCGGCGCGCTGACCGAGTGCTGCGGCTTCGGCGGGCTCATGGACGCATCCAGCCCGGACATGGCCCGGGAGCAGGCCACGCGCCGCGCAACGCGCACCGCCGACACGCACATCCTGGCCTACTGCGCCATGTGCCGCGACGAGCTGTCGCGCTCCGGCAAGACCGTGGCCCACCTGCTCGACTATCTCTTTCCCGGTTCGCCCGACGCGGCCGCGCCCGCCGGCGACCATCCCCTGGTGCGAAAAGGACGCGGCACGGCCGACCGGCGTGAGAACCGCGCCCGGCTGAAAGCTGCGCTGCTGCGCGAATTGTGGCAGGAGGAGACGGCCGTGGAAGCATTCGAGACCATCCGGCTGGAGCTCGACGCCGAGGTGCAGGAGGCGGTGGACGCCCGGCGCATCCTGGCCGACGACCTGCGCCGGGTCATCCATGTCGCGCAAACCAGCGGACGCAGGCTGGCCAGGCCGGGCAGCGACCGCCTGATTGCCAGCCACCGGCCCGCGGCCGTGACCTACTGGGTCGAATATTCGCCGGCCGGCGCCGACACCTACCGGGTGCACCGCGCCTGGAGCCACCGCATGACCCTGACCTGAGCCTGGAGGCGCATCCATGCAACGCTTTCCCGAGCTGATGGAGAAGTACAAGGGCTGGCGCTGCGCGGCCTGCGGCGAGGAGCTCGTCCCCGTGGCCACGCAGCTTGCCTACCTCGGCAGCGTCTTCGACGTGGAGCTGCCGGGATGCCCGCGCTGCGGCCAGGTGCTGGTTTTCGAGGAGCTGGCCCTGGGCAAGATGCTCGAGGTCGAGCTGATCCTCGAGGACAAGTGATGCGCGAAGCCGGCGCCGCGCCCTTCTACCGCCGGGGCGAGCTGCGCGCCGTGACCGGCGAGACCCTGCGGCCCGGCGGCACGGACCTGACCGAGCGCGCCTTCAACCTGGCCGGCCTGACCCCCGGCGCGAGGCTCCTGGACCTCGGCTGCGGTCCGGGCGCGAGCCTGACGCTGGCCCGCGAGCGCTTCTGCGCCAAGCCCGTGGGCCTGGACTTCTCCGCCGCCATGCTGGCCGAGGCCAAGGCCCGCAGGCCGGGCCTCAGGCTGGTGCGCGCCGACGCGCTCGCCCTGCCCTTTCGCGCCGCGAGCTTCGAGGTGGTGCTCTGCGAGTGCGTGCTCTCGCTCCTGCCCGACCCCGCGCCCGTGCTCGCGGACATCGCCCGTTGCCTGGCCCCCGGCGGCCGGCTCGTCTGGGCCGACCTCTGCCGCCGCGAGGTCCCGCCGCGCCGGGCTCCGGCCGGGGGCGACGGCGCCTCCTGCCTGGCCGGGGCGCCGGCCCTTCCCCTGGTGCCGGCCCTGGTCGCGGCCGCCGGCCTGCATGTCCTCGTCCTCGAAGACCACTCCAAAGCCCTGGCCGAGCTGGCCGGCCGGCTCGTCTTCGCCGGCATCCCGCCGGCCGAGCTCTTCGGGGCCGTGCCCGGCGGCTGTGCGGGCCGGCCCGGCTACTTCCTGATGATCGCCGCCAAGGAGGAAGAATGAGCGACGACCTCGCCACGGACATCCTCAGGCTGGCCCACGCCGGCTACTGCTGCAGCCAGATCCTCATGCGCCTGGCGCTCGACCTCCAGGGCCGCGACGACCCGGACCTCGTGCGGGCCATGGCCGGGCTCTGCCGGGGACTGTCCCAGGGCAGCCAGACCTGCGGCGTGCTGACCGGCGCGGCCTGCGTCCTCGGGCTCTATGCCGGCAAGGGGGTTGACGGCGAGGCCGAGCACGAGCGCCTGCCGGTCATGCTCGAGGAGCTGACCGACTGGTTCAGCCAAACTGCCTGCGCCGGCCTGCCCGGCGTGCGCTGCCAGGACATCCTGGGCGGCCCGGACCAGCCGCCCGACACCACCCGCTGCGGCGGCCTGGTGGCAGGCGGCTGGCTCAAGGTGGTGGAGATATTGACCGAAAACGGCCTCGACCCGACCGAGGCGCGCGACGGCGGCAGATGACCGCGAGCGAAATCCTGGCCCGAACCGAGGCCCTCTGCCCGGTCTGCCTGAAACGGCTGCCGGCAAGCCTGGTGGCCGAGGCCGGCGTGGTCCGCTTGGTGCGCGATTGCCCGGACCACGGCCGGAGCACGGCCGTGGTCTGGCGCGGCGGTTCCGGCGGCCCGGAGTTCTCGGCCTGGCAGCGCGAGGCCCGACCCCTGCCGCCGGCCTCGCCCCGGCCGGGCGAGGGCCTGGGCTGCCCGCTTGACTGCGGCCTGTGCCCGGAGCACGGCCAGCGGACCTGCACCGTGCTGGTCGAGGTCACCGAGCGCTGCCGGCTGGCCTGCCCGGTCTGCTTCGCCTCGGCCGGCGAGAAGCCGCCGCCGGACCCGACGTTCGAGGAGCTCGGCCGGCGCTTCGACGCGGCCTACGCCGCCGCCGGCCCGGTCATCCTCCAGCTCTCGGGCGGCGAGCCCTGCGAGCGCCCCGATCTGCCCGAGCTCGTCGCCCGCGCGCGCTCGGCCGGCTTCCCCTACGTGCAGCTGAACACCAACGGCCTGGCCCTGGCCGCAGACCCGGCCTACGCCGTTCGCCTGGCCAAGGCCGGCCTGTCCTGGGTCTTTCTGCAGTTCGACGGGGTGAGCGACGCGGTCTACCGGACCATCCGCGGCCGGCCGCTCCTGTCGCAGAAGCTCGTCGCGGTGGAGAGCGCCGCGGCCGCGAACCTCGGCGTGGTCCTGGTGGCCACCGTGGTTCCGGGGGTGAACGACCGCGAGCTCGGCGCCCTGGCCGACCTGGCCTCGGCCCTGACCCCGGCCGTGCGCGGCCTGCACTTCCAGCCGGTGAGCTACTTCGGCCGCTATCCGCACCCGACGCCGAACGGGCCGGGCGACGCCGACCGCCTGACCCTGCCCGAAGTCATGGCCGGGCTCGAGGCCCAGACCGGCGGCCGGCTGAAGGCCGCGGACCTGCACCCGCCGGGCTGCGAGCACCCGCGCTGCTCGTTCAGCGGGCACTTCCTGGTGGACGAACAGGGCCGCTTCACGCCGCTGGCGCGCGCCGGCTGCTGCGGCCCGGACCCGGCGCTCATCCCCGGCGAGGGTGCGCGGTTGAGCCCGCTGGTGGTCTCCCGGCGCTGGTCCGCGGCGCCGCAAGCCGGGGATGCCGCGGCGCCCGAGGGCTCTTTGGACGCCTTCATCGCTGCGGCCCGCCGGCGCAGCCTGTCCGTCTCGGCCATGGCCTTCCAGGACGCCTGGACGCTGGATATCGCCCGCCTGAAGCGCTGCTGCGTGCACGTGGCCGCGCCCGGCGGCCGGCTGATACCCTTCTGCGCCTGGAACCTGACCGCCTCCGACGGCCGGCCGGCCCACCGGGGGCGGCCGTGATTGCCATGACCCCACTCGATCCCTGGATCGCCGGGACCATCGGTGCGCCCGCGGACGCCCCCCTGGCCCCCGCGCGCCTTGCCGCCTGGCAGCTGGCTCGGCTGAACGAGACGCTCGCGCTGGCCCGCGAACAGAGCCCCTTTTACCGCCAGCGCCTGGCCGCCGCACCGGATGGCCCGGATCGCCTGGACAGCCTCGACGGGCTCGGTTTCCTGCCCTTCACCACGGCCGAGGACCTGCGCGACCACGGCCTTAACATGCTCTGCTGCTCCCAGGGCGAGATCGCCCGGGTGGTCAGCCTCGAGACCTCGGGCACCTCGGGTCCGGCCAAACGGCTCTTCTTCACCGCGGACGACCTGGAGCGCACGGTCGATTTCTTCCACCACGGCCTGACGACCTTCATGGAGCCCGGCCGGCGGCTCTTCGTCTGCCTGCCCGGCACCACGCCGGCCAGCGTCGGGGATCTGTTGCGCCAGGCCCTGCCCCGCCTCGGCGGCGAGGCGCTCGTCCACGGCCTGGTCCGCGACCCGGGTGAGACCCTGGCCGCACTCGCCGACAGCCGGGCCGAGGCCCTGGTCGGACTGCCGGCCCAGGTCCTGGCGCTGGCCCGCCACCCCGCATCCCGTCTCGGCCGGGGCCTTGAAAGCGTGCTGCTGTGCTCGGACTACGTTCCCCGGGCCGTGCGCGAGGCCGTGGCCCAGGCCTGGGGCTGCCGGGTGCTGGCCCACTGGGGCATGACCGAAACCGGGCTCGGCGGCGGAGTGGAATGCCTGGCGAGGTCCGGCTACCATCTGCGCGCCGCCGACCTGCTCATCGAGATCGTGGACCCCGACACCGGCCGGACGCTGCCCGCCGGCGCCTCGGGCGAGATCGTGCTGACCACCCTGACCCGGCGCGGGCTGCCGCTCATCCGCTACCGCACCGGCGACCGCGGGCAGCTCGCCGACGGCGCGTGCGCCTGCGGCAGCATTGTCCCCCGCCTGGCCCGGGTGAGCGGGCGAATCGCGGGGGAGTTCCCCCTGCCCGGCGGCGGCCGGCTGGCCCTGGCCGACCTGGACGAGCTGCTCTTTCCCCTGCCCTGGCTGCTCGACTTCGAGGCCGGCGTCCGCCGCGACGGCCCCGGCCTGATCCTTGACCTGACCCTTCATGCCACGCCCGATACAATCCCGGGACCGGCCCGGGGAGAGGCCGCCGCGGCCCTCTCCGCCCTGCCCCCCGGCGCCTCGGCCGGCGCGCTGCGCATTCTGCCCGGCGCGCGTCCCACAGGGGCGGCCAAACGCGGCTTCACGACCACCGCCCGCGAGGAGCGACCATGAACCGACTCGAAACCGACATCCTGCGCCATCTGGAAGCCGGCAACCCCATCGCCCTGGCCTCCATCGTCAGCCACGCCGGCTCCACCCCGCGCACCCCGGGCACGCGCATGGCCGTGCTGCCGGACGGCACGGGCCTGGGCACCATCGGCGGCGGCCGGCTGGAGGCCGAGGTCATGACCGCGGCGGCCGCGGCCCTGGCCGGCGGCTACGGCCTCATCAAGCGCTTCGAGCTGACCGGGGCGGATGCCTCGAGCATGGACATGATCTGCGGCGGCCGGCTCGACGTGCTGATCGAGCCGCTGCTCCCGGACGCCGCAACCATCGGCCTGTTCAAAGCCTTCGCCGCGGCCGCCCGCCAGGGCCAGGCGGCCTTCTGGGTCGTGGTCCTCGAGCCCGGACGGACCGAGGACAGCCTCGCCCCGCGGCGCGCTCTCGCCCTGCGCCAGGTCGGGGGCCTGACCTTCCTCGGCGTCCCCCCGGACGAAACCGCGGACCTGACTTCGCTCATCAGCGCCGCCGAGCGCGAGCGTTGCCCGGTGATCCTGCCCTTCGGCCAGCGCCGAGTGGTCATCGAGCCCTTCCAGGCCGCGGGCCGGGTCTGGCTGTTCGGCGCCGGCCACGTCGCGCAGCAGGTGGCCCGGCTGGCGGCCATGGTTGATTTCCGCGTGGCCGTGCTCGACGACCGGCCGGAGTTCGCCAACACCGCGCGCTTCCCCGAGGCCGAGACCATCCTCGTGCCCGGAACCTTCGACGCGGTCATGGACGATCTCCCCATCGACGAGGGCAGCTACCTGGTCATCGTCACCCGCGGCCACCGCTACGACCTGGACCTCCTGGACCAGGCCCTGCGCACCCCGGCCGGCTACATCGGCATGATCGGCAGCCGCCGCAAGCGCGACGCCATCTACGACGCCCTGCGCAGGAAAGGCGTCGCGGACGAGGCCTTCGCCCGCGTCCGTTCGCCCATCGGCCTGGACATCGGCGCCGAGACCCCGGAGGAGATCGGCCTGAGCATAGTCGCCGAGCTCGTCTCCGCCCGGGCCGGACGGCGCTGGTCCATCCCCTCTGCCGCGGCGCTCGCCTAGGAAGCCGCCCATGAGCAAGACAGCGCCGGACGACGAACTGCGGGGCCTCGGGGCCAGCCTGCCCCTGGCCGACATCGACCGGGCCATCGAGGACCTGGCCAGCCCCGACCTGGCCGTGCACTACCGCGCCCAGCGCTTCTTCCTGGGTCTGGGGCCACGCGCCCTGCCGCTTCTCTCCACGCTCCTCGAGGCCGCTGTCTGGGGCGCGCGCGAAGAGGCCGCGGTCGAGATCATGAAGCACCTCGGCGATCCCGCGGCCGTGCCGCTGCTCCTTGCGGCCCTGCAAAGCCCCCGCTCAGCCAAGCGCCTGTGCGCCCTGCGCGGGCTCCGCTGGCTCCTGCGCGATCCGGAGCCGTTCCTTGCCGCCCTGGCCGACAACGACTGGCAGGTCCGCCAGGAGGCGCTCTTCGCCCTGGGCGGGCTGCCGCTCGCCCCCGAGGCGGTCGCACGCATCGTCCTCGCTCTCGAAGACCCCCACTACATGGTCCGGGCGGCGGCGGCCAACGCCCTCGGCCGGCTGCACTGCTCAGGCGCCGCCGAGGCCCTGCAGCGGACCCTGAAGGACGAGAACCGGCGCGTGAAGGACATGGCCGCCTGGTCGCTCAAGCGCCTGGCCGACCCCTCGATCTTGGAGCCGCTCCTGAGCGCCCTGGCCGCCGACGCCGCCCCGACCGCCACGACCAGGGCGGATGCGCTGCACCGGGCCGCGGCCCGGCCCGAGGGCATGCCCTGCCCGGCGCTCATGGCCCTGCTGAACGACCCCGACGAGTCCATCCGGGCCAAGGTCATGGAGCTCCTCGGCCGCCAGCGCTGCCGGGAGGCCGTGGAGGCACTCGCCCTGGCCGTGCGCTTCGAGCCCCCGGCGCTCAAACGGACCGCGGCCATGGCCCTGGCCGGCATCGGCACTCCGGCCGTGCCGGCGCTCAGGCGCCTGCTGGACGAAAGCGACGAAACCGTCCGCGGCCAGAGCGTCGCGGCCCTGGGCCAGATCATGATCCGCACCGCGGCCGAAAGCGTGCTCAAGGCCATGTCCGAGGAGTCCGACGTGGTCCGCGAGGAGGCCCGCCGCGCCCTCTCCCGGCTGGGCCGGAGCTGAACGCGAGCCGGGATGGAAAGATCAAGGGCGGGCGGAACCCTGGTTCCTCCCACCCCTGCGTCTGCATCATCCGTCCGTGACTATTGCACCACGGTCAGCCGGCCGTCCGTTTTCGCGCCGGTTTCCGGGCTGATCACACCCTTTTCCTGGATGTAGCGCACGATCTCGTTGCGGTAGACCAGGAACGTGTCGTTTTTCGGCAGGCTTTTCAGGTCGTAGCCGACGATCTCGCCCGTGATGCCCGCGCCGATGGTCTGGCCGTTCCAGGCCTCGCCGTAGGCCCCGGCGCCGACGTAGCTGTTGAAGGCCACGGTGAAGGTCTTGTCCAGGACCTTGTCGATGGGCTCGCCCTTGATGGTGATGCCGGTGGCCGTGGCCTCGCTGGCCGAGCCGTTCAGCTTGAGGGTATAGCGCACGGCGCCGGAGAAGTGCAGGAAGCCGCGCGAGACGTAGCCCTTGAGGTCCACGGGGCTGGCGCCGGTGAGCTCCTCGGGCCGGACCAGGCGCTTGGCATTGTTGACGAGCATGTCCTTCAGCTGCCGGCCGGTCATGGTCCCGATCTGGACGGAGTCGGCAAAGGGCATGACGTTGTACCAGTCGGAGAAGGTCACCTCGCCCTCGGCGGGGATGCCGGAGTTGACGCCCGAGGCGTTGAGCAGGGCGATGTCCACCGGGCCGCCGGGGTAGGTGCTGCTGCGGGCGACCACGGCGTCGTTCATGAAGTCGGCGAGCACGTTCTCTCCCGTGTAGCGGCTGGCGACGGTGGCCTCGGTGCCCACCTGGGGCGCGCCCTCGACCCTGGCCAGGGGCTCGTCAAGGCGGTTCTTCAGCCGGGCCATGATGGGCGCGATGACCGTGGCCTCGAAGTCCCGGTCGAAATCGCCGTCGTGCTCGAGGGTGGCGTATTTGGGATCGTCGGGCTTGACCCGGTCGTCTCGTTGCTTGAGCGCGATGAGCGCGGCCGCGGTGCCGGTCATGACCGGTTTCGAACCTTCGGTGGCCAGACTCGCCGTGACCTCGCCCAGGAACTGGCCCTTGCCGCCGGCCTGGACGATGGGAACGCCCTCGATCAGGGTATCCGGGGTCAGGCCGTTCGTGTTCAAGGCGGTGTGGGTATGGCCGCCGACGATGATGAGCGGCTTGTCGGTCAGCCTGGCCGCGGCCTTGGCGATGGCCACGTCGCCCTCGGCGATGTTGCGCTCGGCCGCGCCGGTGGCCTCGCCGAAGCCGGAGTGGGAGAGGATGACGACCACGTCGCAGAGCTTCGACAGGGCGGGCAGCAGGTTGGTGACGGTCCTGATGGTGCCGGCCACGGCCAGGCCCGGGTCGGCGGCCTCGCCGGTGTGGGTGTCCACGGGCGTGGTCAGGCCGATGAAGCCCACGCGCAGGCCCTTGACCAGGCCGATGGCGGCCGGGAAGTAGTCGGTCCCGGCGAGGTGGCGTGAGCCGTGGAGGTTGGCCGAAAGGAGCGGAAAGCGGGCGTCGGCGTGGATGGACTTGGCCAGGACGGCGGCGCCGCGGTCCAGCTCGTGGTTGCCGATGACCGCGAGGTCCAGGCCGCCGGCCGAGTATATCCGGTAGGACGGGCTCATGACGAAGGTTTTTTCGTCCCAGCCGACCAGCTCGTCGAAGACCGCGCCGGTGTGGTCGTCGCCGGCCGAGACGAACAGGACCGCGTCGTCGGGGCCGGCCGCGGCCCGCGCCGCCGCGACCTGTTTGTACATCTGGGAGAAGATGTGGGAGTCGCCCTTCTTGGCGTGGGGGATGGTCAGGTTGTTGTGCAGGTCGTTGAAATGGAAGAGCTTCAGGGTAACAGTCCGGCCCGCCGCGAGGCCGGCCGCGGGATAGTCGGCGCCGGCCGTGTCGATGGCGGTCACCGGTGCCGAATGGGCATCGCCCATGACCAGGTAGAGCCGCTCCAGGTCGCCGGCCGGGTTGGCTTGGCCCGGCACGAGCCGGAGCATGCCCGGGGCGGAAGGCTGGGCGGGCGCAGTGCCGGCGGCCGCGAGGCCGGCAAAGCCGGCGGGCAGGCAGAACGAAGCCGCGGCCGAAACCGCGGCCATCTTCACGAACTGGCGTCTGGTGAGTTTCATATCTTCTCCTGTTTTTTCGCCGGATCGGTGGCGTTATGCGCCGAGGAGCATGCGGGGCGAAAACAGGACGGATCATGACGATTGCGTGAATTTTTCGCACGCTGCGCGGGACCGGGAGTGGACGCAGGCAGATCAGGGAAAAGAGGGAAGGCAAGCCGGTGAGGGGGAAGAGCGGGCGGATGGCACGCTGGCCGCGCCGTCAGCTTGCGGGGGCTGTCCTGATTTCAGGGCAGAGCCCGGAGCCCCCGCCTCGTAGCTCTCTGGTGATTTTCGACTCCGGGGCCTTCCCCGGACGAGCCCCTACTCCAGGGGCTTCTTCAAATACCGGTAGTAGCTCTCGTGCTGGTAGATGGCGGCCAGCGGGTTGTGGCCGAGCAGCCGGTCCTTGACCGCGAGCACCGTGCCCATGGCGCTGGCGTGCTTGAAGAAGAGCGAGTCGTGGCCGACGCACAGGCCCAGGAGCACGTTGAACTCGGCGCCGCTCTCGTTCAGCACCATGGCCTGGAGCACGGGATTGCACATGGTCTCCTCGCCGGCCCCGGGATCGACCTGCTGCTCCCGGCCGAGGCCCAGCTCGGACTTGGGCCGGCCGCCGACCTTGCAGGCCACCGAGGCGACCGAAAAGCCGTTGGTGACGAAAATCTCGTGGACCACCGCGGCCTCGCGCCTGAGCCCGATGCAGAAGGCCAGGCCCAGGCGCGCATATCCCATGCGCCGGGCGAACTCCACGATCTCCACGATGCGCGGCTTCAGCGGCCGCACCGCGGCGTAGCCCGCCTCCTTGCCGGCGTAGCCCTGCGCCTCCTGGACCGAGGCCTGGCAGGCGAACTCCCGGTTGTCCGGTTCGAGCGTCCGCTCCATGGCCGCATCGGCCAGCCCGCGCAGCCTGAGGGACGGACAGTTGAGCGGCGCCTTGCCCTTGCCCCCGCGGCAGAAGCGCTCGGACCAGTCGTACGGACACAGGGCGCACTGCGCGAAATCATCGGCCATGCTCGGCTCCTTTGGGATGTTCGTGGCGAAGACGTGGGGGCGGGAGAAACCTTTTTTCCAAAGGTTTCTCCCGCCCCCACCCTCTTCCAAAAACCTCTGGCCCGCTTCGCGGAAGGGCACACCGTTCTTCAAGAGACCATTCCGGCCGGGACTTTCGAGCCGGCGGCCAAGGCCCCGCCGGCTCGAAAGTCCCGGCCGAGCTCGGGGGGTCCGGGGGGCCCGCGGCCCCCCGGCCGCCGGAGGCAATCTTCTCTTACTCTTCTCCCCTACCTCATCCGCTCCACCACCAGCCGGCCCATCTCCACACATCCCACCAACGTTTTCCCCTGCTCCATGATGTCGCCGGTGCGGTAGCCGTCGGCCAGGGTCTTCTTGACCGCGGTCTCGATGGCGTCGGCGGCGGCCGTCTGATTGAAGGCGTAGCGCAGGAGCATGGCGGCGGACAGGATGGTGGCCAGGGGGTTGGCCTTGTCCTGGCCGGCGATGTCCGGGGCCGAGCCGTGGACGGGCTCGTAGAGTCCGGGGTTGGTGGCGCCGAGCGAGGCCGAGGGCAGCATGCCGATGGAGCCGGTGATGATCGCGGCCTCGTCGGAGAGGATGTCGCCGAAGAGGTTTTCGGTGACGATGACGTCGAACTGCGAGGGCCGGGCCACGAGCTGCATGGCGCAGTTGTCCACGTACATGTGGGAGAGCTCCACGTCCGGGTAGTCGGCGTGGGTGCGGATGACCACCTCGCGCCAGAGCTGTGAGACGTCGAGGACGTTGGCCTTGTCAACGGAGCAGACCTTCTTGCGGCGTTTGCGGGCGGCCTCGAAGGCGGTGCGGGCGATGCGCTCGATCTCGTGCTCGGCGTAGATCATGGTGTTGAAGCCGACGCGCTCGCCGTTTCGCACCTCCTCGCCGCGGGGCAGGCCGAAGTAGGCGCCGCCGGTCAGCTCGCGGACCACGAGGACATCCAAGCCCTGGGCCACGATGTCGGCGCGCAGGAGCGAGGCCTGGCGCAGCTCATCGAAGAGCATGGCCGGGCGCAGGTTGGCGTAGAGCCCGAGGGCCTTGCGGATGCCGAGGAGTCCGCGCTCGGGGCGGATGGCCTTGGCGATCGAGTCCCATTTGGGGCCGCCCACGGCGCCCAGGAGCACGGCGTCGGCGGCCTTGGCCGCAGTGACGGTGGCCTCGGGCAGGGGGGTGTTGGCGGCGTCGATGGCCGCGCCGCCGATGAGGGCGGTGGTGTAGGCGAAGGAGAAACCGTGAAGGGACGCGGCCCGGTCCATGACGGCCACGGCTTGGGCCACGACCTCGGGGCCGATGCCGTCGCCGGGCAGGAGGCAGATGCGGTGGGCGCTCATGCGCGGGCCTCCGGAGCGGCCAGGCGGGCTTTCACGTAGTTGACCAGGCCGCCGGCGTCGAGGATGGCCTGCATGGAGTGGGGCACGGGCTGGCAGACGATCTCCTCGCCCGAGGTCAGGTTCTTGATGACGCCGCGCCCGGTGTCCACGGACAGTTCGTCACCGTCCTTGATCCTGGCCACCTGGTCGCCGACCTCGAGCAGCGTGAGGCCCATGTTGAAGCCGTTCCTATAGAAGATGCGGGCGAAGCTCGCGGCCACGACCACCGGGATGCCGGCGCCGAGGATGGCCAGCGGCGCGTGCTCGCGCGAGGAGCCGCAGCCGAAGTTCTCGCCGGCGACGATGATGTCGCCGGCCTTGACCCGCTTGACCCAGCCTGGGGTCAGGCCGGCCATGCAGTTCTTGCCCAGCTCCAGCGGATCGGTGCTGACCAGGAAGGGCGCCGGGATGATGGCGTCGGTATCGATGTGCTCGCCCACCTTGTGGGCCTTGCCGGTGTAGATCATGATCTGGTCCTTTCTCGCCTAGAGGTCCTTCGGATGGGTGATGCGGCCGGTGACGGCCGAGGCCGCGGCCACCGCGGGGCTGGCCAGGTAGACCTCGGACTCGAGGTGGCCCATGCGGCCCTTGAAGTTGCGGTTGGTGGTGGCGACGGCCCGCTCGCCCTTGGCCAGGATGCCCATGTGGCCCCCCAGGCAGGGGCCGCAGGTGGGCGGGCCGACCACGGCGCCGGCGTCGAGGAAGATGTCGAACAGGCCCTCGTGCATGGCCGCGCGCCAGATGGCCGGGGTCGCGGGCAGGACGATCAGGCGCACGTCCGGCGCCGCCTTGCGGCCCTTGAGCACCGCCGCGGCCTCGCGCAGGTCCTCGATGCGGCCGTTGGTGCAGGAGCCGATGACCGACTGGTGGATGACCACGTCGGCCATCTCCTCCACGGGCCTCACGTTGTCCGGCAGGTGCGGGCAGGCGACCACCGGGCTCTTGCCGGTCACGTCGATGCGCAGGATTTCTTCGTAGGCGGCTCCTTCGTCCGGGGCGATCAACTCGTCGCCGCTACGGCCGGCGGCCGCACAGTAGGCCAGGGTTTTGGCGTCGGCGGCGAAGAGCCCGGCCTTGCCGCCGGCCTCGATGGCCATGTTGGCCATGGTCATGCGGCCCTCGACGCTCAAACCCTCGACCACCGGGCCGCCGAACTCGAGCGCCTTGTAGGTCGCCCCGGCCACGCCGGTGCGGGCGATGGTCATGAGAATGAGGTCCTTGGCGCCGACAAAGGGCGCAAGCGTGCCGGTGATCTCCACCCGGATGGTCGGCGGGACCTTGAACCAGGTCTCGCCCAGGGCCATGGCCGCGGCGATGTCCGTGGAGCCCATGCCCGTGGCGAAGGCCCCCAGCGCGCCGTAGGTGCAGGTGTGGGAATCGGCGCCGACGACCACGTCGCCCGGGCCGACCCAGCCCTTCTCCGGCAGGAGCGCGTGCTCCACGCCGCAGTCTCCGCCCTCGACGTACTTCTCGATGCCGAACTCCCGGGCGAACTCGCGCACGCCCCGGACCTGCTCGGCCGAGGCCACGTCCTTGTTCGGGGTGAAGTGGTCCATGATCAGTGCGACCCGCGCGGTGTCGAAGACCTTTTTCGCGCCCATGGCCCGAAACGACTTGGCCGCGAGCGGCGCGGTGATGTCGTTGGCCAGGACCAGGCTGACCTTGCAGCGCACGATCTGCCCCGGCCCGGTCACGGCCTCGTCGGTGTGCCGGGCGATGATCTTTTCGGCTAAAGTGTGACCCATTCCCGTTTCTCCTCGCGTTTCTTGGCCAGGCGGTTCAGCGCGTTCAAAAACGCCTTGGCGCTGGCCACGATGATGTCCTCGTCGGTGCCGCGGCCCACGGTCATGTGGCCGTCCTCTTCCAGGCGCACGGTCACCTGGCCCTGGGCGTCGGTGCCGCCGGTCACGGCGTTGACCGCGTACTCCAGAAGCTTCGGCTTGCGCCCGACCAGGGCGCTCAAGGTATTGAAGACCGCGTCCACGGGTCCGGTGCCGAAGCCGGACAAGCGCTTCTCCTCGCCGTCGATGTCCATGATGACCGCGGCCGTGGGCGGCATGCCGGTGTTGCCGGCGAGCACGCTCAAGGTTTTCAGCGCATACTTGTCCGGGATGCGGAAGACCTGCTCCAGGATGAGCGACTCCACGTCCTGGTCGAATATCTCCTGCTTCTTGTCCGCCAGGCGCTTGACCGCCTCGAAGACCTGGCCGAGCTGCTCGTCGGTGAGCACGAAGCCCAGTTCCTTGACCTTGGCCGACAGTGCATTGCGGCCCGAGTGCTTGCCGAGCACGATGTCCGTGCCCGAGCGGCCCACGGACTCGGGCGTCATGATCTCGTAGGTCTGGCGGTTTTTGAGCATGCCGTCCTGGTGGATGCCGGACTCGTGGGCGAACGAGTTGCGGCCGACGATGGCCTTGTAGGCCGGGATGGGCATGCCGATGATGCGCGAGAGGAGCCGGCAGGAGGGGAAGATCTGCTCCGTGGCGATCCCCGTGGTCAGGCCGTAGTAGTCGTGGCGGGTGTGCAGGGCCATGACCACCTCTTCCAGGGCGGCGTTGCCGGCGCGCTCGCCGATGCCGGACAAGGTCACCTCGGCCTGCCGGGCGCCGGCCTTCAGCGCCGCCAGGGTGTTGGCCGCGCCCAGGCCCAGGTCGTTGTGGCAGTGGACCGAGAACACGGCCTTGTGAGCGCTCGGTACGTGCTCCAGCAGGTAGCTGATGAGCGCGGCGAACTCGGCCGGCTGGGCATAGCCCACGGTGTCGGGGATGTTGATGGTCGTGGCCCCTGATTTAATGGCCAGCTCCACGACTTTCGCCAGGAACTCGGGCTCGGAGCGCGAGGCGTCCTCGGCCGAGAACTCGACGTTGTCCGTGAATTTCCTGGCCAGCTTGACCGCGGCCTCGGCCATTTCCAGCACCTGGTGCGGCTCTTTGCGCAGCTTGTGGGCCATGTGCACCGGGCTGGTGGCGATGAAGGTGTGGATGCGCGGGAGCTTCGCGCCCTTGATGGCCTCGGCGGCTCGCTCGATGTCCGCGGGCAGGCTGCGGCACAGGCCCGCCACCTGGCAGCCGGTGACGGCCGCGGCGATGGCCTGGACCGATTCGAAGTCGCCGACGCTGGCCGCCGGGAAGCCGGCCTCGATGACGTCCACGCCGAGGATTTCGAGCTGCCGGGCGAGCCGGACCTTCTCGCGCTGGTTCATGGTCGCGCCCGGGGACTGCTCGCCGTCGCGCAGGGTGGTGTCGAAGATGATGATCTTGTCGCTCATGATTTCCTCCGAACGATCGTCGGAACGTGATGTGTACTCCAAGGGTGTAACCGCGCAAAGCGGTTTTTCACCTGGTTTTCGACTGGGGTGCCGCGCCACGGCGGCGAAAGAGTAAAGGCGTGGGTTACGAGAGTTCCTGGCGGGACTCTCGTAGCAGACCGGGATGCTTGCGCGGGAGGATGAAGAAGGTGTCGACCATGCCCCACAGGATGTAGCCCAGGAAGAGCGGGAAGCCAAGCAGTTTCGGCTGCGAGGCCACCAGGACCAGGAGCAGGAGCGCGGTGACCATGGAGCTGAAGGGATGGGCTTTCAGGAAGCCGTAGTCCTTGAACGAGGGGAAGCGGATGCGGCTGACCATGAGAAAGGACAGCGTGTAGGCCAGGACCAGGGCGAAGACCGGCAGGACCGTCTCGGACAGGCCCTTGGGCACGTATTCGGCGAAGAGCACGAAGGCGGCCATGGTGCAGCCCTGGGCCGGAATGGGCAGGCCGACGAAGTACTTCTTGCTGGCGCTCTTGGTCTGGACGTTGAAGCGGGCCAGCCGGAGCGCCCCGCAGGCCACGATGAGGAACGAGGCCATGAGCCCCATGCGTCCGAAGGCCGAGAGCTCCCAGAGGTAGAGCATGATGGCCGGGGTCACGCCGAAGGCCACCAAGTCGGCGAGCGAGTCGTACTGTACGCCGAACTCGCTGGAGGTGTGGGTCAGCCGGGCGATCTTGCCGTCCAGGCCGTCGAAGACCAGGGAGATGAAGATGGCCAGGGCCGTGGACTTGAAGTCGCCGCGCAGGGCAAAGGTGATGCCCACGAACCCGGCCAGCAGGCTGGCCGTGGTCAGCAGGTTCGGCAGAATGTAGACGCCCCTCGGGACGGGCTTTTTCTGCGGCGCTTCTTGCATGTGCCCTTTTTACGCGCTTGGCCTGGCGATGGCCGTCTGGCCGGCGGTGGTCTTGTCACCGACGCGTACCAACGGTGCATAGCCACTTGGCAGGTAGCAGTCAACCCGCGAGCCGAACTTGATCAGGCCGAAGCGCTCGCCGCGGGACAAGCGGTCGCCCACGTCGGCCCGGCAGACGATGCGCCGGGCCACGAGCCCGGCGATCTGGACCACGGTCCATTTCCCGCCATCAGCGCCGGTCAGGGACAAGACGGCGCGCTCGTTGTCCTGCGAGGCCTTGTCGAAGGAGGCATTGATGAATTTGCCGGGGAAATAGTCGATGCGCGAAAGCGTCGCCTCCACGGGAGAGCGGTTCACGTGGACGTTGAAGACGTTCATGAAGATGCACACGACCGTGCGCTCCTCGCCGCTGACGGGGTCCCTGGCCTGCCCGACCTTGACCACCTTGCCGTCGGCCGGGGCCACGGCCAGGGACGCATCCGCCGGCGGGATGCGCTCGGGGTCGCGGAAGAAGTGCAGGCAGAAGGCGCAGGCCAGGAGCAGGATGAAGGCCATGGTCGCGCAGCCGATGAGGCCGAAAACCACGGAGGACAGGGCGGCGAGGCCGATGATGGGCAGGCCCTCCAGGGCCAGGCCGACGGTGGGTCGTTTCATGGTCTTGTCCTAGCCCTTCCTCGTGCCTGCGTCCAGGGCGAAGTCCGGCAGCTCCCGGGCCATGGCCGCGGCAAAGGTCTGCGGGCCGCCGAAGTCGTAGAGGAGGGTGGAGAGCCCAAGGCTTCGCGCCCGGCCGATGTGGCCCGGGTTGTCGTCGATGAACAGGGCCTCGCTCGCCTCGCAGCCGAGCCCGGACAGGGCCAGATGGAAGAACTCCAGCTCGCGCTTGGTCAGGCCCCAGTGGAAGCTGTTGTAGACCTGGTCGAAATGGCGGAAGAAGCCGTCGCGCGCCTCCAGCATGTCCAGCCAGTTCACCTGGTCGGAGAGGATGGCGGTCTTTACGCCCATGGCCCGCACGCGCTCTGCGGCCTCGAGCATGAAGGGCCGCAGCGTGAAGCGCGAGAGGACGGCCTCACGCAAGGACTCCTCGTCGCCGGTGAGGCCCGTGGCCTCTTTCAGCGCGCGCCACCAGGCGGCCTCGTCCGCGCGGCCGTAGACGAAGCCGGTGTCGTAGGTCAGGGCCTGGGCCGCGGCGAAGAAGGCCGCGGGATCGAGGCCCTGCTCGGCGGCGATGGCGCGCATGCCGGCCACGAAGCCCTCCTCGGCCAGCACGCCGCCGTAATCGAACAGAACGCAACGCAGCACCGTCTTCCTCCTCACTGAAAAGCCGGGACAATAGCCTCTTGGCGCCAAAGGTCAACCGCCGCCTTCCCATTCCCGCCCGGCAATGCTATCTAGGCCGAAATCCGGCACCCGGCCGCAGCGACAGCATCCGACAGCAACCGACGAGGGGCCCATGGACCACGACATCCCCTTCGCGCGCCTGCGCTTCTTCCGCCACGAGTTGGGCGTCACCCAGGCGGTCGCGGCCGCGCTCGCGCCCCACCACCAGACCTTCATCGCCCACCGGGCCGAGATGGCCGCGGACCTCTACGCCCGCATCGCCAAGATCGCCCTGACCAAGATCGTCCTCGAGCACGAGACCTCGCCCGCCCGGCTGCAGGGCAACTGGCAGCGCTGGTACACCGCCCTGTGGCAGGACCCCCTGGGCGACGGGCTTCTGTCCGCGGTCTGGAAGAGCGGCCAGGCCCACGTCGGCCACGGCGTGGACCACCGCTTCATCACCCTGGCCTACTCCCACGCCCGGCTCTACACCCAGGCCCTGATCGAGCGCCTGGTGTCCGGACCCGAGCGCGACGTTGTCCACGACGCCGCGGACCGGCTCATCGACCTCTGCACCCTGATCGAGACCGACGCCTACATCGCCGCCAGCGCCCAGTGCAGCCTGGAGGTCATGATGGGCATCGCCCACCAGATGCGAAACCCGCTGACGGTCATCGGCGGCTTCGCCCGGCGCATGCTGGAGAGCGCCCGGCCCGGCTGCCCCGACGGCCTCGGCCCCGAGACCATCATGGACGAGGCCAGACGCATGGAGCGCATGGTCAAGGACGTCGGCATCTACGTGGGCGTCCTGCGCGCCGAGCCGAGCTTCTCGCCGGAGCCCCTGGCCGCGGCCGTGGACCGGGTGCTCGCCCGGCTGGCCGGCGAGGGCTGGCCCGGCCCGGTGACCCTGGCCGTCGATCTGCCGCCCGGCGCCGCGGTCCAGGCCGACCGGGGGATGCTCGACGAGATGCTCTGCCAGGTGCTGACCAACGCCTTCGAGGCCGCCGCCGGCACTCCGCCCACGGTGGACGTCGGCACCGTGCCCGGCCCCGAGGGCTTCGTGGCCCTGGCCGTGGCCAACAGCGGGCAGCCGCCCAGGGCCGAGGACATCCCCGGCTACTTCCAGCCGTTTGCCTCCTCCAAGCCCATGGGCACGGGCTTCGGGCTGGCCATCGCGCTCTTGGCCGCGCGCAAGTGCTTCGGCACGGTCGGCCTGGAGCCCACGGGCACGGGCGCGCGCAGCCTGATCACCCTGCCGAAGTCCGGCATGGTCCATCCTTCGGGGCTCTTCCCCGCGGCCTAGGAGCAGCCAATGACCCAGCCCATCCGCCTCGGCATCAGCGCCTGCCTGCTCGGCCGGCCCGTGCGCTACAACGGCGGCCACCGGCTCGACCAGTTCATCACCGAGACCCTGGGCCGTCACGTCGAGTTCGTGCCCGTCTGCCCGGAGGTCGAGTGCGGCCTGCCCGTGCCGCGCGAGGCCATGCGCCTGGTCGGCGACGACCCGGACGCCCCGCGCCTGGTGACCTCGCGCAGCGGCCGGGACCTGACCGATCGGATGCAGGCCTGGATCGGCGGGCGCCTGGAGGAGCTGGCCGGGGAGAACCTCCTCGGCTTCATCTTCAAGAGCGGCTCGCCGTCCAGCGGCATGGAGCGGGTCAAGGTGTACAACGGCAAGGGCATGCCGGTACTGAAGGGCGTGGGGATGTTCGCCCGGGCCTTCATGACACGCTTTCCCCTGCTGCCGGTGGAGGACGACGGCCGGCTGCACGACGACGGCCTGCGCGAGAACTTCATCGAGCGCCTGTTCGCCATGAAGCGCTGGCAGGATACGCTCGCAGCCGAGCCGGGCGTGCGCGGCCTGATCGCCTTCCACACCCGGGAGAAGCTCCTGATCATGGCCCACAGCCCGAAACACGTCAGCCGCCTGGGCGGGCTGGTGGCCCACGCCAAAGAGCGGCCGTTTCCCGAGATCCGGGCCGAATACCTGGCCCTGCTCGTCGAAGCCCTGCGCCTCAAGGCCACCCCGGCCAAGAACGCCAACGCCCTGCAGCACGCCATGGGCTACTTCAAGCGCAACCTGAGTGCCGACGAGAAGGCCGAGCTCCTGGAGGTCCTCGACCACTACCGCCTGGGACACGTGCCGCTCATCGTGCCCGTGACCCTTGTCAACCATTACGTGCGCGTCTACGCTCAGCCCTACCTGGCGGATCAATCCTACCTCCATCCCCATCCGGTGGAGCTCAAGCTGAGAAACCATGTCTGAACCGGAAACCCACGATCTGCCGCGCGCGTCCTTCGGCCCGGACGGCCCCGAGGTCAGCCGCATCGGCCTGGGCGGCGAGGGCATCCTGCGCACCTTCGGCGAGGAGGCCGGCGCGGCCGCGGTCATCGGGACTGCCCTTGAGCTCGGCCTGACCTACTTCGACTCGGCCCCGGCCTACGCCGGCAGCGAGGCCTACCTCGGCGCGCTCTGGCGGGAGCACCCCGAGGCCCGCGCCCGGGTCTTCCAGACCTCCAAGTCCGCCCGGCGCGATTACCAGGGCGCCAAGGAGGACCTGGCCCGGAGCCTGGAGCGCCTGGGCACGGACCACCTGGACCTGTGGCAGATCCACGACGTGCGCACCATGGACGAGGTGCAGGCCATCGCCGGCCCGGACGGAGCCCTTCGGGCTTTTCAGGAGGCCCGCGACCAAGGCCTGGTCCGGCGCATCGGCGTGACCGGGCACCACGACCCGGCCGTGCTCACCGCCTGCGTGCGCGACTGGCCCGTGGACAGCGTGCTCCTGCCGGTCAACCCGGTGGAGGGGGCGCTCGGCGGCTTCCTCAGCGAGACCCTGCCGCTCGCCCGGGCTCGCGGCCTGGCCGTGGTCGGCATGAAGGCCCTCGGCGGCGGGCACTACGTCTATCCCCAGGGCCGGGTCACGGCCGAGCTGCTGGTGCGCTACGCCCTGTCCCAGGACGTGGACACGGTCATCGTCGGCTGCTCGCTGCCCGACCACGTGCGCACGCTGGCGCGCATCGCCTCGAGTTTCTCGCCCATCCCGGCCGAGGCCCAGGCCGAGCTCATCGCCGCCTTCAAGCCCCACGCCGCGAGGCTGGCCTTCTACCGCGGCAAGATGTAGACAGTCCGGGACCAATGCCCATATTCCAGAGGGCTCTATCGACATGCGCACCTACACCGTGGTCATCGAACGCTGCCCGGAAACGCATTTCCTCGTGGGCTACATCCCCTGCCTGCCCGGGGCCTCGGCCCAGGGCGCGACCGAGGAGGAGCTCCTGGCCAACCTGCGCGAGGTCCTGGCGCTGCTCTTTGCCGACGGCGAGCCGCCCACGGCCGGCGAGTTCGTCGGCACCCGGACCCTGACTCTGGGCGATCCGTGAGCCTGGGGCCGATCCTCAAACCCCGTGAGGTCATCGCCATCCTTCTGCGCCTCGGCTTCGGCGAGGTCCGCCAGCGCGGCTCGCACAAGTACTTCCGCCACCCCGACGGGCGCACGGCCCTGGTGCCGGTGCACGCCGGGCGCGACCTGTCGCCGTTGCTGCTGGCCAGGCTGGTGAAAGACATCGGCCTGACCCTGGAAGAGTTCCTCGAACAGCGCTGAAAACCATGGATCCCGTCACCCACATCACTTCCGGCCTCATTGCCGCCCAGGCCGTGCGAACTCCCAGGTGGGGCTTCCCGGCCGGCCGCTGGCTGCTCCTCTTCGGCGCCGCGGTGGCCTGGCTGCCCGACATCGACAACCTGGCCTCGCTGCTGGGCCCCGAGGCCTACATCCGGCTGCACCGGGGCCTGACCCACTCCCTGCTCGGCGGCGCGGTCCTGGCCTTCCTCTGCGCGGCCGCGGTCAGAGCGCGCAAAAAGGATGTCCCCTTCGGCCCGCTGAGCCTTTTTGCCCTGGGGCTCATCGGCCTGCACCTGTTCCTGGACGTCATCACCAACTACGGCACGCAGCTCTTCCTGCCCTTTTCCGACGCCCGGGTGGCCGTTCCGGCGGTCTTCATCGTCGATCCGCTGTTCACCGGCAGCCTGCTGGCAATCGCCCTGCTGGCCGCCTTCCTCCCCCGCCAGCGCGCCATGTACGCCTATTTCGGGCTCATCTGGCTCATTCTCTATCCGCTGACCAACCTGGGCCTGCGCCAGGCCGTGACCGAGGCCTGGCAGGCCAAGCTCGCCGCCGCAGGCCTCGCGGCCACGGCCACCGTCCAGCCCGACGCCCTGGCCCCGGTGCACTGGAAGGTGGTGGTGGACGAGGGCCAAACCTACCGCATGGCCGGGATCGATCTCTTCTTCCGGGGTGACGTACTGCCGGAGCGGACCTGGCCCAAGGCCGACCGGGCGCTGCTCGCCGCGCTGGGTCGCCAGGCGCCCTTCTTCGACACCTGGAGCTGGTTCGCGGTCTTCCCCGCGGTCATCAAGGAGGAGACCGCCCCCGACGGCAGCCGGACCATGACCTTCGCCGACCTGCGCTTCCTGACCACCACGCCGCTGGCCGGGCGCTTCATGAACCGCGACCTGCCGCCGTTCGCCTTGAGCGCCGTGTTCGACGCCGCCGGCCGCCTGACGGCCTGGATCTACCACGACCACGGCAAGACGCTGGCCGTGGGCGCCGGCCAGTAGCCCGTGGCCTGGTTCCCGGCGGCCCTGGCCGTGGCCTTCTTCGCCGCCAGCGAGTCGGCGCTGCTGAAGAAATTCTTCGGCCACCTCGGCCCGCTGGAGCTGGCAGCGGCCTCGCTCCTCTATCCCCTGCCCTTCCTCCTGGCCCTTCTGCCCCTCCTGCCCGTGCCGCAGGAGGTGCCCCCGGCCTTCTGGTGGACGCTTCTCATTCTCCTGCCCGTGAACGGCGCCGGCCTCCTCTGCCACATGGCCGCCCTCAGCCTGTCCCCCCTCTCCCTGGTCATGCCGCTCCTGTCCTTCACCCCGGCCTTCGTCATCCTGACCGGCTGGCTGATCCTGGGCGAGACCTTGAAAGCCATGGGCATCCTGGGCATCGCGGCCATCGTCGCCGGCTCCTACGTCCTGAACCTGGACGCGCGCGAGAAAGGCGACTGGCTCGCGCCGCTCAAAGCCCCGCTGCGCGAGCGCGGGCCGCGGCTCATGCTCGCGGCCTCGGCCCTTTACGCCCTCTCGGCCGTGGTCGGCAAACGCATGGTGCTGCTCACCAACCCCATGTTCGCCGGCCTGGTCTTCTTCCCCATCCTCGACGTGGCCTGCCTGCTCGGGCTTCTGGCCTTCGGCCGGGTCCGACTCGGGCCGGTGCTCTCCCGGCCCATGGCCGGGCTTTTCTGCGGCGCGATGTCCTGCGCCCACTACCTGACGCACCTCTGGGCCGTGTCCCTGGTCCAGGCGGCCTACATGATCGCGGTCAAGCGCCTCTCCGGACTCTTTTCCGTGGCCTACGGCAGCTTGCTCTTCGGCGAAAAACACGTAAAAGTGCGTATGGCTGGGGCTCTTTTCATGTTCTGCGGCACCCTGGCCATAGCTTTCGGAGGGTGAACGCCATGAAGCGACGCGAGTTCCTGAAGTTCCAGGCTGCCGGCGCCTTCTGCCTGGCCGCCGGAGGGGCCGGCCTGCTCCTGCCGTCCCCGGTCCTGGCCGCGCCGGAGCCCGACCTGGCCGTGGTCACCGGCCGGGCCGAGGCCGCCACCCGGGCCGCGGTGGGGCTGCTCGGCGGCATGGGCCGCTTCGTGAAGACCGGGAACAAGGTGGTCATCAAGCCGAACATGAGCTTCGGCCGCGGCCCGGAGTCCGGGACCACCACCCACCCCGGGGTGGTCCTGGCCCTGGCGACCCTGTGCGCCGAGGCCGGCGCGTCCAGGGTCCTGATCCTCGACCACACCCTCGAACAAACCGAGGAGTGCCTGGAGGGCTCGGGCATCCGCGCGGCCTGCGAGAAGCTCGGCTCCGGCCTGGTCCAGGGCCTGTCCGCCGAGCGCTTCTTCAGGCAGGCCGACATCCCGGACGGCGTGGACATGAAGGAGAACCGGATCATGGCCGACGTGCTCTCCGCCGACGTGCTCATCGCCGCGCCCGTGGCCAAGTCCCATTCGTCCACGGGGGTCAGCCTGTCGCTCAAGGGCATGATGGGCCTGGTTCTCGACCGCTCGCCCATGCACTCGCGCTACGACCTGGACACGGCCATCGTGGACCTGAACTCGCGCCTGAAAGCCCGGCTCACGGTCATCGACGCCACCCGCGTGCTGTCCACCAACGGCCCCTCCGGCCCGGGCAAGGTCCTGCCCGCCGACACGGTCATCGCCTCTGCCGACCCGGTGGCCGCCGACTCCTATGCCGTCTCGGCCTTCGAGTGGTACGGCAAGCGCTTCGCCCCGCGCCAGGTGCGCCACGTCCGCCTGGCCGCCGAGCGGGGCCTGGGGCGCATGGACCTCGAGAACCTGAGCGTGAGGCAGGTGAGCCTCTAGCCGGGGCGATGCGCCATGCGCCTGCGCCGCCTGGTCCAGGGCACGGTCCTGGCCGCCTTCATCATGCTCCTGGCCGCGGCCGGCTGGCTGGCCGGCGGCGCGCTCCTGCCCCCGGACCTCTTGCTCCGGCTCGATCCCCTGGCCGCCCTGGGCACGGCGCTGGCCGCCCGAACGCTGGGCGCGAGCCTCGTTCCGGGCCTCTTCGTCCTGGCCTCGGGCCTTGTCCTCGGCCGGGCCTTCTGCGGCTGGGTCTGCCCGCTGGGCACGACCATCGACGCCGCCGACGCGCTCCTGCATCGCCGGCAGCGGCGGGCCATCGACCTGCCGCGCCTGAACGTCCCGCTCCTGGCCGTGATCCTCGGCGCCGCGGCCCTCGGCGTCTCGCTGGTCTTCCTCGCCGCGCCCCTGCCGCTGGCCGCGCGCTTCTACGGCCAGGCGCTCACGCCCCCGCTGGCCTTCCTGGCCGACCAGGGCTTGGCCGTCCTGCGCCCCCTGGCCGGCCGGCTCGGCGCCCACGGCCTCTATTTCGCGGTAACGAAGGTCCCGGCCTACGCCACCCTGAGCTTCGTCTGGCTCTTCTTCGCCGGCCTCTTCGCGCTCTCCCGCCTCGCCCCGCGCCTGTGGTGCGCCCGGCTCTGCCCGGCCGGCGCGGCCCTGGGGCTCCTCGCCCGCCTGGCCCCGATCCGGCGCCGGGTGGGCGCGGCCTGCACGGCCTGCGGCGCCTGCAAGAAAACCTGCCCCACGGGCGCCGTCATGGCCGATCCGACCCTCACCCGCCAGGCCGACTGCCTGCTCTGCCGCCAGTGCCAGGCCATCTGCCCGGCCGGCGCCGTCTCCTACCTGCCGGTCTCCCCCGGGCCGGGGGCCGCGCCGGTCGCGCTCCCGGCCCGCCGCGCGCTCCTGGCCGCGGGGCTCTCCGGCGCGGGCCTGGCCCTCCTGGGTCCCCTCGCGCCCACCTTCGAGCCGGCCCTGCGCCCGCCCGGCGCCGGGCCGGAAGAGGACTTCCTGGCCCGGTGCGTGCGCTGCGGCGCCTGCCAGGTGGCCTGCCCGACCAACACCCTGCAGCCCCTGTGGCTCGCCGCCGGGCCGCTCGGCCTCTTCTCCCCGGCGCTCACGCCCAAGGTCGGCCCCTGCGATCCGCGCTGCCACAGGTGCGCCGCGGCCTGCCCCACCGGGGCCATCCGCGGGTCCGCGCCCGGCGAGCGCATCTTCATGAAGACCGGCGGCGCCATCGTGGTCCGCGAGCGCTGTCTGGCCTGGGAGAAAAAGAAGAAATGCCTGGTCTGCGACGAGGTCTGCCCCTTCGACGCGGTCAGCCTCGTTCCGCAGGCGGGAAATCCGGTGCGCGTGCCGCTGGTGGACGAGAAGAAATGCGCGGGCTGCGGCTATTGCGAACACCACTGCCCGGCGATCGACGCCAAGGGGGACAAGGCCATCGTGGTCGCGGCCAAGGGCGCCCTGCGCCTGGCCGCGGGCAGCTACCGCGAGGCGGCCGCGCGCGCGGGCTTGAGCCTCAGCTTGAAGCCCCCGGTCCCGGCCCTGCCCGAGACTCCGAGCGAGCTGCCCGAAGGCGCCCTGCCCCCGGGCTTCAGCGAGTAGCGGAAATCAGCCGCGGCCCGGGCAGGCGCCCGACCGGCCTCCCCTTCGCGGCTGCCGTTCCTCCGCTCAGCGGCCGTAAAGCCCGTAGCGCGCCTTCAGCCGGCCGATGAGCGCCGGGTCGGCCGTGTGCGGGTTCTCCCCGGGCGCTGGCTCGGGCAGGCGCGCGGCGGCAAAGGGCGTGGCCGCGAGCTTTTCGTTGTAGGCATGGACCAGGAGATGCGGCAGGGAGAGGACATCGGCCACGTTGTAGGCCAGCAGCGTCTCCAGGGCCGCGGGGTCGCCGGTGGTCTCGTACTCGTGCCAGAGAAGCACGGCGAAATAGCCGTCCACGCCGTCGAGCTCCTCGCGGTCAAGGCGCAGCTGCTTCTCGCAGGATTTGAGCCCGCCGCGCAGGCCCACGCTTTTCAGCACGTGGCGTAGGTCCACATGGGCACTGGGCAGGCGGATTTTCAGCTCGCGCTCGATGATCGGCGCGTCGAAGCAGCGGCCGTTGAAGGTCACCAGGAGATCAAAGGCCCGGATGTCGTCGGCAAAGGCCTCGAGGTTCACGCCGTGCACGTAGGTCCGGGCGCGCTCCCCGTCGTAGAGGGCGATGGCCGTGATGTGGCTCGTCTCGCCCAGGCCCGTGGTCTCGATGTCCACGTAGGCCGCGCGGGCCATGAAGTGCGAGGCCAGGCGCCAGGATTCGGCCGCGGGCAGGCTCTGCGCGAACCACTCGGCGTCGCCGGCGGCCAGGCGCTCCTCGGACGCGGCCAGGCCCCGGGCCACCAGGCCCCGGCGGGCCGCGGGAAGAAGCTCCTCCCGGGACAGATAGTCCTGCCACGAGGCCACGCCGGCCTTCCAGAGCTTTCGCTCCGTGGCCTGGCCCACGCCGGGCAGGTGGATGAAGGTGCGGCTGAGCATGGCGCCGGCTTACCCGGCAACGCCGGCCATGGCAAGCCGGACCTCTACGGCAGCCCCAGCGCCTCCTCCAGGAACTGGTCGTAGGCCGGCGCGGAGAAGCCGGTCAGCCCCCGGCCGTTCGCGTGGATGAAGGGCACGCCCTGGTCGCTCGTCAGCCGCTTCATGCGCTTGACCGCGGCCCTGTCCTTGTCCACCTCGAAGCGGACGAAGGCCACGCCGCGCTCCTTCAGGTAGGCTTCGGCCTGGCGGCAGTACGGGCAGCCCGCGGTGACGTAGAGCTCTACCGGCGGCTGTGAGGATACCGCTGGCTGGGCCTCCTCCCCGGCCACGATGACCTTGGGCGCGGCCGGAAGTGCGGCCGGAAGGAGGCAGAGAAGCAAGGCCAGAAACAGGATGCGACGAAAGGTGGACATGGCCGCGACATACCAGACATCGGCCCGCCTCGCCAGCCCGTCCGGCGGTTCCCAAGCAGGCCGAAAACGGCTAGGCTCCCGGCACAAACATTGGAGGTCCACATGGCTGTCGTCTACCGCGAAATCATCATCCGCCAGGGACTGACCTTCGGTGCGGCCCTGGCCATGGCCGTCTCCTTCACCCTGAACAAGTCCATATTCTGGGCCATCATCCATGGCATTCTGGGCTGGCTCTACGTGCTCTACGCCGCGCTGTTCAAGACCTACTAGCCGCCGGTCATGGCCGCCCCGACCTTCGGCCGCCGCCTGGCCGCCGCGCTGCTGCTCATCTGCCTGCTGCCCGGCCTGGGCCGGGCGGCGGAGCGCATCCTGTCCTTCGACAGCCGGGTGGTCGTCGAGCCCGACGGGCGCTTGCGCGTCACCGAGACCATCCGGGTGCGAAGCGAAGGCCGGGAGATCAGGCGCGGCATCTACCGCGACTTCCCCACCGACTACCGCGGCCGCGCGGGCGAGCGCGTGCGCGTGGGCTTCACCCTCCTGTCCGCCGAGCGCGACGGCCGCCCCGAGCCCTGGCACAGCGAAATGGTGGCAAACGGCCTGCGCGTCTACCTGGGCGACAAGGACGTCGTCATCCCCGACGGCGAGCACGTCTATCGCCTGGCGTACGAGACCACCCGCCAGCTCGGCTTCTTTTCGGACTACGACGAGCTCTACTGGAACGTGACCGGCAACGGCTGGATATTTCCCATCGATCGGGTCCGGGCCGTGGTCGCCCTGCCCCCGGGCGCGCGCGTCCCCCTGCAGAGCGCGGCCTACACCGGCCCGGCCGGGTCCACCGGGCGCGCGGCCAAGATCGAGCCGCTGGGCGGCGGCGAAGTGGCCTTCACCGCCACCCAAACCCTCGCCCCGCACGAGGGCCTGACCGTCGCCGTCGCCTGGCCCAAGGGGCTCGTGGCCGAGCCGAGCCGCGAGGAGGAGCTCGGCCGGCTCCTCTCCGACAACGCCGGCACGATGCTGGCCGGGGCCGGCCTGGTGCTGCTCCTGGGCTGGTATCTCTACGCCTGGTTCACGGCCGGACGGGACCCCGAGGCCGGCCCGGTGGTGCCGCTGTTCAGCCCGCCCGAGGGCCTCTCCCCGGCCGCCTGCCGCTACCTGTCGCGCCTGGGCTTCGACCACAAGGCCCTGGCCGCGGCCCTGATCGGACTTGCGGTCAAGGGCTACCTGAGCATCAAGGAGAGCGGCGACGACTATGCCGTCGCGTCCACCGGCAAGGAGGCGGGCCGGGAACTCGCCACCGACGAGGGCAAGCTCCTGGCTGCGCTGTTCTCCGGGGGCAAGAGCTTGAGTTTCGCCCGCGGCAGCCATCGCCGGGTCCAGGGCGCGGAAGACGCCCTGCGCACGTCTCTGGTCAGAAATTTCGAGACAAAAGCCTTCGTCACCAACCGGCACCTGCTCGTGCCCGGCATGGTCCTGACCGTCTGCATCCTGGGCGGCATCATCTGGGCCGCGGACGAACCCGCGGCTGCCGTTGGCCTCGTCGTCTGGCTGAGCTTCTGGTCCTTCGCCTGCTACGGGCTGGCCTCCAGGCTGCCCCAGACCTGGCGCGCGGCCAGCACTTTCGGACGCCGAGCCTCCGCGCTGGCCACGACCGTCTTCGCCACGCCCTTCTTCCTGGCCGAGATCGGCGGGCTTTACGTCTTCGCCACCACCCTCTCCCTGCCGGCGACCGTGATTTTCGCGGCCACCGTCGGCGCCGACCTCCTCTTCTACCACCTGCTGAAAGCCCCGACCCGCCTCGGCCGCACGCTGCTCGACCAGATCGAGGGCTACAGGCTCTTTCTCTGCGTGGCCGAGAAGGACCGCCTGGCCGCGCTCAACCCGCCCAAGGTCACGCCCGAGGTCTTCGAGGCCGGCCTGGCCTACGCGCTGGCCCTGGACGTGGAGCAGGAATGGGCCGAGCGCTTCGCCGCGGAAATGAACGAGGCCGGTCGCGAGATCGGCCGGCACCAGCCGGGCTGGTACAGCGGCAGCCACTGGCAGCTGCGCGGCCCCTCGGCCTTCAGCCGTTCGCTCGGCTCCTCCTTCGCCGGCTCCATCGCGGCCAGCTCGAGCCCTCCGGGCCGCTCCTCGGGCGGCTCCTCGGGCGGCGGCTCGTCCGGAGGCGGCGGCGGTGGCGGCGGAGGTGGCGGCTGGTAACTCATGGAGGTCGCATGGCCATCGCCCTGACCGTGTTCTCGGATTACGTCTGACCCTTCTGCTGGGTCGGCAAGGTCATTGTCGACAGGCTGGCGGGGGAGTTCCCCCTTGACGTCGAGTGGCTCGGCTACGAGCTGCACCCCGAGACCCAGCCAGGCGGCCAGGAGCTCGCCGAGCGCTTCGAGGCTTCCGATCTGGCCTGGTTCGCCGAGGTGCTCGCCCAGCGCGGCCGGCCGCTCGGGCTCACCTTCGCCCCCCGCCGCCGGCTGTCCAACTCCCGCCTGGCGCTGCTGGCCGGCGAGGAGGCCCGCGACCAGGGGGGCTTCGCTCCTTTCCATGAAGCCATGTTTGCGGCCTATTTCCGGGATGGGAAGGATATCGGCGACGAAAAGGTTGTCCTGGAGGTGGCCGCGGCCGCGGGGCTCGACCTGGCCGCCCTGGGCGCGAGCCTCGCGGACGGCCGCCACCTGCCGCGCCTGGCCGCCGTTCGCGAGCGGGCCCGGGCCGTGGGCCTGACCGCCGTGCCGACTTTCATCCTGGCCCGGCTGGGCAGGCAGGAAAAAATCGTCGGCGCCATCGAGCTGGACGCGTTTCGCGACACGCTCGCCCGGCTGGCCCGATCGGCGGGCTGAGGTTTCTCAGCCCGCCTTGGTGTAGATGTTGGTGCCGTCGACCACCAGGTTCTCGCCGTCTTTTTCGATCAGCAGGCGCACCTCGCCGCGCTCCTCGTCGAGATCGGCCAGCTCGTACTCGCGGAACATGCGGCAGATCGGGTCGTCGGCGGACTCCCCATTGAGCCGCATCTCGACCAGCCGGTATTCGAGGAAATAGCGGGTTTCGCCGTCGATGACGTGGGCAAACACGTGCGGCTTGCGGCCCACCTGCACGTAGTCGCAGACCGTGCCGTCCGGGACGTTGTCGTAGGCCCCGCCGATGTGGCGGATGAGCCGCCGGACCACCTGGCGCGGGTCGCGGCCGATCTGCAGCGTCTCCTCGGGATTGTCGATGAGTCTCCAGGTGCCGAAAAGCCAGTCGAACTCGTCCCCGGTGAAGAGCAGGTCCTCGCCCTCCTTGGCCGCGGCGTGGCTGCGCAGCTGGCGCAGGTGGCAGACCTGATCGCCGTCGCTGAAGGAGTAGCGCAGCTCCTGGCCGCTCAAGATCATGATGCCGTCGCTGGCCTTGCATCTGCCGGAGGCGTGCACCACGCAGGAGCCGCCGCCGGCGAGCTGGTAGACGCCCACGGCCTCGTAGGTGCCGCTCTTCTGCAGGTCGTAGGTGAAGACCACCGAGACGGCCTCCTCGCCCTCCGCATAGGTGCAGGCCGAAATCCCGGAGACGTCGGGAAGGCCCGTAACCCGCCGGAAGAGGCGTGTGTGCCTGAATTTCCCCGGCGAGACCTCCTCGACCGCGAGATCGGCGTCCGAGGTCTGGAAATAGCCCACCGCCCGCGGATCCATGCCCGAATCGGAGCTGTCGTCGTCGCAGGCCGAGAGGACGGCGAGGCCGGCCACGGCCACGCCCAGGTCACGCAATTTGCTCATCGGATCATCCCCTCATGCTGCTCACGAGTATTTTTGAACGGAGACCACTCCGGGCAGCCCGGATACACCTTTCACACCCGGGTTTCCGGGACTTCCTGCCGTGCCGTTCCTGCCGGGAGTTCCGCCGTTGGCTCCGCCGGAACCGCCGAGGCCGCCGATGCCGCCCACGCCTCCGGCGCCGCCGGCCCCGCCCTGGCTGGCCGGCGTGACGCCGATCACATGGTCGCCCGAGGAGATCGTTCCGTAGATCACGTTGACCACGGCGCCGGCGCCGCCGTTGCCGGCCGCGCCGCCGGTGCTGCCGTTGCCGCCGTCGCCGCCGTCGCCGCCGCCGGTGCCGGAGGCGCGATAGGCGCCGCAGGACCTGCCGTCGCCGCCGTTGCCGCCGTGGCCGCCGCATCCGCCGTCGCCGCCCTCGCCGCCGGCTCCGCCGGTGCCACCGGCAGTGACCACGGTGATCGAGCCCTGAATCGAGCCGAAGGTGAACACCGCGGCCGCGGCTGTCTGCCCGTCAACGCCGGTCACGCCCGGACCGCCGTCGCTGCCGGCGGTGCCGGACTGGCCTATGGTCGCCTGCGAGGCAACCGTGCCGCCGCAGCAGTCGCAGGCCGCGTTCGTGCCGTTGGGGCCGATCTGGCCCTGGTTGCCGTGCGGCCCGTTTGCGCCGGCCGGGCCGTCCCGGCCCAGGATGTTGATATCGCCGAGCATGATCCCTCCCTCAGGACGTCTTGACAAGCTTGTCTGCCTTCAGGTTCAGCGGCGAGCCCACGGCCGTCAGAAACCCGCCCTGCATGATGGTGATGGTGCCGTACGTCACTTGGGTCGTCTGGCCGGAATCGAAGATCAGCGGGTTCTGGGGACTGACTGTCACGTCCTGGCCCGCGACCACGATCACCTGGGGCATGGCCAGGGCCAGGTCGCACAGCCCCATGCACCAGGCCGCGCCGAGACCGGCCACCGCGCCCAGGTGGACCAGGGCCTGGCGCCGGCTCAAGCCTTTGAGCTCGCTCTGGGCGTTCATGCCGCCGCCTCCCTCTTGGTCAGGACATCGGCGACAAAGCGGCAGTGGGTGTAGACATCGATGCGCCCGCCCTGGTGCAGGACGATCTCGTCCGCGACCACGAGCGCGGGCGCGCCGCTGACCACGAGCACCCCGCCCGGGGCGATCTCGACCCGCGAGAAGGCCGCGATGAGCGCGGTGAACGGCGCCATCCTGGTGATGAGCAGCTCGCGGTACAGGCCCGTCTCGTCCGTGTCAGCGTAGCAGTAGGCCTCGAGCGCCGCGGCCAGCTCGTCCGCTGCCTCGCGGGAGTCGGGCTCGAGCCCGGCCAGCGCCTCGGGGGACAGCCGCGGCCGGCGGCGCGTGGCCCGCGCCCGGCCCGCACGGATGTCGGCATCGGACAGACCGATCAGCCGTTTCATGACGTCCGGATCGGAGGTGGTCAGCCCGATGGCCGCTCCGCCCGCCGCCTCGGCCAGCGAAACCCGCCGCCCGGCGGGCACGAGCAGCCGGCCGAAGGTCAGATCCGCCCGGCACAGGCCGGACAAGGCCAAAGCCTCGTCCACCACCGGCGCCGGCGGCACGGGCAGCGCCCCACACACCCCGGTCCGCTCAAGCGGCAGCACCGCCGCCGGCGCCCGGGGTTCACAGCATTCCAGCATATCTTCTCCTCCTGCCACGGCCGGGCCAGCTCCTGCCGTGAAAAAGTCGCCTTTTGAAACAAATTCCTGACGTTATATTCAAATCCCTAACTGTTTTCAATCGATCCTTTTCCGCTTTACAACTGCCGCCCCTGTCGTATATATGGCGCACTCTCTTTGGGACCCAGCGGCTCGACCGACAGTCCCCCCCGGACCGGGAAATTCCCGGACCGGAACCCCCACAACGGGAAGTTGTATGCCTTCCGACCCTGCTACTCTGAACTTGGCCCCGAGGACCTTTTTTGTGTTTGACCACGAATCCTACTGGAGGATGAGAGGTGACCCACCCGACCGTTGGTGTGCATTGCATTCTGGAGATTAATGGCTGCCCCTTCCACCTGCTCGACGACGAGGCCCATCTGCGCAGCGGCATCGAGCAGGCTTCCCGCACAGCGCTTTCCACCCTGCTGAACCTCACCAGTCATCGCTTCGAGCCCCATGGCGTGACCGCCCTGGCGCTCCTGGCCGAGTCCCACATTTCCATCCACACCTGGCCCGAGCACGGCTACGCCGCGGTGGACATCTTCACCTGCGGCGAGCACGCCCAGCCCCAGCGCGCCTGCGAGTTCATCGTCCGGCACCTGAAGGCCGCGGACTACACGCTCAAAATCGTTCCCCGCGGCATGGCCGCGGACGAATACCACCAGGCGGTCATCGCCTGCGCCAAGGAGGGAGAGAAATGTCTGGTGCTCGACTGAACGCGGACCTCTGGGTCTACGAATACATCTCCCCGCACGACATCTACTGTCACGGGGTGTCGGAAGTGCTGGCCTCGAAGAAGACCGAGTTCCAGGACATGCACATCGTCTCCTCCGGGCTCTACGGCAAGGCCCTGGTGCTCGACGGCAAGTGGCAGTCCTGCACCGGCGAGGAATTCCTCTACCACGAGCCGCTGGTCCACGTGGCCTGCGTCAACCACGGCGCGCCCGAGAACGTCCTCGTCCTCGGCGGCGGCGAGGGGGCCACGGTGCGCGAGGCGCTCAAATGGAAGAGCGTCAAGCGCGTGGTCATGGTCGACATCGACCCCATCGTGGTCGAGGCCTGCAAGGAGCATCTGCCCGAGATGCACCAGGGAGCCTTCGACGACCCGCGCACCGAGCTCGTGGTCGGCGACGCGCTCGTCTACCTCGACGAGTCCGTCGGCCAGTGGGATGTGATCATCTCCGACCTGTCCGACCCCATCGCCGAGGGGCCGAGCTACGCCCTCTTCACCAAGGAATATTTCGAGAAGTGCCGCCGGGCCTTGAAACCCGACGGCTACTTCGTGGTCCAGGCCGGGCCGGTCGCCCCGCCCCGCAAGGACCTGCACGTGGGCCTGGTGAACACGGTCAAAGCCGTCTTCCCCAACGTGGCCCACTTCATCACCCCCATCGCGGCCTACGGCTCGCCCTGGGGCTACGTCATGGGCAGCGCCGCCCCGATCGAGGCAAACCCCGATCCGGCGGCCGTGGACGACCTGTTGGCGGCCAAGACCACCGGCAACTTCCTGATGTTCGACGGTCTGACCCTGCGCGGGCTGATGAGCCCGCCCAAGTACCTGCGCGACGCCGTGGCCCGGGAGACCCGGGTCTACACCATGGACACGCCTCCCCAGTTCGAGGCCGACGCCATGGGCGGCAGAGCCAAGTCCTAGGCTGTTACAACGGTACGTGAACCCATCGACCTTTCATGAGGGCGTCATAAAATGAGCTACATGCCTCAGAACTTCCCGGCCTCCGGCGTGGCCATGGCCGACCACAACCAGGGGCTCCTCGTCCCCAAGCGCTTCTTCCTGGGCGCCGGCTCCGGCGACTCCAAGTACCCCCTGTGCGCCTTCGACCGCGCGCTCTTGGCCGCGGGCGTGGGCAACACCAACCTGGTGCGCCTGTCCTCCATCCTGCCGCCCCACTGCCGGCGCATCGACCCCATGCCCCTGCCCCAGGGCGCGCTCGTGCCCATCGCCTACGCCGGCCTGACCGACTCCACCCCGGGCACGACCATCGCCGCCGCCGTGGCCATCGCCTTCCCCGAGGACGAGAACCACTGCGCCCTGATCATGGAGTACTCCTCCAAGGGCCGCCTGGCCGAGGTCGAGGAGCAGGTCCGCGACATGGCCCGCGAGAACATGCTCTTCCGCGGCCAGAAGATCCGCGAGATCCTGTCCGTGGGCGCCGAGCACACCGTGGCCCAGCACGGCTCGGCCTTCGCCTGCGTGGTCTCGCTGCCGTAAGCTGGGGCGCTGCCCCAGACCCCGGCAGGGGCGCCGCCCCTGCACCCCGCCAGGGGGATGATCCCCCTGGACCCCGCAGTCTACAAATCGAAGCCCCCGGCGCTTGATGCGCCGGGGGCTTCGATTTGTAGCGTGAATGGCCAAGGACGGGTCATGCCGCGCGCAGGAACGAAGATCAGTCGAAAAGACAGCCATGAAAGTGATCAGGCCGCCCGGCCGGATCTTTCGATCTTCACCGGCGGGCCGATCACGACCCTCGCCGAGAAATCAGGAAAAACGCCGGCGAGAGGGAAGAAGGGGGCGGCGAGGGGGGACTCCGACTAGTCCAACAACAAGAGAAGCTGCTGCAAGTTAATCGGGGAGAGGGGAACGCTATACAAATCCGGCCAACCGTCCTGAGTTACTTGCGCAGAGAAGATCGCCCGATTTCCATCTGTGAACCTCGTCGGCAAATTGATCCACAACCAATATCCCACAAGGCTGAATAGCTTGACTGGACGTCCCCCAATAGATGATACGCTGTACATCTCTTTGCAATAAGGATAGTGCTCAGCCAGATAAACAATACGATCCCCATTCGGCGTGAAACCGAACTGGGTGACCCAGCTCGGCATGACCTCAAATTGAGTCAACTTGACTGGCGTGCCACCAGAAATGGGTATACCATAGAGATTCTTGGCATATGTCGTATCGTCGTACAAAGTATATGCCAAAATGTCGCTCTTTTGGCTCATTTCAAACCAAATAATATGCTCATATTCCTTGAGTTGTGGACTTATTATTACAGAATCTCCACCATCGATAGGCACGCGGTAAATATAATTATCATCATCATAGTGGCTATAAGCCATATATACAACAAATGAGCCATCCGAACTCACGGCAAAGGAAGAGACGTTCCCCATACCTTGAACACGAGTATAAAGCTTGACACGCACCCCTCCGGAAATGGGCACGCTGAAAAGTTCATCAAAACCATCGGTGTCCTGATCGGCCCGATACACCACCCGCTTCGAGTCCGAGCTTATATTGAAATCATGGACATCGCCGTTTTCAACCAATGGCGCATTGAGCATGACCACAGAACCGTCTTCGAGCGATACGCTGTAAAGCGACACAGGACCGTAAGCAGGGTTTATTTGGGCCATATAAACATATCGTCGCAGGTCAGGGCTTATTTTCTCTTGCTTTAAAGACTCGCCTGGCAAGTAGTCAGTCAACTGGATCGACTCGCCACCGCTGACCGGTACAATGTTCAATTTTCCAAAATGAGCTCCATCAGGCTTAACTCTATAAATAATCTTGCTGGCATCTGAATTGAAGGCTACAAAATAACATTCGCTCGCGCTGACCAACTCGATAGCGGCATCGCCATTGCAAGGGATGGAATATATTCCAGCTTCATTGGAAACGGCTACAATTGAATTGCCATCCGGCGTAAGATATGTTTCCCAGTTTTCACCTTTATTAAAGCAAGAAGAATCTAACGTTATACGTTCTTTTCCATTTATCGATACGCAATAAAGGGCATCGAAAAGATAATTTTCTGAGGTAGAAAAAACAACCCCATCATTTGTTTGATTGATGCCGTATAAACTGATTTCGTCTCCTACTCCATGCGGAGGGTAGAGTTCTATCGGAGTCCCTCCGCTGGTGGGCACACTGAAAAGACTCTCTGTTACTCCAGAATAGTGATGGACAACATAGACTACAGTGCGGCCGTCCGGACTGAGTAAAGCGCCCACAACGCCGGCGTTGCCCTCATCAGGGCCGTTCAGTCGTATCGCCGCGGCCCGGGCCTCCGTTCCCACGGCGAGAAAGATGGTGAGCAGGAAGACTGTCAGGAGGGTACGAGTAATGGCCATTCAGACCGATCCCCGGGTTGGCACCGAATTATCCGACTACTTTGCAGGCCAAAGAAATCATTGTCTTTTTGTAAAGCTCTTTTCTCAAATATTGTTGTTTTGAGCAGCGGATCAAATCACTCGCCGAGAACGGAAGTAGGCGGTCGTGGTGGTCACCGTTTTGC
>DIXN01000045.1 GCA_002428705.1 Desulfovibrio sp. UBA6079
GAGGGGTTTCCCGCCTCCTCCCCACCTCTTTTACGCCAGATTTACGGCTCGATGGTCGAGCCGAGCAGGCCGAGGAACTTGCGCATCCATTCGGGGTGGGCGGGCCAGGCCGGGGCGGTGACCAGGTTTGCGTCCACGTGGGCGTTGGAGAAGGTCGCGTTCTCGCAGATGTAGGTCGCGCCGGAGGTCTCCAGGTCGGGTTTCACCGCGGGGTAGGCCATGCAGGACCGGCCCTTGACCACGCCGGCCGCGACCAGCACCTGCTGGCCGTGGCAGACGGCGGCGATGGGCTTCTTTGCCGCGGCCATGGCCTGGACGATCTCGATGACCTTGGGGTTCAGGCGGATGTACTCGGGCGCGCGGCCGCCGGGGATGACCAGGGCGTCGTAGGCCGCGGCATCCACGGCCTCGAAGTCCGCGTTCAGGGCGAAGTTGTGGCCGGGCTTCTCGCTGTAGGTCTGATGGCCCTCGAAGTCGTGGACCGCGGTGGCGACCTTGTCGCCGGCCTTCTTGCCCGGGCAGACGGCGTGGACCGTGTGGCCGACCATGAGCAGCATCTGGAAGGGGACCATGACCTCGTAGTCTTCCACGAAGTCGCCGACGAGCATGAGGATTTTTTTCACGGACATGGCGTGAACTCCTGTCGTTGCTGGAGGCGGCCGGCGGCCGGTGCCGCCGGGCCGTCATGGGTTATGGCCGCCATAGCATGAAAGCCATGGCGGCGTCACCCGGAAGTGAAGGTGGGCGGGAGCTAGCTGTCTTCCCCGTGCCGGGGGCGGTTCTCCAGCTCGGCCTGGCAGAGGACGCAGAGCACGGCGGTGGGGTTGGCCGCGAGCCGGGCCTGGCCGATGTCCTCGCCGCATTCCGCGCACAGGCCGTATTCGCCTGCCTCCAGGCGTTTGAGTGCGCGCTCGATGGCCCAGCGGCGCTCGGCGGCCCGCCGCCTGAGGCTTAAGGAAAGCCCGGCCTCGGCCAGGCGCGAGGCGTATTCGTTCTCGTCCGGGCACTGGGCCAGGAGCGGCGCCCCGTTGCCGTCATCGGTCCGCATCTGGACCACGCACGTGTCGAGTATCTCGAGCAAGCGCTGCCGGTGGTTCTCCTGCATGATGGTTCCTCCTTGAGGTGGATAGACCACGATGGAGTTCAACTGGGATGGCAGGATACCATACCCGTCCGGCCCATGGTTGCAAAACGGTGACACGTCTGAAGCGTCTTGGTCACGGACGGCGGTCTATGGGCGCTCGGCGGGCAGCTGCCATTTGACCTCGAGGGCGAGCTTGCGCTTGGTGCCCCGGTCGCCGGGCTTCTCGGTGATGCTGAGCTCGACCTTGGCCTCGCGCGAGATCGGGGCGCTGACCTGGCCGCAGTCGTCGCGCAGCTCGATGCGCCCCTGGGCCAGGCCGTCGGCGAGCTGGTGGAGGATGTCGCCGAGGGTGGCGGTCAGCCTGGTTTCCTTGCACTCGAACAGGGTGCGTTTGCCGCTCATGGAGACCTCCGGAAGGGTTTCGCGGGCATGGAGTGGGTCAAGCGGCACACATGGCAGGACAAGGTTGCAGGACGGCGTCGGTTTGCAGGCCGTGCGGTCACAATCGCCAGCGTTGCCGGGCCGCCCGGTCCGGGGGCGGGCCGCGTCGTCGGCCTACACGGGACTCCGGCGGGTCAGCTGCAGAAGGGTCCAGGCGGTGGCCAGGCCCCAGACTGCGTTCAGCACCAGGACGAAGAGCGGGGCGCTGCTGCCCAGACCGAGGCCGAACATGCCGGCGTTGAAGCGAAAGGGAAAAACCACCACGAGCATGACCAGCGAAGGCAAGAGCGAGAGGACCAGACCCTTCAGGTAGGGCCGGCCGGGCAATAGGGGCAGGAGGAAGACCAGTCCCCAGAGTCCGCCCCAGAAGGCGCGGTTGAGGAGGAACATGGGCGAGAGCATGGGCGTCATGCGGAAACCCAGGGCCGTGGTCACGGCCAGGGCTCCGAGCAGCCACAGGGCGAGCCCGTTGGCCAGCCCGCCCACGGCGCCGGCGAGGAGGCAGTTGACAATGTTGCGCTGCGAACCGGTCATGACGATCTCCGGGGTTTGAGGCGGATACCTCCTCGGATAGTAAACATGTTTTGCGGCGCGCGGCAAGGGGAGCGGAAAAAGACGGGGGAAGATCGTCGCGTGGTGCGTCAGACCTTGGCCCTGAAGACCTTGTGCAGGAGAAACGCGGTGCCCAGCGCCCAGGGCAGGGCGCGCATGGCAAAGCCGTATACGAACCCAACGGCCATGTCTGCGAGGGAGGGAACACCGACACTAACCGAGGGGGAAAGCTGCGTGCCGGGAGGAGGGAGCCGCACCGCGGAAAAGATCAGGCCGTCGAGGGTGAGCAGCACGGCTAGGACGAAGCCCTTGAGGTACGGCCGGCCGCGCAGGACGGGCAGGATGAAAATGAGGCCGGCGAGACCGCCCCAGAGGAGGGAGCTGGCCAGGGAGTTGAGGGCGATCCGCCAGGTTCCCAGGATGCCGAAGTATCTGGGAAGGACTGTTAGCATGTCCGGCAGGGCATAGAGAAAAAAAGCCAGCGTGGCGATCGCGCCCGAGACGAAGCAGGCCTCGACGTCGCGCAGAAAAGCGGCTTTATCCGGCTGCATGCGGACCCTCCCCACTTCATGGTGCTTTCCCGCTTTCTATATGTCATGCAATATTCGGTCAATGTTACGCCGCGCAATTGCAAGTGCAAAGGATCCGCCTTTCCATAGCCAAAATCATCCGCCCGTGCTATGCCAGCGCCACTATCCGGACCCGGCCGCGCCGCGGCGTCACGTATAAGGAGGTTTCCCATGGCCAACATGCCGCTCCTTGGCGATCCCTTCCCCGAGATCACCGTGCTCACCACCCACGGCGAGAAGAACCTGCCCGGCGACTACAAGGGCAAGTGGTTCGTGCTCTTCAGCCACCCCGCCGACTTCACCCCGGTCTGCACCACCGAGTTCTACGCCTTCCAGAAGCGCCTGGCGCAGTTCAAAAAGCTCGGCTGCGAGCTCATCGGCCTGTCCATCGACCAGGTCTTCTCCCACATCAAATGGGTGGAATGGATCAAGGACAACCTGAAGACCGAGATCGAGTTCCCGGTCATCGCCGACACCGGCAAGGTGGCCGAGACGCTGGGCCTCATCCACCCCGGCAAGGGCACCAACACCGTGCGGGCCGTGTTCGTGGTCGATCCCAAGGGCAACCTGCGGCTCATGATCTACTATCCGCAGGAGATCGGCCGGAACATGGACGAGATCGTCCGGGCCGTGACCGCGCTCCAGACCTCCGACGCCAACGGCGTGGCCCTGCCCGCCGACTGGCCCAGAAACGAGCTCATCGGCGACGAGGCCATCGTCCCCCCGGCCAAGACCGTGGCCGCCGCCGCCACGCGCATGAAGGAGCATACCTGCTACGACTGGTGGTTCTGCCACAAGAAACTCTAACGCCTCCGGCGGGCAGGGGCGTTGCCCCCTGCACCCCCACCAGGGGGAAATGATTTCCCCCTGGACCCCCTCGGTTCCCGGTATCGGGCCGGGGAAAGACCCCGGCCCGAAACCGGGATTCGCGCGGGTACACGAGGACATCCTTGTCTCCGGGGCCGGGCCGTGGAGGGAGAACAAAGCCGCCACGAGGTGAGAAAAGGTCGACTCTGGCTGGATGCGCAGCCCCGCGACCGGACATCCGCGCGCCCCGGCCCCTTTTTCATCCTCATCGGCGGTGTTTTCTGACTTTGTTCAACGTCTTCGTCAGGGATATGATCCACCCTTAGTCACCCAAGCTGAAAATCGAAGCCCCTTGGCGTTCTTCGCGCCAAGGGGCTTCGATTTTCAGACTGCGGGGTCAAGGGGGCTCAGCCCCCTTGCGGGGTGCAGGGGCAGAGCCCCTGCCCGCCGGAGGCCTCAGGCGCCGAGGCCCTGGCCGGGGTGCATGGCCTGGCCGGTGAGCGTGGTTTCGTAGCCGCCCATGGCTTCGATCCTGGTTTTGAAGGCCGGGTCGCGGATGACCGAGAGCAGGGTGGCGATGCGGGGGTCGTCGAGGTAGGCGCTGGGGATGAGCAGGTCGTAGCGCTCGCGGGCCAGGGGCACGAAGTCGAGGCCCAGGGCCTGGGCCGCGGCGAAGATGCCCAGGCCGCAGTCGGCGGTGCCGGTCAGGACGTTGACGGCCACGGCCATGTGGGTGGACTCCTCCTTGTCGTAGCCGGCGACCTGGGCGGGCAGGATGCCGGCGGTCTTCAGGTGGTAGTCGAGCAGGATGCGGGTGCCGGCGCCGCGCTGGCGGTTGATGAAAGTGACGCCCTCGCGGGCCAGGTCGGTGACGCCGCGGATGGCCTTGGGGTTGCCCTTGGCGACGATCAGGCCCTGGTGGCGGATGGCCAGGTTGATGACGGCAAGCTCCAGCTCCGGGGCGTATCTGGCCAGGGAGGGGAAGTTGAAGTCGGCGCTCTCGGGGTCGAAGAGGTGGGCGCCGGCGGCCAGGGCCGAGCCGGACTTGAGGGCGGTGATTCCGCCCATGGAGCCGACGTGGGTCGAGGCCAGGCGCACGTGCTCGGGCAGGCCCATGAGCTCGTTGGCCAGGGTGTCCAGGGTGTTGTCGTGGCTGCCGACCACGACCAGGGTGCGGTCGAGCTCGCTTCGGGGCACGAAGAGCTCGGCGTTGACGCTCGCGCCGGCCTCCAGGCCCTCGGTGTCCTCGGGCACGCTGATCACGCCCTGGGCCTTGGTCAGGCTGGTGATCTGGCCGGCGCCGCGGGGCAGCGGCGTGCCGACGAAGCGGTCACCGACCCGGCCGATGGACAGGCGCACGAACTCGCGCAGGCCCAGGCGCGAGGGGAGCTTGCGGGACAGGATGACGGGCACTTGGGTCCGCTCGGCTCCGTGCCGCCGGCCGAGCCAGAGGGCCAGCGGCAGGAGCAGCCGTTCGAAGGCCACGACGGCGCTGACCGGATAGCCCGGGGCGCCGACCAGGAGCTTGCCGTTGTGGGCGACGCCAAGGAGTGAGGGCTTGCCGGGCATGGCCGCGATGCCGTGGATGAGCACCTTGCCGTGGCGCTCCATGATCCGGCGGGTGTAGTCCTTGGCCCCGGCCGAGGAGCCGGCGCCGATGACCACGATGTGGGCCTCTGAGGCCAGCGCCTCGGCCACGGCCGCGGACAGCTCCTCGGGGTTGTCGGGCACGGGCGGGACGCGTTCGGCGGCAAGGCCGTGCTGGCGGGCCAGCGCGCAGAGGACCACGGAGTTGGACTCGATGACCTGGCCGGGTCCGGGCACGGGCTTGCGGGTGAAATCGAGCACCTCGTCGCCGGTGGGGATGACGGCCAGGGCCGGCCGGGCGAAGACCGTAAGCTCGAAGATGCCGCCGGAGAGGAGCGCGCCGAGGTCGTAGGGCGTGAGCTCGTGGTGCTGGGGGATGATCAGCTCGGTGGCCACGATGTCCTCGCCGATGCGGCGCACGTGCTGCCAGGGGAAGGCCGGGGCTTCGATGGCCAGGGTGTCCGGCCCGGTCTCGACCACGTGCTCGATCATGATCACGGCGTCGGTGCCCGGGGGCAGGACGTTGCCGGTGTTGACCGCGTGGCAGGTGCGGCCCTTGGTCAGGGAGAGGGGGCGGCCCTCGCGGGCGCCGAAGGTGTCGGCGGCGGCCACGGCGTAGCCGTCCATGGCCGCGCTGTGAAACGTCGGGCTGGAGGCCTTGGCGTAGAGCGGGGCGGCGGTGACCCGGCCGAGGGCCAGGTGGGTGGGCACGGTCTCGGTGCCGACCAGGCGCTCGCGGTCGAGGGCGGTGGCCAGCGTGGCCACGGCCTCCTCGATGGGCACGGTGGTCAGGTAGATGGAGCGATCCATGGGGTCTCCTTCGCGTTGCGGCGTTCGTATCAAATAAACTAACAGATCCGGGGCCGGGAGGACAAGACGGCGGGGGCGTTGTGCGGCGTCCGTCTATCAATCACTTGTCTAGCGATCGAAAAATGTAAATACTGGCTCGCGACAGAGCCATCGCTCCTCCTGAGGTTTGAACGTGAGTTTGCGCAAGACAACGCTGCTGATCATTGCAATAACCTTTATCGTCCTGCTGGTTTCGGTCTGGGTCGTTTCCCAGGAGATCATTCTGCGCGGCTTTGCGCAGCTCGAGACCAGGGATATGGAGCACGACCTTGCCCGGGCCGAACAGGCCCTGGGCACGGAGCTCGAACGCCTGCAGAAGCTGGCCCTGGACTGGGCTCCCTGGGACGACTCCTACCAGTTCATGCTGGACGAAAACGAGGATTTCGTCAGCGCCAATCTCGTGCCCAACGTGTTCAGGGACCAGGAGCTCGACATCCTGGCCTTTTTCGCCCTCGACGGACGCCTCGTCTGGGGCCAGGGCTTCGACCGCGACCGGGGAATGTTCAGCGAACTGCCCGAGGGGACCGCGGAAGCGGCCCGCAGGTTTCTCGATGCTTTCGAGAGCCAGAGCCCGCCCCGGGGAAGAAGGGGACTGGTGCGGCTGCCGGCAGGGACGCTGCTGGCCTCCGTCGAGCCCATCCTGACCTCCGAGGGCCTTGGCCGGCACCGGGGCCTCTTGGTCATGGGCCGCTTCTTCGACGAGGCGCTGGTCGGGCAGCTCGAGTCGCGGACCCGGCTGCGGATCGGCTTCAGGCCGCTTGACGAAAGGCCAGCACTCGGCCTCACGGGCACGGCCGGGGATGGGCTCCAGACGGGGAAACGTCCCGACATCAGGGCCATGGGGGCGGACGAAGTCGTCGGCCGCGCTCTGGTCAGGGACATCGACGGCGCGCCGTGCCTGGTCCTCACGGTCACTACGGGACGCGAGGCCTATGCCCAGGGGCTGCGCACCGTGCGCACGGCGCTCGCTTCCCTGGCCCTGGCCGGGCTCGTCTGCAGCCTGGTCCTCCTGGTCCTCTTCGAGCGGCGGATCGCCGGCCCCCTGCGCCGGCTCGGCCGGCAGGTGGCCTACATCGGCAAGTCCGAGAGTTTGAGCCTGCGCGTCAAGCCCGAAGGCGTGCGCGAGCTTGCGCATCTGGCCGGGGAGTTCAACGGCGCCCTGGACGAGATCGAGCGGAGCAGGCAGCGGCTTTCGGCCCAGCTCGCGGCGATCGAGGAGCAGGACGCCTTCCTCTCCGGTCTGTTCGACTCCATCCAGGCCGGCATCCTGCTGGTCGACCCCGGGACGCACCGGGTGGTCGAGGCCAACTCCTTCGCCCTGGGCATGATGGGACGCCGGGGCGAGGAGGTCGTGGGGGAGGTGTGCCACGGGCTCGTCTGCCCGGCGGAGGTCGGCCGCTGCCCGCTGACCGATCTGGGGCAGAAGCTCGACGTCTCGGAGCGCGCGCTCCTGGGGTACGGCGGCCGGGAGATACCCATTCTGAAATCGGCCACGACCATCCGCCGCGGGGGCCGGGAGCTGATTCTCGAGAGCTTCATCGACATCTCCCGCCAGCACGAGGCCCAGGCCGCGCTACGCCGCGCCCACGACCAGTTGGAGGAGAAGGTGGCCGAGCGGACCCGGGAGCTCGAGACGGCCAACCTGGGCCTCAAGGAGCTCGACCGCCAGAAGTCCACCTTTTTGTCCTCGGCCTCGCACGAGCTGCGCACGCCGCTGACCTCGGTACTGGGCTTTGCCAAGCTCATGCACAAGGTCTTCAGGCGGACCTTCCAGCCCTTGGCCGCCGGTGATCCGGGCCTGGAGGAAAAGGCCCGGGAGTTCAGCGCGAATTTCGAGATCATCCACCACGAAGGCGAGCGCCTGACCCGGCTGATCAACGATCTGCTCGACCTGAACCGGATCGAGTCCGGCCGGATGCAGTGGCGCGACGTTTCGCTCGACCTGTCCGCGTTTCTCGCGCGCATGGCCAGGGCCGCCGAGGGCCTGTTCGCCGCCCCGGACAGGGTGGCGCTGCGCTCGGACATTCCCGGGACTCTGGGCAATCTGACCATCGATCCCGACCGGCTGGAGCAGGTGCTCTTCAATCTCCTGCACAACGCCGCCAAGTTCACCAGCGAGGGCCACGTGCGCCTGGCCGCGACGCGGGACGACGGCGCGGTCGAGATCCGCGTCGAGGACACCGGTCCGGGCATCGCCGAGGCGGATATCTCGCGCATCTTCGAGCGCTTCTACCAGGCGAACGAGCCGAACGAGTGCGAAGCGCCGGTGGCCAAGCCGCTCGGCACGGGCCTGGGCCTGGCCATCTGCCGGCAGATCGTGGAGCACTACGGCGGGACCATCCGGGCCGAGTCGCGCCCAGGCTGCGGCAGCGCCTTCATCATCCGCCTGCCCCGGCCGGTTGCGGCGTATATGGCCTGACCCCGGCCGCACCTCCGCTCCACCACCCGTTTCCTTCCGATCATCCCGACATCCGCCAGCGGGGCGGCGCCTGCCGGCCGCCGCCGGCGCAACGGCGAGAGTGCGGACTGCGTCCCGGCGCGGCCGGGTGAATCTTGTCATCATGGCGCCAAAAGATATTGACAGTGAGAATCGTTTTCATTAAAGAGTCTCCTGCGTCCACCACTCCCCCCGGAGCCCGCGGTCCTGTCCTCGAGCGAACCGGGTGCGGACGTCGAAGCACGCGGCATGAGCAGCACACCAAGAGGAAGGAGACCGTAATGATCAAGCCCCTGCGCCAGATTCCCTACGACCAACCGGCGACCATTGCCGCCATCACTGCCGCCGGCGAGCTCGGCCGCCGCCTGCGCGACATGGGCCTGACGCCCGGCGCGGCCGTGACCGTCATCGGCAAGGCCCCGCTGAACGACCCCGTGGCCGTACGCCTCAAGGATTCCATCCTGACCCTGCGCAACGGCGAGGCCGACCACATCACCGTGGAGTTCGAGGGGGTGGCCAAGTGAGCAACCAAACGACCATCGCCCTGGCCGGCAACCCCAATTCCGGCAAGACCACCATGTTCAACCGCCTGACCGGCGCCCGGGCCCGGGTGGGCAACTACCCCGGGGTCACCGTGGAGCGCCGCGAGGGCCATCTGACCGTCGCCGGCCAGGAGGTGCACGTGGTCGACCTGCCCGGCACCTATTCCCTGACCGCCTACTCCGACGAGGAGCTGGTCGCCCGGCGCTTCGTGGTCGAGGAGCGGCCCGCGGCCGTGGTCCAGGTCATCGACTCAACGACCCTCGATCGCGGCCTGGTGCTGGCCGTGCAGTTCCTGGAGCTGGGCGTGCCGCTCGTCCTGGCGCTGAACATGATGGACGAGGTGAAAAAGCTCGGCCGGTCGATCGACACCGGCCGCCTGGCCGAGATCCTCGGCCTGCCGGTGGTCGAGACCGTCGCCCGCGAGGGCAAGGGCACGGACGACCTGGTGCGCGAGGCCCTGGCCCTGGCCGCGGCCAAGGGACCGCGCCAGCCGCTCGTCCTGTCCTACGGCACGGACATCGATCGCAGCCTGGTGGAGATGACCGCGCGCATCCTGGCCGAGCGCTTCCTTTCGAAATATCCGGCCCGCTGGGTGGCCCTCAAGTACATCGAGGGCGACGAGGAGGTGAAGGCCCGCGGCCGCGCCGCCGGCCCGCTGTCCGCCGAGCTCGAAACAATGGCCCAAAAGCTCGACGCCCACTGCCTGGCCACGCTCGGGGTCAATGCCGACGCCCTTGTCTCCGACGCCCGCTGGGGCTACGTCGCGGGCCTGGTGCGCCAGGGCGTGGTCCGGGAGGACGGGATTCACCAGCGCCGCGTTGTCTCCGAGCGCCTGGACGCCGTGCTGACCCAGCGGCTCCTCGGCCCGCTGGTCATGCTGGCCATCCTCTACGGCCTGTTCGAGATCGTCTTCGCCCTGGGCGAGACCCCGGCCGGCTGGCTGGAGGGCCTCTTCGGCTGGGCCTCGGGCGCCGTGGAGGCGGCCATGCCCGACGGGCTCCTGCGCTCGCTCATCGTCTCCGGCCTGATCGACGGCGTGGGCGGCGTGCTCGGCTTCACCCCCTACATCCTGATCATGTTCTTCGGCATCGCCGTGCTCGAGGACTCGGGCTACATGGCCCGCATGGCCTACATGCTCGACCGGGTCTTTCGCAGCTTCGGCCTGCACGGCAACTCGGTCATGCCCTTCATCGTCTCCGGCGGCATCGCCGGCGGCTGCGCCGTGCCCGGGGTCATGGCCACCCGCACGCTGCGCGGCAAGAAAGAGAAGATCGCCACGCTCATCACCGCCCCGTTCATGAGCTGCGGGGCGAAGCTCCCGGTCTACCTGCTGCTGGTGGCGGCCTTCTTCTCCGCCTGGCAGGCCCAGACGCTGTTCGCCATCACGCTCGCCGCCTGGGCCATGGCCCTCCTCGTGGCCAAGCTCCTGCGCGGGACGATCATAAAGGGCGAGGCCACGCCCTTTGTCATGGAGCTGCCGCCCTACCGCCTGCCCACCCTGCGCGGCGTGCTCATCCACGGCCTGGAGCGCACCTGGCAGTATATCAAGAAGGCCGGCACGGTCATCCTGGCCATCTCGGTCCTGCTCTGGGCGGCGCTGACCTTCCCCGGGCTGCCCGAGGACCAGGCCGCCGAGTTCGAGGCCCAGCGCGCCACCGTGAGCGCCCAGGCCGAGGCCGGCCAGTTGGGCGAGGCCGGCTCCGAAGAGGCCCTGGCCGCAATCGACCACTCCGAGGCCCAGGCCGGCCTGAAGCACTCGGCCGCCGGCCGCCTGGGGCTGTTCATCGAGCCCGCGGCCAAGCTGGCCGGCTTCGACTGGCGGACCTCCATCGCCCTCATCGGAGGCGTCGCGGCCAAGGAGGTCATCGTCTCCACGCTCGGCACCGCCTACTCCCTGGGCGAGGTCGATCCCGAGGAGAGCGAGGGCCTGTCCGAGCTTCTGGCCGGGGACGCGGCCTGGTCGCCCATGGTCGCGGTCAGCCTGATCATCTTCATCATGCTCTACGCCCCGTGCTTCGTCACCGTGGTGGCCATCGCCCGCGAGTCCTCCTGGGGCTGGGCGGGATTTTCCCTGGTCTTCAACACGACCCTGGCCTACGCACTGGCCGTGGGCGTCTACCAGATCGGCTCACTCATGAGCTGACAAGGAGACCCACTATGACCGCGAAAAGCTCCATCTGCTCCGTGCCCTCGGCCAGGGACTTCCTGCGCCGGGCTCTGGCCCCCGCCCTTGAGCCCGTGTCCGAGCGCCCCGAGCGCCAGGACACTTCTGGGCAGGAGGGCGCCACGCCCCAGCTTCCCGCCGACAACCCGGCCTAGCATCCCCCGTGAAGCCCCGTCCGGCCGGCCCGCGCCCACCTCCCTCGGGCCGGCCGGACGGGGTCAAACAGACCCGCTTCGCCACATTGGGGTGGTTCCCGGCGGCGGAACCGTGTATAAGGCCCCATGGCCGCCATCCTCGCCGCCGACATCGGCGGAACCCACAGCCGCTTCGCCGTTTTCGCCACCGACTCCGGCCGGCTCGCCCTGCGCGACCTGGTCCGGTTCAAGACCGCCGAGGCCCGCTCCCTGCGCGCGCTCCTGCACCAGGCCGCCGACAGCCGGCTTGCTCTCCCCGCCGGCGAGGCCGCGGCCGTGGTCCTGGCCGTGCCTGGCCCGGTCCAGCGCGGGACGTTTGCCCACCTGGCCAACGTGCCCTGGGACATCGACCTGACCGGCCTGCCCGAATACCGCCCCGGCCGCATGTTCCTGGTCAACGACTTCGTGGCCCAGGGCCTGGGCTGCCTGACCGAGGCGGCGTCCGAAGCCCGGCTGGTCAAATCCGGCAGCGCCGAGGCTGACGGCCCCGTGGCCGTCATCGGCGCAGGCACCGGGCTCGGCCACTGCGCCCTCATCCCCGACGGCGCGGCGCGCTACCTGCCGCTGCCCTCGGAAGCCGGCCACACCGCCTTCGCCTTCCGCCTGAACGAGGAGCTGGACTACGCCCGCTACCTCCTGGCCAAGACCGACTCGCCCTATCCCTACGGCGACATCGTCGTCTCCGGCCGCGGCCTGCGCTTCCTCCACGAATTCCTCACCGGCCGGAAGATGACCCCGGCCGAGGTGGCCGAAACCATCGGCCCGGACTCCGAAACCACCGCCTGGTTCGCCCGCTTCTACGCCCGCGCCGCCCGCAACTACGCGCTCACCGTAGTCGCCCGCGGCGGGGTGTTCGTCTCCGGCGGCGTGGCGGCCAAGAACCCCTACCTGGTGGACAACGAGCACTTCCGCCAGGAGTTCCTCGACTCGCCCAAATACCGCAGCCTGCTCGAGGCCATGCCCGTACGCCTCAACCAGAACGAGGACGCCGGCCTGTGGGGCGCCGCCGCCTACGGCCTGAAAGCCCTCGACAACCTCCCCCCGGAGCTCCGGCCGTGACCCCGCGCAGCGTCAAACGCCTCCTCCTCCTGGCCCTCATCGCCGCGCTCATCGCCGCCTTCTTCGCCTTCGACCTCCACCGCTTCCTGACGCTGGCCAACTTGAAAGCCTCCCAGGCCCGCTTCACCGCCCTCTACCAGCAGAGCCCGGCCGCCGTCCTTGGCGCCTACTTCCTCTTCTACATCCTGGTCGTGGCCGCCAACCTCCCCGGCGCCACGGTCATGACCCTGGCCGGCGGCGCCCTGTTCGGCTTCCTGCCGGCCCTGGTCGCCGTCTCCTTCGCCTCCTCCATCGGCGCCACCCTGGCCTGCCTGCTGGCCCGCTACCTCCTGCGCGACCTGGTCCAGGCCCGCTTCGGCGACAAGCTCGCGCGGATAAACGCCGGCATTGCCCGCGAAGGCGCCTTCTACCTCTTCTCCATCCGCCTCATCCCCGTCTTCCCCTTCTTCGTCGTCAACCTCCTCTTCGGCCTCACCCCCATGCCGCTGCCCACCTTCTACTGGGTCTCCCAGCTCGGCATGCTCCCGGCCACCCTGGTCTTCATCAACGCCGGCAGCCAGCTCGGCCGGCTCGACTCCCTCGCCGGCATCCTTTCGCCCTCGCTCCTGGCCTCGTTTGCCGCCCTGGGCCTTTTTCCCCTGGCGGCCAAGAAATTTCTCGGCTGGTGGCGCGGCCGCAAGGCCGGCACCGGGCGCTGATATGGCCTCCGGCGGCCAGGGGGCTTTGCCCCCTGGACCCCCACCAGGAGGGAATGCTTCCCTCCTGGACCTCCCCGGCTTTGCCGCGATGCAGCCCGGACCCGGCGTCCGGGCTGCATCGCGGCAAAGCCGAGGGGGTCAAGGGGGAAATCATTTCCCCCTTGTGGGGTGCAGGGGCAACGCCCCTGCGCGGACTCGGACACCGGGGTGCAGGGGCAACGCCCCTGCGCGGACTCGGACACCAAGGACATCATATGGCGACATACGACTACGACTTGGGCGTGATCGGCGGCGGGGCGGCTGGCTTGACGGTGGCCGCGGGCGCGGCGCAGCTCGGGGCCAGGGTGCTCCTGGTGGAGAAGGACGGCCGTCTGGGCGGGGACTGCCTGCATTATGGCTGCGTGCCGAGCAAGACGCTGATCAAGACGGCGCGGGTCTATCATCTGGTCAGGAACGCCCGGAGGTATGGGCTGCCCGAGGCCAGCGTGGGGCCGGTGGAGTTCCGGGCGGTGGCCGAGCGCATCCGGGGGGTGATCGCGACCATCCAGCGCCATGACTCGGAGGAGCGGTTCTGCGGGCTGGGGGTGCGGGTGGCGTACGGCGAGCCGGGGTTCGTGGACGAGCACGAGGTGAGCTGGGGGCAGGGCCGGGCCAGCGCGGCCAAATGGGTGCTGGCCACGGGCTCGAGCCCGGCGGTGCCCGAGGTGCCGGGACTGCGGGAGGCCGGGTATCTGACCAACCGGGAGCTTTTTTCGCTGGGTGCCCTGCCGGCGAGCCTGGTGGTGCTCGGCGGCGGCCCCATCGCCATCGAGATGGCCCAGGCCTTTTGCCGGCTGGGCAGCCGGGTGACGGTGGTGCAAAGAAGCGGACAGATCCTGTCCCGGGAGGACCGGGACATGGCCGAGGCGGTGCAGGCGGCGCTGGAGGGGGAAGGGGTGAGCTTCCTGCTGGAGGCGAGCGTGAAGGAGGTGCGGCGCGCGGGCGGGTTGAAGGAGGTGGTCGTGGTGCGCGCGGGCCGGGAGGAGGTGGTGCGCGCCGCGGACATCCTGGTGGCCCTGGGCCGGCGGGCGAACGTGGAGGGCTTGCGGCTGGAGAACGCCGGGGTGGCGGTGGGGAAGAAGGGCGTGACGGTGGACGCGCGGCTGCGCACCAGCGCAAAGCACATTTTCGCCGCCGGCGACGTGACCGGGGAGCACCAGTTCACCCACGCGGCCGGGTACGAGGGCGGGGTGGTGGTGGCCAACGCGGTCTTCCGCCTGCCGCGCAAAGCCGATTACACCTGGCTGCCCTGGTGCACCTACGCCGACCCGGAGCTGGCCAGCATCGGCCTGAACGAGAGCCGGGCGCACGCCGCGGGGCACGAGATCCGGGTGGTGACGGAGGAGTTCCGGGGCAACGACCGGGCCCTGGCCGAAGGGGAGAGCGCGGGCAAGCTGAAGCTGGTGCTGGACGAAAAGGAGCGGCCGCTGGGCGTGCAGATACTGGGCCTGCATGCCGGCGAGCTGCTCGGCGAATGGTCCGCGGTGTTGAGCGGCGGGGTGAAACTGACCGGCCTGGCCGGCGCGGTCCACGCCTACCCGACGCTGGCCGAGATCAGCAAGCGCGTGGCCGGGACGTATCTGTCGGACAAGATTTTTTCGGACAAGGTTCGAAAGATTCTGCACCTCCTGTTCCAGACCAAGGGCCGGGCCTGCGGGCCGGGGCCGGGCTGATTTCCGCTTGCCTTTTTCCCTCGAGAGGGCGACTATCCGCTGTCTTCCGGAGGTCCGGGAGGCGTGTAAACCGACTGCCATTGAGGCTTTTTGCGTGGATACAGGCGACAGTAGTCGAGGATGTGCGGGCTTCCGCGTGACCGGAAGCCAGGACGTTTTCTCCCGTCGGCCGGAGCGCGACTGATCCGTTAAGTCCCCTCCGGCCGCCCGAGGCGGATCATCCGGAGGTGGACCATGTCCAAGCTCGCCACTTGCCGTTTTCCGGCAACCTTCATCCGTCCGGTTCCCAAGGCCCCCTACGATCCGGGATCACCATCCGGCTGACGCGGACGCTTGCCGTCCGACCGGCTGGGTTTCATTTTCCCGAGATCGTCCGACCGGCGCGTGCGCGCCCGGAGGGGCCATGCTGGCCATCTACACGACCGAGGACAACCGTCTGACCCGCATCCAGGAGTTCGTCCCCGGGGCCTGGATCAACCTGGTCAATCCGAGCGAGAGCGAACTGGCCCACGTGGCCGACGCGCTCGCCATCCCGCCCGATTTCCTCTCCGACCCCCTGGACATCGACGAGCGGGCGCGCATCGAGGCCGACAACGGCAGCCAGCTCATCGTCATCCGGGCCTCGGTCAGGAACGTGGACGCCGAGGTGCCCTACGCCACCATGCCCATCGGCATCATCCTGACCGCGCACAACGTGGTCACCGTCTGCCGGGCCGAGAGCGAGATCATCAGGCTTTTCGAGGACGGCAAGGTGCGCACCTTCAATCCGGCCAACCGCACGCGCTTCACCATCCAGATCATCCAGCGCATGGCGCTGACCTACCTTTCGCACCTGAAGGACTTAAACCGCATGACCGGCCTGCTCGAGCAGGAGCTCAGAAAGGCCATGCGCAACGAGGAGCTCTTCCGGCTTCTGAACCTGGAAAAAAGCCTCGTCTACTTCATGACCTCGCTCAAGGCCAACGACATCATCATGGAGCGCATGTCCCGCTCCCACGTGCTGAAGCTGAAGGAGGAGGAGCTGGACCTGCTCGACGACGCCCTGACCGAGGTCAAGCAGGCCATCGGCATGACCAACATCTATTCCGACATCCTGAGCGGCATGATGGACGCGTTTGCCTCCATCATCTCCAACAACGTGAACACGGTGATGAAGCTCTTAACGGGCGTGACCATCATTCTCATGATCCCGAACCTGCTGGCTTCCATCTTCGGCATGAACGTGGAGCTGCCCTGGCAGCACGAGCAGCACGCCTTCATCCTGGTCATGACCCTGGCCGGCCTGCTCTCGGTCGTCGGGGTGCTGTTCTTCATCAAGAAGAGGTGGTTCTAATTGCTTGAAATCGCATGATGAGACTTAGTGAGGGAGATAGCCATGTTAATGATGCATTGTATCTATCTTTGATCAATGATGTATTTTGACAACGAAAGATACGGGTCATTATTTTTTGTACGGCTGTATTTTTCAATGTCAGCCAGAACGGTCCTTATTTCAACTATTGGCAATGTTGATAAATATTTAACAATATCCCTTATTGTTGAAGGTTTTGATTTTATAGTAGCTATATTCTTGTTAAATTTTGAAAAAAATCTTTTTAATTCTGCGGTATCACCAAAGATATTGTCGTTCATTATGTAGTTTGTGGTTTCTTTTAATAAATTAACTTTTTCACTGTCGCCAATTTGGCTATAAAACTTGTCTAAATCCTCAGCTAGTACCCCGTTTGAGTTCTTTATCTTATTTTTTATCTGGCTTTCTTTGCATAGAAAATTAAGTACAGCGTCTGTCCTGATAGGAAAGTTGAATTTATTAAAAAATTGTACTGCAAATGCAAAGTCTTTATCACTATATTCTTCTTTAAGAAGTAAAATTGATAGTATTAACTTTTTCTGCTTGGTGTTCATTGTGGCATACCGATCTTTGTAAGAAATTCTTTTCCGACGGCCTTAAATTCTTTTTTAACGTAAGACCTGGCGTAGGGTGTCAAAAAGATTGGATCTGATGATCTTGAGCCAGTTTGATATGAATCAGAATGATACGCTTCATTATCAAAAACTGGCCAGTTGTATGTTTTAGCTAGCCCTATAACGTCTTGCGTTGAACTGATTTGCTCAGGTGATGGGTTGGAGCGTCTTTTCCCATTAAATAGTATGCCTGCAATGTCAATTTTTTGATCTTGGTGTATCATTTTAAACTCAGAAATAGACCTTGCAAGTAGTGGTAAGCCAATGGTTGCTAGGAATTCAGGGCGGACAGGTACTATGATATATCTGCTAGATTTATATGCAGATGTTGTGAGAATTGATTCAGTTGGTGCGCAGTCAATAATAATTAAATCATAGTTTTGTTGTATTTCAGCTATAAAGCGCGGCAATAAGTGAGATTTTTCTGACGGATTTCTTAATGTAAATGCCAATTCAAGACGGGAGGTGATGATATCGATTAAGCTTCCGTCACTCCATTTGTATAAATGAGTAATCAATTTATCTTTTTGTAAAGGGATTGGAGCACCATGGAAAGCTGTTGGTGCAGAAAATTGTTCAAATATATTGACCACAGAAAGGGCGGTGCTGTCCGAAATATGGCTGAGATATTTTTGAGCGCCAAGGAAATATTGGCTTAAATTCGATTGTGGGTCTAGGGCCTGTCGACATTTAAGCCAGCCAGATTGAAATCGAGGCGACATAGAGAAACGAAAGATACGACGACGCCAGTTTGTCGTAGCGACTTGCAATTCTTCTGAACTGTTTTAATCTGCAAAACATGCGTTCGATCAAATTTCTTTCTTTGTAAAGATAGCGGTCGTAGTCTCTGGCCACAGTGCGATGTGATCGTGGAGGGATGACTGGCTCTGCCCCCATTTTTTCGACTTCATCAACAATCTCGTTCGAGTCATAGCCCTTGTCGGCGATTACACAATCAGCTTTTTGCTCTTTAAGCAACGGCAGTGCGTACGAATAATCGGAAGCATTTCCAGGAGAGAGAATAAAACGAGTTGGACATCCAAGAGAATCTGTTGTAGCA
>DIXN01000066.1 GCA_002428705.1 Desulfovibrio sp. UBA6079
CATGTTCAAAATCCTTCTCCTGCAGCGCTGGTACAACCTGAGCGACGAGGCCCTCGAATCGGCGCTCTACGACCGCATCTCCTTCGCCAGGTTCGCCGGCCTGTCGCTGGAGGACGATGTCCCGGACGCCACCACCATCTGTCGCTTCCGCTCCAGCCTCGCCCAGCGCGACCTTTTGACCAAGCTTCTCGGCCTGCTCAACCGGCAGCTTGAAGCCAAAAACATCCTGGTCCGCGAGGGCGCCATTGTCGACGCCACCGTGGTCGTATCCTCCAGGAGACCGAACAAGATCATCGACATCATGCCCGAAGACCGCGAAGAGGGTGAGGACGACGAAACGAGTGTCAAGGCCGTCATCACGTACTCCGACGACGCCGAGGCCGCCTGGCTGCGCAAGGGGAAACGGGCGTTTTATGGCTACAAGGTCCACGTGGCCACCGAGGCGCGCGACGGTTTCATCCTCGGCGGCCACGTGACCCCGGCCAACCGCTCCGACACCGGCGAGTTCGAGCGCCTGGTGCTCGAAACGGACGTGCCCGCCAAGGGCTACGTCTTCGCCGACAAGGGCTACGCCAGCAAGGCCAACCGCGAGACGCTCATCGGCCTCAGGCTCAAGGACGGCATCATGCACAAGGCGGCCCGTAACAGGGCGTTGACCGACATGGAACGCCTGGACAACCGCTTGGTGAGCAAGGTCCGGGCGATCGTGGAGCGCAGCTTCGGCACACTCAAACGACTCTACGGCTTCGCTCGAAGCCGATACGTAGGCCTGGCCAAGGTCGAGCTGGAATTCTACCTGAACGCCATGGCCTTCAATCTGAAGAAAGGCTTACGTCTGTGGGCTTGGTAATGGGAGTGGTGCGCCCTGTGACCAGGAAATGGCCTTAAACGGGGCCGAAAGAAGCTAAAGAGGCAGATAGGAACGGCCTGACACGCGAAAAAAACCGGTCAAATCAGCAGAGAAGCTTGAATCGGTGGATTGTGCAGCGGTCTCCGGTCACGTGGTCACAGGACAGCGCGGGAAAATAAACGGCCGCGGGCGGTGGAATCCGAAAGGCGGCCACGAGGGTGAAAGGAGGATGAATCGATCAAGACGGGCGCTGGTCCCGCGTTCCGAGGGCGATCCGTGTCCGATGCGGGAAGCACCAGAACCGCAGCGAAAGGCGGCGGCCGGTCCGGTATCCGGTTCCCCGGCCGGTCCGCCTCCTTCTTTCACTTCATGGCGGCTCTTCGATTCTCTCCCCGAAGCGTGCTGGGGCCGCCTTGACCCGGGCCTCGCGGCTCGGCTAGTATGCGCGACTTGCCGGCCTGCAACCTGCGGAGGTGAACAATGACCCGACTGCTGCTCGCTCTGCTCATGGCCTTTTCCATCCTGTGCACCGGCTGCGAGCTCGACCTCCTCGGCTCCTCCTCCGATTCCAGCTCCGCGGATGCCGGCAAGCTCGACAAGAGCTTCAACGATCCTTTCGGATTCGCCGTCCTGCCCGATTCCTCGGGCGCGGACGTCAGTTTCGAGCGTGCCGTGGTGCAGGACGACGGCAAGATCGTCCTGGCCGGCTCGGTCTGCGACAACGCGACGGACTGCGACATCCTGGTGGCCCGCTACCTCTCCGACGGCACCCTCGACGGCGGCTTCGGCCAGGACGGCGTGGTGACCTATTCCGCCGGCGTGAACACCGACGACCTGGGCCAGGCCCTGGCTCTCGCCTCGAACGGCCGCATCCTCGTCGCAGGCCACACCAGCTCCTCCTCCGGGATATTTCCGATCGTCGTGGGCCTGACGTCCACTGGCGTGCTGGATACGAGCTTCGGCATCGACGGTGCGGCCATCGTGCCCCTGGCCGACGGGGTCATGGCCTCCATCGACGCCCTGGCCGTGCAGGGCGACGGCAAGATCGTTGCCTGCGGGCGTAGCGTCTCGGGCACGCGTTCCGGCCCGGGCAAGATCTGGCGCCTGACCGCCTCCGGCGCGCTCGACACCACGTTCGCCTCGGGCGGCGTCTATGACGACGTCTCGGGGGACGTAAGCCGGCTGACCGGCCTCGGCGTGAACGGCGACGGCACCATCGTCGCCACCGGTTTCACCTCCTCGACCGTAAACGACCAGATCAAGGCCTTGGTCCTGCGCCTGACCGCCCTGGGCAAGCTCGACACGAGCTTCGGCTCGGGCGGCCACGCCAGCTGGGCCGATCCGGACGGCGAGACGGCCGCGGCCTGGGCCATGGCCATCGCCTCGGACGGCTCGATCTTCACCGCCGGTTACCTCGCCACGAGCGACGGGGGTCGGGATTTCCTGGTGCTGAAATTCAAGCGCGCCGGCAGCCTGGACACGGGCTTTGCCGACGACGGCGCCTTTATCAAGGACTACGAGGAGCTGGACCAGCTCTTGAGCCTGGCCCTGCAATCGGACGGCCGGGTGGTGGCCGCGGGCTTCGTCAATGACGAGGCCGCGGCCAAGCTGGCGGTGATCCGGCTGCTGGCCAGCGGCCAGCTGGAGACGGGCTTTGCCGACGAGGGGCTGTTCCTCTACCCCGAGAGCGGCGGCGCTGAAACCTTCGGCGCTGGCCTGGCCGCCCAGACCGGCAACGGCCTGGTGGCCTGCGGCCGGACCGATGGCGGCGAGGCCGTCGAGGGCCTCGTGCTGCGGCTGAAGAAGTAGCGGAATATGGGCCTGGGGAGGGAGCCCTCCCGCCCGGGAAACGCGTGCCGCATTACCGGGCCTTCAGCACCAAGGAAGGCGGACGCGACCTCTATCCGAAGCAGCGCCAGGCGGGTTTCAGGCCTCGACCTGGCGCTCGTTTCGGGATCAGACGATATGCAGCAGCGGGTAGTTGTACCCGGTGAGCTCGGATTTCATGGCCGTGAAGTCGCCATCGCCGCGGGTGCGGATGACGATGTAACGGTAGCCGGCCGGGGCCTTCTCGCTGGAGGACATGATGCTCTGCAGCCTGAAGCCGTGCTTGCGCAGGACGTCGGCCACGTCCTTGATGGAGCCGGCGCGGTCCTCGATGAGCAGGCTGACGCGGTGGCCGCCGGAGCGCACGCCGCTGATCTCGATCAGCACGCGGTAGAGGTCCTGGTCGGAGATGATGCCCACCAGCTTGCCGTTGTCGACCACCGGCAGGCAGCCGATCTTGCGGTCGTGGAGGAGCATGGCCGCCTCCTCCACCGGGGTCTCCGGGGTGGCCGTGACCACGGGCTTCTTCATCACGTCGCGGGCCTTGGACTTGGCCAGCAGGTAGTTCAGCTCGTAGACGTCCAGGGAGGTGCCCTTGGAGGGGATGTACTGCTTGATGTCGCGGTCGGAGATGATGCCGACCAGGGCTTCGTCCTGGACCACGGGCACGTGGGTGATCTTCCTCTCCCGCATCTGATACATGACGTCGGAGACGCTGGAGTCGGGGGTGGCGGTGTGCACGTGGGTGGTCATCCAGTCTCTGACTAGCATGGCGCGACTCCTTCCTGTGGTCCGGCTCAGACGCCGAGGTAGGCGGTTTTGACGTGATCGTCGGCCAGCAGGGCCTTGCCCGTGCCCTCCATGCCGATCTTGCCGTTCTCGATGACGTAGGCCCGGTCGGCCACGGCCAGAGTCTGGCGGACGTTCTGCTCGACGATGAGCACGGTCTTGCCCTCGGCGCGGATGCGCTTGATGATCTCGAAGATGTCGCGCACCAGGATGGGCGCAAGCCCCAGGGAGGGCTCGTCGAACATGACGACCTTGGGCAGGCCCATGAGCCCGCGGCCGATGGCCAGCATCTGCTGCTCGCCGCCGGACAGCGTGCCGGCCGCCTGGCGCCGGCGCTCCTTCAAGCGCGGGAAGAGCTCGAAGACCAGCTTCCGGGTTTCTTCCCGCCGGGTCCGGGCCTCGCCGCGCAGGCTGCCCATGTCCAGGTTCTCCTCCACGCTCATCTCCACGAAGAGGCGCCTGGCCTCGGGCACGTGGGCGATGCCCAGCTCGATGAGCCGGAAGGGCTCCTGGGTGTGCAGGGCCTGGCCGTTCAGGTAGACGCCGCCGGTGCGGGGCCGCAGAAGGCCGGAGATGGCCCGCAGGGTGGTCGATTTGCCGGCACCGTTGGCCCCGATGAGGGCCACGATCTCGCCTTCCTCCACATGGAAGGAGAGGTTCCAGAGGACCTGGACGTCGCCGTAGAAGACGTCGATGTTCTTGATCTCAAGCATCGGCGGCCTCCCCGAGATAGGCTTCGACGACCTGCGGGTTGTGGCCGATCTGGGCCGGTGTGCCCTCGGCGATCTTCTGGCCGTAGTTGAGGACCACGATGCGGTCGGAAATGGACATGATGACCTTCATGTGGTGTTCGATGATCATGATGGTGATGCCCATCTTCTTGATACTCTTGATGATCTCGATGGATACGTCGAGCTCGGCGGGGTTCAAGCCGGCAAACGATTCGTCCAGGAGTAAAAGCTCCGGCTGGGTGGCCAGGGCCCGGGCGATCTCCAGGCGCTTGCGCTTGCCCAGGGGCAGCCCTTTGGAAATGATCTCGCGGTCCTCCCACAGCCCGGTGAAGAGCAGGACCTCCTCCACGACCTTCTCGGCCTTGGCCCGGGCGGGATTGCGCAGGAAGGCCGAGGCCAGGACGTTGTCGAAGACGTTCATGCGCTGCAGCGGCTTGACCACCTGGAAGGTCCGGCCCATGCCCCGGGCGCAGATCTGGTGCGGTTTCAGGCCCGAGACGGTCTCGCCCTTGAATTCGACCCGGCCGATGGAGGGCTTGTAGAAGCCGTTGACGCAGTTGAAGAGCGTCGTCTTGCCGGCGCCGTTGGGGCCGATGAGGGCCAGTATCTCGCCCTTCTCGACGTCGAAGGTGACCTTGGACAGGGCCGCCAGGCCGCCGAAGAACATGGACACGTCGCGGACTTCGAGAATGGCCATGGCTAGGCGGCCCCCGGAGTTTTACGGGTGAAGAGCTTGGCGAGCTTCCTGTAGTCGCCGACCAGGCCGTTGGGCAGGTAGATGATGATGACGATGAGCAGGATGCCGAAGAAGGTCTGGTAGGCCGTGCCCAGGTAGGGGATGGTCCGGATGTACTCCGAGAGGGCGATCATGATCACCGCGCCCACGGCCGGCCCCCAGAAGGTGGCCACGCCGCCGACCATGACGACCATGATGATGAGGATGGAGATGTCGCCCAGGGAGAAGACCACCTGCGGGTCGATGTAGCCCATGTAGACGGTGTAGAAGGCCCCGGCCAGCCCGGTGAGGATGGCGCTGACCACCAGGGCGATGGTCTTGTAGCGGGTGGTGTCGATGCCCAGGGATTCGGCGGCGTCCTGGTCCTCGCGCACGGCCACGAAATAGTAGCCCCACTTGGAGCCGATCATGCGCTTGATGAGCAGGTAGGTGCCTACGGCCAGGCCCAGGATGATGCAGTAGTAGGGGGTCTTGTCCACCCAGTCGCGGACGATGGTGATGCCCTTGGTGCCGTTGGTCAGGTCCACCAGGTTCTCGAAGGTGATGCGCATGACCTCGCCGATGGCCAGGGTCGCCAGGACGAAGTAGGGGCCACGCAGCCTGAGCACGAGGAAGCCCATGATCATGGCGATGGCCGCGGTGGCCGGGATCGACACCAGGAAGCCCCACCAGGGCGAGGCCTGGAAATGGAAGGTCATGAGCGCGGCGCAGTAGGAGCCCATGCCGAAGAAGGCCGCGTGGCCGAAGGAAACCTGGCCGCAGTAGCCGCCGAGCAGGTTCCAGGCCATGCCTGTGACCGTCCACATGATGGCCATGATGATGACGTGCATCCAGTCCGATCCCAGGCGCAGGACCGGGCTATACTGCATCAGGGGCAGAAGGACGAGGGCCGCGAGGACGAGGTAGGGTGCGGTGCGTTTCATTTCGTCAGCTTCTTGGTTTTGAGCAGTGAGGCCACACCGCCGGGCAGGAAGACCAGACAGGCGACGAAAATGACGAAGCGGCCCACCGGGGCCCAGCCCATGCCGACGTAGGTCGCGGTCATGGATTCGAAGATGCCCAGGATCAGGCCGCCGATGATGGCCCCCGGCGTGGAGCCCATGCCGCCCAGGATGGTGATGACGAAGGCGATGAGGGTGAACTGCGAGCCCAGGGCGGGGAAGAGGTAGTAGATGGGCAGGAACAGGCAGCCGGCGCAGGCCACCAGGGCGGCGCCCAGGCCGAAGGTCACGACCTGCATGCGGGCCACGTTCACGCCCATGAGCAGGGCCGCGTCCTTGTCCTGGGCCGTGGCCCGGATGGACTTGCCGGTATCGGTCTTGGCCAGGAAGTACCACAGGAGCGCGGTGATGAGCACCGAGAGCAGGAAGGAGACCGTCCAGGGCATGGACAGCGAGACGTCGATGGGCGCGTCCTTCCAGATGTCGGACAGGTACCAGGCCGTGGTGGCGTAATCCACCGGGGTGGAGCGGTAGTTGGAGGTGAAGAAGATCGTGGCCAGGTTTTGCAGGACGAGGCCGATGCCCACGGTCAGGATGACCTGGTTGTGGGGCAGGATGGACTCGACCTTGAGCACCGGGTTGATCAGGTAGCGCTGCAGCCCGATGCCCAGAACGAACAGGAGCGGCGGGGCGATGAACAGCGAAAGGTACGGGTCGATGCCGAAGAGTTCGAACATCCAGAAGGCGATGTACATGGCGACCATCATCAGCTGACCGTGGGTCAGGTTGATGATCTTCATCACCCCGAGGATGAGCGTCATGCCGATGCCGATGAGGGCGTAGAGCCCGCCCAGCAGGATGCCGGCGATGAGCGTCTGCAGGAAGATCTCAAGTTGGACCATCGACCCGTACTCCTTCGCGTTCGTCTCTCACACGTGGGGCCAGGCGGCCGGTGTCAGCCTACTTGCGGTCGCGCCACTTGGGGAGGGGGTAGACGTACTTGGCGCTGGCGGCCTTTTCCGGCCAGATGGTCTGGTGGACGCCGCCGATGATCTGAAGCACCAGGGGATCGACGAAGTTCTGGTTCTTGTAACCGTCCTTGTCCTCGAACTTCACCGGGCCGAAGGCGGTCATCATGTCGGTGGCCTTGAGGGCGGCGCGGATGTCCTCCTGGCTCATGGACTTGGCGCGTTCCAGGGCGTCTTTCAGGACGTAGATCGTGGAGTAGGCCAGGGCGCCGTGGTAGGAGGGGTAGTCGCCGTACTTGGACTTGTACTTCTCGGCGTATTCCTTGGCGCCGGGGTAGGTCACCTGCGGGCTCCACAGGGTCGCGGAGACCACGTACTCGGCCGCGTCCTTGGCGTTGTCGATGAACTCGGGAATGGCGAAGCCCGCGGCGCCGCCGGCGAACAGCTTGGAGTCGATGCGCAGCTCCTTGATCTGGCGCATGAGCAGGGCGGCGTCCATGACGTAGGAGACCATGTAGATGACGTCGGGATTGGCGGCCTTGACCTGGGAGAGGATCGGCTTGAAGTCCACCGCGCCCTTCTCGTACTTCTCCTTCATGAGGATCTTGATTCCGGCCTTCTCGCAGGCCTTGGTCATCTCCTCGGAGCCGGAGGTGCCGAAGTCGGAGCTTTCATACAGGACGACCATGGTCTTGGGCTGGACCACCTTGGCCAGGAAGTCCATGAGGCTGGAGGCGTAGAAGGCCTGGGCCTGGTTGACGCGGAAGGTCCAGGTCTTGTCGCCCAGGGTGATGTCGTCGGCGGCCGAGGCCACGACCACGTAGGGGGTCTTGCGCTCCTCGGCCACCGCGGAAACGGCCTTGGCGCAGCTGGAGGAGTATTCGCCGACGATGACCGGCTGCTTCTTGTCGTCGATGAGCTTCTCGACGATGGTCCGGGCGATCTCCGGCTTGCCCTGGGAGTCCTCGAAGGACAGGACGAGCTTCTGGCCCTTGATGCCGCCCTTGGCGTTCACTTCCTCGGCGGCGATCTCGTAGGACTTCTTCTGGATCTCGCCGAACTTGGCCTGGGCGCCGGTGAGCGGCAGCGGGATGTCCAATTTGAGATCTGCTGCCAGAGCGCCGGCGGCAAATGCCCCGGACAGGACAAAAGCGCAGAAAAGGGCGACGAATCTCCTCATGACCAAACCTCCGCGGTCAAAGGTTTATGAGCCGGACGCCTGCCGCATCACGCGGCAGGCATGCTCCAAGGCGGCGTGCGCCGCCCATGTTGGCGTCGGTCGGAAGACTCAAACCCGAAAGAAAGCCCCGAATTTTTGAACTCTACTTATTTTCCAGGCCGTTGGCAACTGGATTTCTCCGGTTCGGCGGGGTTCGGGCCCGGGATCGCAGAGGTGGCCACGATAGAGTATCGGGTGCGCCGCAGGTGACGTGTTGCGTGGTGGTCTTCATGCGACCTGGAACGCGTAGATGCGCTGCAGAGGGCAGACGTAGCGGCCGCCGGACGGCCCGTGCGCATGATGGCGTTTCATGCGCCGGGCCGGATGGGCAGCAGAAGGAGCCGCGGTGCGCTCCGCGGCTCCGGGATCAATCCAGCAGCATGAGGGCCGTAGCCGCCGGGGAGAGCGTGTCCTGAAGCCGGATCAGGATCGAGTGGTTGCACAGCGCCCGGCCGGCGATGATCACGTCGTTGGACAGGATCATGGCCCCGGCGTCCAGGGCCATGTTCAGCGCGCCGGAGTCGATGGTCGCGACCACGCCGCCGCCCGTGGTGTAGCTGCCCGAGGTCACCAGGCCGGCCGCCACGCTCATGGAACCCGAGACGATGCTGCCGGTGTCGCCGGTAGCCGGATAGCGGTAGCTGCCGCGCACCACGGTCAGCATCCCCGCCGGGCCCGACGGGACCAGGACCAGGTCGGCGACCACCGGCCGGTGCAAGCCGTCGCCCGTGGTCTCCCAGGAATAGACCCGCCAGCGGCCGGCGATGTCGGCCGCTGGGGTTTCGGCGCTTCCCGTCTTGTAGGCGATCCAGCCCGCGGCCAGCGGCAGGTACCCGATGATCCCGTCCCGGGTCCGGTTCAGGCCTGCCCCGGCCAGGGTGAGATCCACGTCCGCTATGCCTCCGTCGATGGTGCAGGTCAGGTTTCCGGCAAGGACCCCCTGGCCGTCCACCGTGGGCTTGGCGCCGGTCAGGTCGCCGTGGCGGAAGGTGTCGTTGGTGTTGATGTAGGCGTACCTGCCGGCGACCACGTCGTCGGACGGAGCCTGGATCGTGAAGGCATGGCGGCCGACGGCCGCGGCGGTGTAGGAACCGCCGCCGGTGCCCGCCGAGGGGTCGAGCATGAAGCCGTTCCAGGTGCCGGCCAGATCCTGGGCGGTCGCGCCGGCTTCGGACACGCGCATGAGCGCAAAGCGGCCGCAGATGCTGGCGTACCCGTCCAATGCGACCACCCCGGCCAGGATATCCTTGCTCCCGTTCATCCGGGCGTCGCCCAGGTTCCAGGTCGCGTCCTGGCTCGTGGTGTCGTGGTCGACCAGAGTCCCGGACAGGGCGCCGTTGCCGGCCAGGTTCAGGCTGCCGAGGGCGTCGTCGTCGCCGAAATTCCCGCCCGTCACGTGGCCGCCGGAGTCGATATCCAGCAGCAGGCCGAGGGAGAAGAGGCCGGTGCTGGAGGAGCCGAGACTGTCCTTGTACTGGATGAAGCCCTGCCACCTGCCGGCCAGGTCGGCGGTGGCAAGGGCCGCCCGTGCCGGGCCGGCGAGCAGGCAGAGGGCCAGCAAGACCAGCCCGGCCGCTGATGCTTTCGTCGTGGAAAAGTTCAACCGGAACAGCTTTTTGGACGCAGTTCTTGACGCATGGCATGATGATGTCATGTGTTGCCGCCTCGTTTTGTGCAATGCTCCATTCCGATACTGGAATGATGCTGATTCAATGTTCGTTGCCACGACATGGCATGGAAAATGGCCAGGTATCAGGTGTTCACCTGCCTATTCACACAAGGATAGACGACTATCATGGCTTATGTCGCAAGTAAATGACGTGGGAATACGGAACGTCGTAAGGTTGTGGCATAGGGTAAATCGCAATGAGTGAAATTTAGGCGCAGATAATTTGGCCACCGCAGGAGCGATATGATCAAAGATGCGTTATAATCAGATGCCTTGTTCTTTCGCTGCGCCGTATAACGTCAGAATTTCCGGACAGAATCGCGTCAGCATCGGTCTACAAAAGATGGACCATCAGTCCATCGAGGAGCGAATCGGGCCGCAACAAGGCATATAAGTGCTTTTCGTTATACTCCTATGGGCAAAGGTTTTCTCGCTTCGGCACAAATGATGCATAACGGCAAAGCAGTGGTATTGCAATCGCGTCGCCCGGGCCGTCGGGGGAGTTCCCCCAGAGCCGCCGGCCCGCGCGGCGCCGCCAACCCTTCCGACCAAAAAGGAGAAGACGCCATGCTCAGACGCGCCGTCCTGTCCCTGGCCCTCATCACCGCCTGTCTGGGCTTCGCCGGCAGCGCCCAGGCCCTCTATATGGAAGGGGGTCAGTCCACCGAAGGCATCGGCGCCTTCTACGGCTATATCTGGTACCTCCCGGCCAGCGAAACCGAGGCCGAGCTCTGGGTCGTCCTGACCAACGCCTCCGACCGCGCGAACGGCGGCTGCATCACCGGTTTCGTCCTGAACAACCCCGGCAACCGCATCACCTCCGTGGCCCGCGGCGAGGACTTCCCCGCCGCCTTCAACATCCTCGGCGCCGCCAATCCCTATGACGGCATCAAGGCTTCGCCCTTCGGCCGCTTCGACCTCGGCGCCTGCCTGGGTAAGAGCTTCCTCGGCGGCGGCAACCCCACCGCCGGCATCCCGGCCGTGGACGGCGAGGACACCATGACCTTCCGCTTCCTGCTCAACGGCATCGGCCTGGACCAGCTCTACGACTCGGACTTCGCCATGACCCTCTCCGCCCCACAGGGCAAGGACCTCGAGCAGAGCTTCCTCGTCGTCCGCTTCAAGGGCTGCGACAACGACGGCTCGGACAAGCTGGCTTCCGTCTTCTCCTGGGAGCTCGATTAGCCGAGGGCGGGAAGAGAGGCGCCTCCGGCGGGCAGGGGCGCTGCCCCTGCACCCCGCCAGGGGGATGATCCCCCTTGATCCCGCTGTCTGAAAATCGAAGCCGGTCGGTGCGAAGAACACCGGCCGGCCTCGATTTTCAGCTTGGTGCAAAGGAAATGTAGCCGATGAGGTGAGGATGGCGCGGTTCGAAGGGTTCGATCGCTGCCCCCGGTCCGATCGAGCGCAGGGATATCCCCTCCGGCTTCCAGACATCCTGACGGTTGCCCGACCGAGCGACCGGCCCCTGCGCCGATCCGACTGCTTCACCCTCGCCGGCCGTTTTTCTCTTCCCGCCCGCTTCTTTCCCGGAATTGGCGGGGATTTTCGTCTTCTCCGGCGCCGGGTTTTCGGCTCTGCGCAAGGTTTACGGACTGTCTGGAGGGAAGGCGGGGGCGGCTTGCCGGAATTTTTCATTGGCACTTGACAGCCGTCCGTCCGGCCGGTAGGTAGTTCCCCTCTTGAGCGGGAATAACTCAGCGGTAGAGTGCAACCTTGCCAAGGTTGAAGTCGCGGGTTCAAATCCCGTTTCCCGCTCCAAGAGTAAGAGGCGGCATAGCCAAGTGGTAAGGCAGAGGTCTGCAAAACCTCCATTCTCCGGTTCAAATCCGGATGCCGCCTCCAATTGATAGTGAGCGGGAATAACTCAGCGGTAGAGTGCAACCTTGCCAAGGTTGAAGTCGCGGGTTCAAATCCCGTTTCCCGCTCCAACACGCTATCCTGAAGCCGGCCCGCGGGCCGGCTTTTTTCTTTGGCTCCGCGCGGGGAAGCCCGCCGGGATGTACAGAACCGACGACGTATGGAATAAGGGCGCGATCCCGACCAGGAGACTTACACCCATGACTGCGACCCTGCCCTCCTTGAGCGCCCCGCTCGAGACCCTGCTGGCCGCGGCCAAGGCCCGCTACGACGTGGCCTTCGAGCCGGTGAGCGTCGGCGGTACGACCTTGGATATCCTGCAGATCACCGACATGGACGCCTACGTCGAGCGTCTGCTGGCCGACCTGCCTCCGGGCATGCCCCTGGAGCTGCCCTTCTGGGCCAGGCTCTGGCGGACTTCGTTCCTGCTGGCCTATTTCGTCCAGCGCCTGGCGCCCGATGGCAGGAGCCTGCTGGAGATCGGCGCCGGGCTCGGCATGGTCGGGCTGTTCGCCGCGGCCAGGGGCTTCGACGTGACCCTGACCGACATCCACCCCGAGGCGCTCCTCTTCAGCCAGATTAATGTGCTGCAAAACGGACTCGAGGGTCGCGCCCGGGTGGCCAGGGCCGACTTCACCAAGGACCGCCTCGGCCGGCGTTTCGACTGCATCGTCGGCTCCGAGGTGCTCTACATCGAGAAGGACTACAAGCCCATGGTCAAGTTCCTCCTGGCCCACCTCTCCGAGGAGCCGGGGGCGGAGGTCGTCCTGGCCAAGGAGTACTCGCGCAAGGCCAAGAAGTTCTTCAGGAAGGCCCAGGACCACTTCCTGACCAGCGAGCTGACCATGGGCTACAAGGAGGACGGCCAGGATGCCGGAGACGCCGCCACGGGCGAGAAGCATCTGGCCCAGATCATCCGTATGAAGAGGCGTCCATGATCCGCCTGTCCGCCTGCCGCAAACACTACACCCTGGACCAGGACAAGGTCCTGGCTCCGGCCGAGACCGTGGCCCGGGTCAAGGCCCTGCTCGCCGACAAGGGACCGGGCATCCTGGGGGAGGTCCGGCGCATCGACACCGGCCGACTGGGCATCCCTGTCTACATGAGCATGTACGGCCCCAGGGCCTGCGAGATCGTGCCCTTCCGCAAGCAGATGGGCAAGGGCGCCTCGCCCGAGCAGGCCGAGGCCTCGGCACTCATGGAGCTGGTCGAGCGCTACAGCTTCTTCCACTTCTTCGCCGATCCGGCCAACTTCGAGACACGGAGCTGGTCTGCGGCCGAAAGGGAGTTCGGCGAGCGCCTGCTGCCCATCGGGGACATGCTCGCCTCGGTGGGCGAGAATCTTGACCCTGCCGCCGCCCGGAGCATCCTCGACCTGGTCGGCTGGCGCTTCGCCCCGGCCCTGCGCGTGGGGGACGGCGCCGAGGTCGTCCTGCCCGCGGACTGGGTGAAGATACTGAACGAGTACAACGGCTCGAGCGCCGGCAACACCCCCGAGGAGTCGGTCTTCCAGGGCGCCTGCGAACTGGTCGAGCGCCACGTCTCGGCGCTCATCGACCGCGACCGCCCCATGCTTCCGACCATCGACCCGGCCTCCTGCGCCGACCCGGTCCTCGCCGGCCTGCTCGGCTGCTTTGCCGCCAGCGGCGTGCAGGTGGTCATGAAGGATGCGAGCCTCTCGCTGCCCGTGCCCACGGTCATCGCCGTGGCCTACGACCCCGCGACCTTCCCCGAGACTTCCGAGATCGTGCTCACCGCGGGCACGGCCTCCTCCCCAGCCAAGGCCGCCATCCGGGCCCTGACCGAGGTCGCCCAGCTGGCCGGCGATTTTCACACCGGCGCCTGCTACGAGCCCTCGGGCCTGTCCAAGCCGGAAAGCCTGGAGGAGATCGACTGGCTCGTCCGCGGCCCCGAGGTCCCGCTGGCAAGCCTGCCCGGCGTGGCCGACCCGGACATCCTGGCGGAGCTCAGGCGCCTTTGCGCGGGCCTCGCCGCCCGGGGCTTCACCCTCTACACCCTGGACACCCGCCGGCCCGAGCTCGACGTCCCGACCAACTACAGCTTCGTGCCCGGCTTTGCCTTCCGCGAGCGCTCCCCGCATGCCAGCCTCGGGCTCTTCGTCGGCCGGCGCCTGGCCGAGGAGGCCGGGCTGGAAGAGGGCATGCGGGGGCTTTCGGCCATCGCCAAGGTCTGCCCCGGCGCCCACTACCTGCCGTTCTTCGAGGGCCTGCTGACCCTGCGCCACGGCGACCCGGCCCTGGCCTTCCTCAAGTTCGAGGCCGCCGCGGCCCGCCAGCCCGACGCAGCGGACACGGCGCTCGCCGCATTTTACGCCGCCTACGCCCTGACCCAGGAGGGCCGCTTCGAGGCTGCAAAGCCCTGGCTCGACAAGGCCATCGGCCTGGAGCGCGGGGCCAAGGAGTACCATAACCTGCGCGGCGTCTGCCTATTCAAGGCCGGCGAGTACGCCACCGCGGCCGAGGACTTCCGCGCGGCCTTGAAGCTCGACAAGGGCTCGGTCATGGATCTGGCCAACCTGGGCCTGTGCCTGAAGTTCCTGGGCCGGACCGAGGAGGCCATCGAGCACCTGAGCGCCGCCCTCAGCCTCGACCCCGGGCTCGATTTCGCCGCGCGCCATCTGGAGGAGCTCATCGCCGCCGGCACCCCGCGGCCCGGCCTCGCGACGGTCACGCAAAAGAAATGAACCGTTGACAAAACCGCGTGCGTCCATTTAGAAACAGAACGCTTTGATGAGACATCAAGACGACCTGATCGGGGCTCAAGACAGCTTTTCCAGGATCGGCTCCGCAGTGGGCGGGAGCCTTTTGGACGTGCGTACCAGGCCTGTTTTTGACAGCGCCTGATGGCAGTGATAGAAGTGTCGACCAATCCCCAACGTTAAGGAGGAATCACAATGGCCTCTATCGACTTCAAAGGGAAAAAGTTCGAAATCGACGAGGACGGCTTCCTGCAGAGATTCGAAGATTGGTGCCCGGAGTGGGTTGATTACGTGAAGGAGCAGGAGGGCATCAAGGAGCTGACCGAGGAACACCAGAAGGTCATCGAGTTCCTGCAGGACTACTACCGCAAGAACGGCATCGCTCCCATGGTGCGCATCCTTTCCAAGGTTACCGGCTTCAAACTGAAGCATATCTACGAGCTGTTCCCGTCCGGACCCGGCAAAGGCGCCTGCAAGATGGCCGGCCTGCCCAAGCCCACCGGCTGCGTCTAATCCGAATTTCCCTTGCGTGGAGCGAAAGGGCGGTCCCCATGTCGGGCCGCCCTTTTTTCATGCCCGCGGCCCGATTCAGCGGGCCGCGGCGCCCGACTGCGCCTTGCCGGCCTTCTTGCCCTTGGCCGGAGCCGCGGCCTTGACACCCTTGGCCTTGGCTTTGCCCTTTCCAGCCGCGGCCTTGCGCTCGTTCTTGGCCTTCCGCGCGGCGGATTCCTCCATCTGCCGGGAAAAGAGCTGGGTCTTCTTCTTTTCGAAGAGGATGGCCGTGCGTAGCGCCGAGACGGCCAGGGCCAGGATGCTCAAGATGAGGATGAGCCCCTTCTGGATCTGCCATTTCTGCCGGGTGACCAGCTCCACGACCCAGGCCGGGAAGAGGTCGCCGCTGAAGTAGATCAGCACCGGCACCAGGGCCAGGGCCAGGATGAGGCTCGCCAGCTCGATCCAGACGAAGTTGCGGCCGAGCAGGAGAATGAAGAAGGTCGCGTCGCGGATGACCTTGAGCGTGATCAGCCGGTTTTTCAGCGTCTGCAGGCGCTCCTCGACCTCGCCGGCATAGACCAGGCTCTTGCGGAAATTTTCGGCGACCTGCACCGACTGGCTGCGCATCCAGTTGAGCTTCTCGGCGCAGTAGTTGAAGTCGCGGTTGAACTCGTGCAGGAGCCTGGGAAACGGAAACCAGGAGGACTCGCGCAGGATGTCGCGCAAGTCCTCGGTCAGGCTCTGGGCGTGCTTGTCCAGGTTCTTGATCTCGCTCTCGATGCGCTCGGCGAACTCGGCCTCCAGGGCGACCAGGCCCTGGTTCAGGCTGTGGAAGGCGACGAAATTCTTGACCTGGAACAGCTTTTTCAGCTCATCCAGGCGCGCGAGCCCGGTGGTCATGAACTCGTGGTCCGGGCTGAACCACTGCGCCAGGCGCACGGACAGGTCGTCCACCCGCCCGATGTCGGTCGCGGCCTGGGCCAGGGCCTTGTTCCAGACCTCCCACAGGGCCGAGAGGAGGTGGAAACGTCCGCGCTCGAGCTCCGGATCGACCAGCAGGCGGTTGAAATAGGCCGGCGCGCGCGCGATCAGATCGGAGAACAGGGACCAGGCCTGCTCGTTGAAGCCCATCTTCACCAGGCAGACGCCCTGGCGGTAGAGCGGATCGAGCCAGGTGGGCATCTGCTGCTGGGACAGGCGATAGCGGGCGATGGCCCGCTCGTGGTCGCCCTGGATCTCCTGCAACCTGCCCTGCAGCAGCAGGAAGAGCGCGCGCTGCACCTGGGTGTAGGACAGCCGCTCGGCCTCCTGGAAATAGAACAGGGCCTGGTTCAGGTCGCCCTTCATCAGCTCTATCAGGGCCTGCACCGAACGAGGTTGGTAGTTGCGGGTCGAGATCTGCATGCTCTGGGACACGGCCAGCTCGGCGTTGGCCAGGTTGCCCTGCCGCAGCGCCTCCAGGGCGGCCCAGATGTGCTCGCCCTCCTCTGGCCCGAGCTCCGCTGGCGAGGTCGGCCAGTCCTTGCCCTTCACCCGCCACAAGGTGCCGATGGTGCGCAGCTGGCAGGCGGCGTTGACCTCGAGCATGCCCTGGAGGAGCAGGCTGCCCTTGGCCTCGCCGTCGATGAGCGCGGGCAGACCCATGACCGGATCATTGGCCAGGGTCTCGTCCACCTGCTGGCTCAGCTCGTTCAAGCCCTCCATGCTGACCTTGGCCAGCTTGCGCCAGACCTCGGGTTTCAGCTCGCGCAGGGCATGGGACGGGCAATCGGTGGCCTCGTGCCGGGTCAGGCCGCAAAAAAAACACTCCCTGTCGGCCCCCAGGTGCAGCCGGCGCGGCAGCACGAGCTGCAGGCTGCCCGCGGACTCGCTTTCCGCCTCCTGGGAGAGGCTCACGTAGCACCAGTTGTCCACCCCCTGGCGGTCGACGAAGACCGTCGGCTGGTTGATCCGGTACTCGGAGCCGAGCAGGAAGGCATGGCGCAGCGTCATGTACGGATAGTCCGGAGTCATCCGGCTCCACTCCAGGCCGAGCTTGCGCGGCAGGTCCTCGTTCATGCGCAGCTCCTCGTTCGAAGCCGCGGCCATGACGCAGGGCCAGTAGATGCCGTTCGGGTCGGCCTTGATCGCCCCGACCAGCCCCAGCGACTCCTTGCACCAGGCTTTCAGGAGCTTCAAGGACCCTACCTCCACGATGAGGCAGGCATCGTTGTAGAGGTACTTGAGCCCCAGGCGCCTGAGTGCCGGCTCGGCCACGCTGAAGAAGCTCCGCCAGCCCGCGAGGAAGTCCCGGTCGAGCTGGTTGCCCAGCGGCTTGACCACGAAGTACCAGCCGAGCGACGCCTCGTAGGCGAAGGTCGGATCGGCCACCAGCGCTTTCCATTCCGCCTGGGCCAATCCGGGCGCAGAGCCGGCGGGCTTGAGCGTGAGGCCGGGCACGGCGGTGACCCAGGCCGCAAGCTTGGGATGCACCCGGGCATCGTAGGTCGTGGGTGTGCCGATGTCCTGGCTGGTCAGCTCGGCCGAAACGGACACCGAGCGGCCCAGGTCCCAGCCCACCAGCAGATTGGCCGGGAAAGCCTCCAGAAAGATGGTGAGCGGGTTCAGGCGCGACCAGATGTGGAGCTTGGCCAGAGCCCGGAAGGCATCCTTGTCGAAGAAGTACCACAAGGCCTGGTTCGAGGCCTCGGCCATGAGCAACCCGCCGTAGTCCTGCAGGGTTTGGACCAGAGCCCTGGTCAGCTGGCCGCCCCAGACCACCCACAGGCCCACGCCGCCGGCCACGACCCGCGCCTGCTTGACCTGCGCCTGGCTCTCGACCAGCTCCGAGAGGCTATACATCCCCGCTCCGATGGGTTATTACCAGAACCTGGACCATTTCACACCGCGCAAGGAGGAATTGTCATGGACATCTCCAAAACCATCGCCGAGCTCAAGAAAGATCCCGCCTTCGCCCAGAACGTGGGCATGATTCTGGTTCATAACGGCGTCGTCCGCGGCTGGTCCCGCAAGGAAGGCCAGCCCGAGGTCACGGCCGTGGACATCAGCGTCGACCGGGCCAAGCTGGAAGCGCTGCGCCGCGAATACGAACAGCGCCCGGGCATCTTCCGGGTGGTCGTCGAAGCCCGTGACGGACACCTCCAGGTGGGCGACGATGTCCTGTTCATCGTCGTGGCCGGCGACATCCGCGAAAACGTCAAGCCAGTTCTCGCCGATCTCCTCGACCGGATCAAGGCCGAAGCATTCAAGAAACAGGAAATCATGCTGGCCTGACGCCCTCTCTATCGGCCAGGCCCGACATTAGTTTAGTGGCGCGGCCTCCGGCGGGCAGGGGCGCTGCCCCTGCACCCGCCAGGGGCTTTGCCCCTGGACCCTACAAGGGGGATGATCCCCCTTGACCCCGCAATCTGAAAATCGAAGCCCCCGGCGCATCGAGCGCCGGGGGCTTCGATTTTCAGTTTGGGTGACGAAGGAGGGGTCATGTTCCTCACAGCTGTCGTGAGCACCGGGAGAGAAACTCGAAGGCAGCCGGTGAGGGGGAAGAGACAAGAAAGGGCGGGGCTCCCGGGCTGCTCGGATTGTCCAAACCTGGGCCGAGGCGGCTCAACGATATGGATCAAGGGACCGCACACGGCCCGAAACCGGAGCCGGGGAGGTCCAGGAGGGAAGCATTCCCTCCTGGCAGGGGATGCAAGGGGACTTACGTCCCCTTGCCCGCCGGAGGCATTACTGCACCGGTTTTTCGCGGCCGTCGTCGGTGTCGGACAGGACGGGGTTGATGAGCAGGCCGACGCCTTCGATCTCGATGCGGACCTCGTCGCCGGCGTGGAGCGGGCCGACGCCTTCGGGGGTGCCGGTGAGGATGACGTCGCCGGGGTTCAGGGTCATGATCTTGGAGATGAAGCTGACCAGCTCGAAGGTCTTGAAGATCATGTCGGCGGTGGTGCCGTTCTGCCGGACCTGGCCGTTGACCAGGGTACGGATGGTGAGTGCGTCGGGCTCTTCGATCTGGGTTTCGATCCAGGGGCCGATGGGGCAGAAGGTGTCGAAGCCCTTGGCCCGGCCGAAGATGCCGTCGATTTTCTGCAGGTCGCGGGCGGTGACGTCGTTGGCGCAGGCGTAGCCGAAGACGTATTCCCTGACGTCTGCGGGGTCGAGGTGGCGGCCGGTCTTGCCGATGACCACGGCCAGCTCGCATTCGTGGTCCACACGGGTGGAGGAAGGCGGCAGGAGGATGGGATGGCCGGGGCCGATGATGCTCGACGGCGGCTTCAGGAAGATGCGCGGCTCGTCGGGCACGGTGTGGCCGAGCTCCGCGCCGTGGGCCCTGTAGTTGACCGCGGCGCAGACGATCTTGGTCGGCATGACCGGCGGCAGGACGATGACCTCTTCGAGTGGGATGGGCTGGGCGAGCCCCAGGGCCTTGTTCAGGCAGACCACGGCGTTTTCGGCCAGGGAGGCGTAGAAGGTGTGCTCGCGGTACTGGACGCGGACGATGCGCATGGGCGTATCCGGTAGGGTTTAAGGTTTTGCGGGACCGGGGGTCAGCCGTTGGTGTAGCAGCCCGGGGCGGGCCTGTCCAACGGGCGCCGGCTAAAGGGAGATGACCACCGGCACGACCACTGGATCGCGGTCGAGTATCTTGCGGAAGAAGCGCCTGAGCGAGGAGCGGATGCGGTCTTTGAGCTTGTCCACCTGGCCGGGCGGGATGTTCTCGTAGATGTCGAGGACGATGCATTTGGCGTCGTCGAGCACGTGGGAGTACTGCTGCTCGAAGACGAAGCCCTTGGACAGGATGTCGGGTCCCAGGGTGATCTCCCAGGTCTTCTCGTCCAGGACCAGGTTGACGATGACCAGGCCTTCGCCGGCCAGGAGCTGGCGCTCCTTCAGCACCGTCTGGCCGACGTCGCCCACGCCCTTGCCGTCGACGTAGATGGACTCGACCGGGATGGTGTCCAGCAGGCGGATGCGGCCGTCGGCGAAGAAGCTGATGGGCTGGCCGTCCTCGACCACGATGGCCCGCTCCTGGGCCACGCCGCGTTCCACGGCCAGGCGGCAGTGCTTGACCAGGTGGCGGTATTCGCCGTGGACCGGGATGAAGAACTTGGGTTTGACTGTGTCGAGCATCAGGGACAGCTCCTCGCGGTGGGCGTGGCCCGAGGCGTGGATGTTCTGCACGCGCTCGTAGAGGACTTCGGCGCCGAGCTTGTAGAGCCGGTTGATGACCTTGGTGATGGCCCGGACGTTGCCCGGGATGAAGCGCGAGCTCATGACCACCAGGTCGCCGGGCTCGACCCTGATCTGGCGGTGCTCGCCGGTGGCCAGGCGCGAAAGCGCGGACAGCGGTTCGCCCTGGGAGCCGGTGAGGATGAGGACGAGCTCGTTGTGGGGGATGCGCGGGATGGCCTCGAGATCGACCAGCACGCCGGGGTGGATGCGCATGTAGCCGTGGTCGCGGGATATCTCGATGTTGCGGGAGAGACTCTTGCCGGACACGGCCACCTTGCGGCCGTGGGCGTGGGCCAGGTCGAAGATCTCCTGCAGGCGCTGGATGTGGCTCGAGAACAGGGTGATGATGATGCGCCCCTGGCTGGTGCGGAAGAGCTCGTCGAAGGTGTCCTTGATCTCGCGCTCGGTCAGGGCGAAGCCGTCGCGCTCGATGTTGGTCGAGTCGGACAGGAGCAGGTTGACGCCGGGCTCGCAGAAGCGGGCGATGGCGCGCATGTCCGTGGCGTGGCCGTCCAGCGGGTTGCGGTCGATCTTGAAGTCGCCGGTGTGCAGGATGCGGCCGGCCGGGGTCTCGATGCCCAGGGCGAAGCCCTCGATGATGGAATGGCAGACCGGGAAGAAGTTCACGGCCAGTTCGCCGAAGTCCAGGCGCTCGCCGGCGCGCACCGAGGTCAAGGTCACGTAGCGGTCGAGGTCGTGCTCCCTCAGCTTGTTCTCGATCAGCCGGCAGGTGAAGTCCGAGGAGTAGACCGGCGCGTCCAGATAGGGCAGCAGCCAGGGCAGGGCGCCGATGTGGTCCTCGTGGCCGTGGGTGATGATGATGCCCTTCAGCTTGTCCTTGTTGGCCAGGACGAAGTCGAAGCGCGGGATGACCACGTCCACGCCGAAGAGGTATTCCTCCGGGAACATGAGCCCGCAGTCCACGAGCAGCATGGTCTCGCCGCTGGCGATGAGCATGCAGTTCATGCCGATCTCGCCGAGGCCCCCCAGGGGGTAGAGTGTGAAGCCGGCCTCATTTGCCATGGCGCAGCTCCTGGTAGGCGGTTTCCATCATGGCCTCGAGGTCGGAGCGCAGGGTTTCGCGCTCCTTCATTGTGTAGCGGCCGGGATCGATGGGGGGAAGGACCTTCACCCGGACCACGCCGCCGCGGATGAAGGGCGAGTGCTTGGGCTTGATCTCGCCCGAGCCCGAGAGGACCAGGGGAACGATTGTCTTTCCGGTCTTCAGGGCCAGGATCATGCCGCCGACCTTGAACTCCTGGAGTTTCGAGAAATCGAGACTGCGCGTGCCCTCGGGGAAGACCACCAGGCTGCGCCCGGCCTCGACCTCGGCCACCGCGGCCTCGATGGCCTTCATGGCTTTTCGCATGTTGTCGCGGTCGATGGCCACGTGGCCGGCCTTGGTCATGGCCGGGCCGAAGAACGGCAGCTGGAAAAGGCTTTCCTTGGCCACGTAGCGCACATCCCAGGGTTTCAGCACCTGGTAGAGGATGAGGATGTCGAACAGGCTCTGGTGGTTGGCCATGAAGATGCAGGTCTGCCCGGGCGTGAGGGCGCCGAGGTCGGCTTCGATGCGCACGCCCGCGGCCCATAGGCCGAAGCCGGTCCAGGCGCGGTGGACGAAACGGTGGACGCCGTGGGCGCTTCTGGGAGCGATCCACGAGGTAAGGGACATGACAAGCGTCCAGGGCATGAAGGCGAGGTAGTAGAGCAGGCTGCGGAGCATGGACCGTCCTTTGAGCGTATCCGCCGAAGGTATCCCAAAACACTGCCGCGAACAAGGGGCAACGCTCGCAGAGAGGGCGAAAATACAGCACTTCAGGACGAAAACGGCCTCCGGCCCGGGGTTTGCAAAAGTCTCCCCGAAACCCGGAGGACCGTCATGAAATCGAAGCTCCGCAAGACCGCCGAGGAGTTCGCCCGGCGCCGCGGCATAAGCCACCTCCATGTCATCGACTACGAGGACGTGAACATCTCGGCCACTGCCGTGAGCTCGCTCAAGCGGGCCGCCGGCCAGCTCCTGGCCGACTACGCGCCGAGCGCCTTCGAGGAGCGCCTCTCGCCGGCCAAGGCCGTGGCCTTGTTCATCGACCGCCTGTTCTGGGACGAGGCCACGGGCGAGCTTCTCATGTGTTCGGACCTGGCCGAACGCAGTTTCTGCCTGCCCATCCCCAAGGACCACTGGGGCCTGCGCGCACCGGCGTTCCTGCAGTAGGGACGGGCGTCAATTTCCCGTCATTCCGGGGGAAAACAGAGCCGGAAGGCGGCCGTAAAGGGGTAAGGCGGGCGCGGGAATCGACTCGGCCGGAGAATCCGACGCCCATCCGCGACCTCGACCCGAACAGCAGAAAAGCCAGCCTGTGAGGGGAAAGGCGGGTGCGGACCCGGGCGGATGGCATGTTCGATGCCCTCCGCCGGCCTGGGGCACTGTCCCCATCACCTCGCGGCATCTTGGTGATTTTCGACTTGGCCGATCGCCGGCGCGATCCCTGAGCAGTCAAAAATAGCCACAAGGGTAAGGCAGGGGCGGGGATTGGCCCAGCGCCGGCCCCGATGACCTTTGCCCGCCTCGAACCGCGGTCTTTTCCCTCATGGCCTCTTGGTGATTTTGATCCGGCCGATCCGCGGCGCTGATCCCTAGGCGGTCGAAAGCAGCCATGAGGGGGAGGGCAGAGGCCTGGATTGGCCCAACCTCGGCCTTGATGGCCATGCGCCGGCCTCGACGCCCTCCTCTTCCTCCCCTCGTGGCCTCTTGGTGATTTTCGCTTCCCCACCGCCCCCAGGGGCCGGCATCTTGTCCTTCCCCCGGTTTTGGGCCAGTCTTGGCCGATGGACCGCGCCTACGCCCTTCTCGCCGCCGGCATGCTGGGCCTGGCCATGGCCGTGGGCCAGGCCGCGGCCCTGCGCGAGCTGCTCGTCTTCGCCTGCGGCTTCGAGCTGGCCGCGGGCGTGGTCCTGGCCGTCTGGCTCGCGGCCGGGGCCGCCGGCAGCGCGCTCGGCGCCCGGCTCATGACCCGTCAGGCCCGGGCGCGCATCGGCGACGCCACCCTCTCCCGGCTGCTGGCCGCGCTGGCCGTGCTCTTGCCGGCCATGATCCTCATTCTGCGCGCCGCGCGCCCGATGCTCTCCGTGGCGCCCGGCCATCTGCCGGGGCTCGGCCAGGTGGCCCTGGCCGGGCTCGCCGGCATGGCGCCCTTCTGCCTGGCCTCCGGAGCGCTTTTCAGCGGCGCATGGGCCGCGGCCTCGGCGCGGGGACGGCCCACGGACGTCTACCTGGCCGAGGCCCTGGGCGCGGCCGCGGGCGGGCTGGGCCTCTCCCTCGGCGTCCTGCCCTATTTCCCGGTGCTCGGGGGCGTCGTGGCCGCGGCCTGGTTGCTGGCGGGCGCGGCCTTGCTCGGCGTGCTGCGCGGCGGCCGGCGGCCTCGGGATATCCTCGCCGTGGTCCTGTCCGGGCTGATCCTGGCCGGCGCGAGCCTGGGTTTCGATCGCCTGGAGGCCTCCAGCCGGGTCTGGCAGTGGGGGCCGACGGTGGTGACGGTGGCCGACAGCCCCTACGAGAACCTGGCCGTGACCGAGCACGACGGCCTGTGGTCGGTCTTTGCCGGCGGGGCCTGGGCCTTCAGCCTGCCCGAGCGGCTCGTGGCCGAGGAGACCGCGCACCCGGCCATGCTCGCCGCACCCGCGCCGCGCCGGGTGCTGCTGCTCAGCCAGAACCCGGTCGGTCCGGCCGAGGAAGTGCTAAAGTATTCCTCGGTGGAGCGCCTGGACCTGGTCGTGCCGGACCCGGCGGTCCTGCCGCTGTTGCGCTCCCTGGTGCCGCCCGGGCTCCTGGCCGTGCTCGCAGACCCCCGCCTGCACCTGGCGGCCGCCGATCCGATGGATTTCGTGCGCAAGGCGGGCCTGACCTACGACGTGGTCCTCATCGACCTGGGCGAGCCGGTCGGCGCCCAGGCCAACCGCTTCTTCACCGTGGAGTTCTTCGCGGCCGTGTCCCGGCTGCTCGCAGCGGGCGGGGTGCTCGGCTGCGCCGTGCCCTTCCCGGCCGAGGCCCCGGGGCCGATCCAGGCGAGCCGGCTGGCCGGGGTGGCGGCGACGCTCAAGGCCGTGTTCCCGGCCGTGCGCGTCCTGCCGCTGTCCGACGCCCGGCTGCTGGCCGCCCACCGGCCGGAGGTGCTGGCCCTCGACGCCGGAACCCTGGCCAAGCGCCTTGCCGAGCGCCGCATCTCGGCCCTCTATGTCCGGGCCGACAGCCTGGCCGACGCCCTGGAGCCGCTGCGCCAGGCACAGCTTGCGGCCATCCTGGAGCAGCCGGCGCCGGTCAACCGGGCCTTTGCCCCCTCGGCCTGGCGCCAGGGGCTCATCGCCGCGGCCTTCCAGGCCCGGCCGGTGCTGGCCTGGGCTCTTGGCCGGCTGGCCGAGGCCGGCCGGACATGGCTTTTCGCGCTGGCCGGGGCCGGAGCGATCCTTCTCGGTCTGGCCGCGGCCCGGCGCCGGGCGCCCGCCCCGGGCCTGGCGATCTTCTGCGTCGGCGGGGCGCAGATGGTCCTGGCCGTGGCCGTGCTGCTCGCTTTCCAGAGCGCCTCGGGCGCGCTCTACGGCCAGCTGGCGACGATCATCGCCGCGTCCATGGCCGGCTTGGCCCTGGGCGCCTGGCGCGCCGGCCGCACGCCGTCGGCGCGCCCCGGCAGGAGCCTCGCCCGCATCGTGCTCATCCACGCCCTGACCCTGGGCGCGGCCGAGCCGCTTTTCTCCCTGGCGGCCGGAATGCCGGGCGTGACGCCGTTCGCCCTCCTGGCCCTGGCCTTCGGCTATCCCGGCGGCCTGGCCTTTGTCCGGGCCACGGCCGTGGCCCGCACCGGCGCCGCCCACCCGGCCCAAGCAGCCGGGCGGCTCTATGCGCTGGATCTCCTCGGCGCGCTCGTCCTGTCCCTGCCGATCACCCTCGTGGCGCTGCCGCTCTTCGGCTTCGCCCCGGCGCTCTCGGGCCTCGGGCTCGTGGTCGGCGGAGCCTGGCTCGGCCTGTCCGCCAACCTCGGCCGGAGCTGAGCGATGTCCATGAAATGCAAGGAAATTTCAAAAAAGGCTTTCGAGGAGGAGCAGGGGGGCATCGCCTGGTCTCCGGCCGCTCGCGCCGCCTGCGCCGGCGGGATCGCCCGCCCCTTCGTTGGCGCATCCTTCCCCGTCACAATCGATTGAGGAGCTTAAGGCCCTACCAGATGCCAGGAATGCCCCGGCCGCAGCCGGCGCAGCGGCCATCCTTCAGGCCCGTGACTTCAGACTGGTATCCGATGCGCCGGATCAGCTCCCGGCCGCAGTGCGGGCAGCTCGTGGACTCGGCCGGATGGCCGGGCACGTTGCCCAGGTAGACGAAGGACAGCCCGGCCGCTCTCGCCGTGTCCCTGGCGCGCTCCATGGTTTCGACCGGCGTGGGCGCCAGGGCTTTCAGCTTGTAGGCCGGGTAGAAGCGGGTCAGGTGCAGGGGCGTGTCCGGGCCGAGATTGTCGCGCACCCAGGCGGCCAGGGCCGTGAGTTCCGCCGGGTCGTCGTTCCTGCCCGGTACGAGGAGCGTGACCAGCTCCAGGTGCACGCCGCGCGACCGGAGCAGCTTCAGGCTGTCCAGCACCGGGGCCAGCTCCCCGCCGGTGACCTCGCGGTAGTAGTCTTCGCTGAAGCCCTTCAGGTCGATGCAGGCGGCGTCGAGCACCGCGCAGAGGTCGGAGAGCGGCTTCTCCCGCACGTAGCCGTTGGAGTGCATGACATTGAGCATCCCCGCGGCGCGGCATTCCCGGCCCAGGGCCAGCATGTACTCCATGAAGATGGTCGGCTCGACGTAGGTCGAGGCCAGGCTGGCACAGGCGAACTGCCGGGCCAGGAGCACGGCGGCCGGCGGCGGCAGGTCGTAGTTGGCCGTGTCCTCGGGCCTGGCCTGGGAAATCTCCCAGTTCTGGCAAAAGGCGCAGTCGAGGTTGCAGCCGGCCGTGGCCAGGGAGAGCGAGCGCGTGCCGGGCAGGACGTGGAAGAAGGGCTTTTTTTCCACCGGATCGACGTGCACCGCGCAGGGGTTGGCGTAGACCAGCGAGGTCAGCGTGCCATTGCGGTTCTCGCGCACCTCGCAATGCCCGCGGCCGCCCGGGTCGATATGGCAGCCGCGCGGGCAGAGCGTGCAGCGCACCGCGCCGCCGGGCTCGGCCGCGAAATAGGGCGAGGGGAACGCGCCCAGGCGCCCCTTCTGCGCGACGAGCTCCGCGGCCCGGGCGGGCGCAAGAAGGCCCGGGGCCGCAACGCAGGCCAGACCGGCGGCGCAGGCGTGGAGGAATCGCCGGCGGTTCATGTCAGAACACCTCGGCCGAAAAGACCGAAACCGTGGTCGAGGGATCGCGCCAGCAGTCGCGGGGCAGCCCTGCCTTGCGGCAGGTCTGGTCCAGGAACTCCTCGCGGCCCCAGCCCAGCTCCACCGGCACCTGGGGCAGGAGCAGCCCGGAACGGAACCCCCGCTCGACCATCAGCCCGTCGCGGCCCACGACCACGTCCTCGGGCCGCTCCAGCGGGCGAAACGGGGTCAGCACCGAGACCTCGACGGTGATGTCCGCCAGTTCCGCCGCGAGCACCGGGACGAAGCGGGGATCGTCCAGGGCCGCGGCCGCGGCCATGTGGGCCACGCTCTCGGCCAGGGGGCCGGAGGCCGCGACCTGGCCGATGCAGCCTCTGAGCTCGCCGTTCTTCTTCAGGGTGACGAAAGCCGCGCCCGGCGCCCTGAGGGCCGGCGACAGGCCGTCCCTCGCGGGCGGCTTCGCGCCCAGGACCGCCGCGGCCACGGATTCCTCGGCGATTCTCCTCAACGCCGCCTTGTCCGCCGCACTCAGGCCCGCCGGGCCGGTCGTCGCCGCCGGGGCTTCCGGCAGGATCACGGCCGCGGCCAGGTAGCCGACCACCGAGCCGCTGTCGCCCGTCAACTGGCCGGAATGGGCCGTGCCCAGCAACTCGGCCTCTTTCGCCCCGAGCAGCCGGCAGGCCTCCAGCACCGCGAGCAGCGGCCCGCCGCCGCAGGCCTCGCAGGAGCCGTCGGCCAGGCAGGCGGAAAGCCCGGCGGTGTCCAGCCGGCTCAGGTCCTGCGCGAGCCGGCCGTCGAGCCTGGCCGCATCGGCGGCGGAATGGAAATGCGAGAGGTCGGTTGAGGCCGCCAGGACCACCGGCTTGTCCCGGGCCAGCCCGGCCAGGGCCTGGCCCAGGCGCGAAACGGTGTCCTTGGTCTGGCGGCCCATGATCAGCGGCACGAGCCTGGCCCCGGGCGCCACCACTTGCATGAACGGCAGCTGTATCTCCAGGGCGTGCTCGCCCTCGAAGGCCTCGGGCAGCGTGCGCACCAGGGGCTCGGCGGCTTGCAGCGCGGCGATGGCCGGCGCGTCCAGGGCCACGTTGCCAAGCGGCGTGGCCAGCGGCCCCAGGTCGTAGACCGCCACGCCCTCGAAGCCCAGGCGGTGGCTCGGGGCGACGACGACCACCGTGGCCACGTCGCGGCCCTGCAGCGCCTTCCAGGCCCGGCCGGCGGTCGGCCCGGAATAGGCGTAGCCGGCGTGCGGGCTGACGATGGCCAGCAGCCGGCCGGCCGTATCCACTGCCGGGGCCGCGGCCAGGAAGTCCTCGACTGTGCGGCGCAACTCCCCGGGCACGGCCGGATACCAGCTCCCGGCCAGCTGCGGGGCGCGCGGCGTCTCGGCCGGCAGACGGGCCGGCGACAGAAGAAAGATGACGGACCAGACCAGGATCGCGGTCAGGATGCGGACGCCGGGCATGGGCAGCCTCCAGCGGTTTACCCCATGCTACGACCCCTCGGCCCCGCGCGCAACAGGGCTCACAACCCCAGGTGGGCCAAGGCCTCCGGCAGCTCCCGAAGATGGCCGACGACCGCCAGATCCCTGTCCAGCGCACAGCCCCGCCCGGGCGCGAGCCACACGGCCTTCAGCCCGGCCGAGAGCGCGCCGCGGATGTCGTCCGCATATCCGTCGCCGACCATTGCCGCGCGTTCCGGTCGCAGCCCCTGATCCCTGACCGCGGCGGCGAAAAAGGCCGGGTCGGGCTTTCTCAGTCCCAGGCCGCGCGCGCAATAGACCGCATCGAGATATCCGGCCAGCCCCACCCGCCCGAGCGCCCGCCAAATATCCGCCTCGTCCGAGTCCGCGGCATTGGTGGCCAGGACCAGGCGATGATCCGGCCCGAGGGCCGCCAGCGCCGCACCCGCGCCGTCCACGGCCGCCACCTCCGGCCAGCCGGCCATGGGGCCGGGCAGGCCGTAATCGACCATGAGCGTGCCGCCCCAGTCGAAAAGCACCAGAGCCCCGGGTCGTCCCATATGCTAGTTGGACGCCTCGAAAAAGACGTAGGTCGAATAGTTGGACAGCTCGAAATAGACCTTCTTCTCGCCCGCGTCGGTCTGGCCGTTCAGGTTCTGGTCGTCCACGCCCCAGCCGTAGCGGTACTCGCGGGCCACGTTTTTGGTGCCCGTGGCCTCGGCCGTGGACAGTTTGTCGATCTTCATGAAGCGCTTGACCAGCTTGTCGCCGGCATAGACTTCGAGAATGCCGTTGGTCCCGGTCCAGTTCTGGATCTCGCGGGAAAGCTTGTTCTGGGTCTCCTGGGTGCAGCCGGCCAGGACAACCAGGGCCGAAAGCACCATCACCACGCTCAGCGCACGTTTCATGCTTACCTCCGTAGGCGTACTGCTAGCCATGTCGGTGCTCGCTGGCAAGGGCCGGCAGGCCTCCGGCGGCCAGGGGCTCTGCCCCTGGACCCCGCCAGGAGGGAATGATTCCCTCCTGGACCTCCCCGGCTTTCGGTCCCGAGCCCGGCGGGGAAAGACCCCGCCGGGCTCGGGGCCTCAGACGAGCAGGGTGCAGAAGGACATCCTTGCCACCCGGAGGATCAGGAAGCCGAGCGGAAAACACGAAGAAGCCATGAAGGTGAAGAGCGTGTGCAGGCACGGCCCGGTTTGTCTGGTCCTTCGGCCGTCGCAGGCGCCAGCGCCTTTCCGTGTGACGCCCTGGGGGGATAAGCCGATCAGCCTTTGTACCCGCCTTGTTTTACCCTTGCCGGCGTCCTTCTTCTCGTTATCCCCGGGACCAGCGAGGGACATGACCCTCCCTTCGTCGCCCAAGCTGAAAATCTAAGCCCTCCGGCGTTCTTCGCGCCGGAGGGCTTAGATTTTCAGACTGCGGGGTCAAGGGGGATCATCCCCCTTGCGGGGTCCAGGGGCAGCGCCCCTGGCCGCCGGAGGCATTGGCTATTCCTGGGCCTTGGCCGCCTGGTATTCGGCGATGACCTTCTGGGCCACGGGTGGCGGGGCGTCCTCGTAGTGGTCGAATTCCATGGTGAACAGGCCCTGGCCGCCGGTCATGGAGTTCAGGTCCGGGGCGTAGCGCAGGATCTCGGCCATGGGCACGTGGGCTTTTATCTCGGTGATGCCGCCCTGGGAGTCGGAGCCCAGGACCTTGCCGCGGCGGCTGGAGAGGTCGCCGATGACGTCGCCCATGAAGTGGTCGGGCACGCTGACGGTGAGCAGCATGATCGGTTCGAGGAGCTTCATGCCGGCCACTTCGCAGGCCTTCTTGAAGGCGATGTTGCCGGCGGTCTTGAAGGCCATTTCCGAGGAGTCCACGGCGTGGAAGGAGCCGTCGTAGAGCTCGGCCTTGAAGTCCACCACCTGGTTGCCGGTCAGGTAGCCGCGGGCGGCGGACTCCTGGATGCCCTTGTCCACGGCCGGGATGTACTGGCGCGGGATGGAGCCGCCGACGATCATGTCCTCGAACTGGTAGCCCGAGCCCGGGGGCAGGGGCTCGATTCGCACGAAGCAGTCGCCGAACTGGCCGCGGCCGCCGGTCTGCTTCTTGTGCCGGCCCTGGACGTCGGCCTTGCCCTTGAAGCTCTCGCGGTAGGGGACGCGCGGGGTTTTGAGCAGCACGTCCACCTTGTAGCGGCGCTTGGCCTTTTCCACCGCGATCTCGACGTGCAGCTGGCCCATGCCCGAGAGCAGGATGTCGGCCGACTCCTCGTCGCGGCTGAGCCGCAGGGTGATGTCCTCGTCCAGAAGCTTGTGCACCGCCTGGTAGACCTTGTCCTCCTCGCCCTTGACCGCGGCGGCCAGGGCGAAGGTCATGAGCGTCGGGGCCAGGGTGGGCTTTTTCAGCGTGAACTGGGCTTTTTCGTCGCAGAGGGTGTCGCCGGTGCCGGTGTTCTTCAGCTTGGGCACGGCCACGATGGCGCCTGGTCCCAGGGTCTCCTTGCACGGCACCTGCTCCTTGCCGGTGAGGAAGAGCAGCTGGCCCAGGCGCTCCTTGCTTTCCTTCAGCGGGTTGGCCACCTGGGTGTCGGAGCCCACGGTGCCGGACATGACGCGCATGATGTTCAGTTGCCCGGCGAAGGGGTCGACGACGGTCTTGAAGATGAAGCCGGCGAACGGCGCGCTGTGGCTGGAGGGGCGCTCGGAGCCGTCCGCGCCGACCCAGGGCTTGTGCATGGTCGGGTCGGGCAGCAAGGCCTGGACGGTATCGAGCAGCTGGGCGCCGCCCTTGTTCTCCAGGCCCGAGCCGACGACCACGGGCACGAGCTCGCCCGCGGCAACGCCCTTGGCCAGGGCCGTGCGGGCCTCCTCGGGGGTCAGCTCGCCCACCTCGAGATACTTCTCCATGAGCGCTTCGTCGCTCTCGGCGATGTTCTCGATCATGGTCTCGCGCAGCGCGGATGCGTCATCGGCCATGTCCGCCGGCACCTCGGCCGTGGTCACGCCGCCCTTGCCGTCGAACATGAGGGCCTTGCCGGCCAGCACGTCCACCAGCCCGGTGAAATGGTCCTGCTTGCCGATGGGCAGATAGAGGAGCACGGGCTTGGCGCCCTGCAGGTTCTTCAGGCTGTCGTAGGCCATCTGGAAGTCGGCCCGGTCGCGGTCCATCTTGGTGATGAACACGGCCGCCGGCAGGCCGGCCGCTTTGACCTCCTGCCAGATCTTGCGGGTCAGCGGCTTCACTCCGTCCACGGCGTCGATGACGAAGATCACGCCGTCGGCCGCGGTCAGGACGTAGGACAGATCGCCGATGAAATTGTTGTCGCCTGGCGCGTCGACCAGGTAGTGGGGATTCTTCTGCCAGACGAGGCGGGCAAACCCCGGCTGGATGCTGCCCCGGCGCTTGATCTCCTCGGGCTCGGAGTCGAGCACCGTGGTGCCCTCCTCGATCTTGCCCAGCCGGTTGGTCACACCGGCCGTGAAGAGCAGCATCTCACCCACCGTGGTTTTGCCGCTGCCACCATGCCCTACCAGGGCATACGTCCTCTGTTTCTTGAGCAGATCCAGCATGAGCACTCCCCTTGCGGTCGTATCGTTGGGGCCTTCCTCGGCCCTTCACTCCTTACATGCCAGCGCCTCTCGGTACAATTTAGAAGGTTTAGACCTATAGAAAGCCGGACACGAGCTTGTCAAGTCGCCGTAACACGGCCCTTGGCCGGGGGCCTCCGGCGGCCAGGGGGCGTTGCCCCCTGGACCCCCAGCAGGGGCGCTGCCCCTGCACCCCGCAAAGGGGGTGACCCCCCTTGACCCCGCGGTCTGAAAATCGAAGCCGGCCGGTGCGAAGAACACCGGCCGGCTTCGATTTTCAGCGTGGGTGACAAAGGGCGGGTCATGCCCTTTGTTGGTCCTGGGGACAACGAGGGCGAGAAGAAAGACAGCCGGTGAGGGTGAAGAGGCTCGGATTTGGCGTCCCGGGCTGGGCCAAAGGCCACGTGCACGGCCCGGACTCGGATTGTGGTGAGAGAAGGCGGCCGGTGTGAGCCCGAACAGGCCGTTTCTTACCCTACCGGCGGTTTTACTGTTTCCGTTGGCGTGGTCGAGCCGTCGGATGGTTGTGCGCAGATCATGAAGTCCGCCGCGTCCCTCTTCAAACGGGCCAGTCCGGCCGGGCGTTTCAGGCCGGCGGGGCTTTGGCCGCCGGCCTGAAACGCCCGGCCGAATCGGGGGGTCTGGGGGGCCCACGGCCCACCAGGCCGCCGGCAGGCATCTTCCTCCTCCTCTCCTTCCAAACCGCCGGAGGCATCCCCCTCCGCTCACCCTCGCAGCAGCAGGCGCTGGCCGTAGGCGGCCTGTCCAAGGGAGATGCAGGCGTCGTTGGGGGGCAGCTCGCGGTGCAGCAGGGGGGTGAGGCCGCGGGCGCGCAGGGCCTGGGGCAAGAGCGTGGTCAGGGTCAGGTTCTGCATGACGCCGCCGGACAGGGCGACGGTGGTGGTGCCGGAAGTTTCGGCCAGGATGGCGGCCAGGTCGGCGAGCCCGGCGATGAGGCCGAGGTGGAAGCGGCGGCTGACCACGGCCGGGGCGGTACCGCAGTCCAGGTCGTCGGCGACGTGGGCGAAGAGGGAGAGGGTGTCGAGGACGTAGGGGGTTGCGGCGGTCTGGACGGGGCAGGGGTAGGCGGTCGTTTCCGAGAGGTCCTGGATGGCTTCGAGGATGATGGCGGCCTGGCCTTCGTAGGAAGTGGTCAGGCAGGCGCCGGCGAGCGCGCTGACGGCGTCGAAGAGGCGGCCGCAGCTGGTGGAGACGGGCGAGTTCAGGGCCTTGTCGAGCATGGCGGCGACGATGGGGACGGCCGGGGCGAAGGCCGGCAGCCAGGGCCAGGGGCGGGCGTCCGGGGTGCGGCGGCCGAGGGCGTGGAGAAAGCTCTGGGCGATGCGCCAGGGCTCGCGGATGGCGGCCTCGCCGCCGGGCAGTCGGATGGGGGAGAAATGGGCCAGGCGGCGGTGGGCGAGGGTGCGGGGCTCGACGTAGAGTCCTTCGCCGCCCCACAAGGTGCCGTCGTCGCCCAGGCCCGTGCCGTCCAGGGCCAGGCCGATGGCCGGGGCGAGGTGTTTGTGCTCGGCCAGGGCGGCGTGGATGTGGGCGAAGTGGTGCTGCAGGGCGATGACGGGCAGGCCGAGGGATTCAGCGTGGCGGCTGGAGAGGTAGTCGGGGTGCAGGTCGCGCACGCAGAGCTTGGGCGTCACCTGGAGGATAGCGGCCAGGTGGGCGGCTATCTCCTGGTGGAAGCCGAAGGTTTCGAGGTTCTCCATGTCGCCGATGTGCTGGGAGACGAAGGCCTGGTCGCCTTTGGTCAGGCAGAGGGTGTTTTTGAGTTCCGGGCCGACGCCGAGCACGGTGGGGCCGGGCTCGGCCAGGAAGACGGGCGAAGGGGTGAAGCCGCGCGCCCGGCGGAAGAACTGGGGGGCGGGCCGCCCGTCGCCGTGGAGGTCCGGGACCAGGCGCAGGACCGAGTCGTCGGTGCGGATGAGGATGTCGCGGTCGTGGAAGAGGAAGCGGTCGGCGATTGCCGACAGGCGGGCGAGGGCCTCGCGGTTGCCCAGGGCGATGGGCTCGCAGGAGCGGTTGCCCGAGGTCATGACCAGGGCCGGGAGGCGGGTGAGCTCCCGGAAGTGGTGCAGGAGCACGTGGTGCAGCGGGGTGTAGGGCAGCATGAGGCCCAGGAACTCGGTATCGGGCGAGAGTCCGGGGGCCAGGGCGGCGGCGCCGGGGGCCTTGCGCAGGAGCATGATGGGTCGTTGGCGGCCGGCGAGCATCTCGGCCTCGGCCGGGCTCACCTGGCAGACGGCGCGGGCGGTATCCAGGTCCGGGACCATGACGGCCAGGGGCTTGCCCTTGCGGTGTTTCCGCCGGCGCAGTTCCTCGACCGCGGAGGCGTTGGCCGCGTCCACGGCCAGGTGGAAGCCGCCCAGGCCCTTGACCGCACAGATGCGGCCTTCGGAGAGCTCCCGGGCCAGGCGGGCCGCGGCCTCGGGGCCGTCGGCCAGGCGCGCGCCGGCGGCGTCGGCGAGCCAGACTTTGGGGCCGCAGGCCGGGCAGGCGTTGGGCTGGGCGTGGAAGCGGCGGTCCAGCGGGTCGTCGTATTCCGCGGCGCAGGGGGCGCAGAGCGGGAAGCAGGCCATGGAGGTGGCGGCCCGGTCGTAGGGGATGTGGCGGGTGATGGTGTAGCGCGGGCCGCAGTTGGTGCAGTTGGTGAAGGGGTACAGGTAGCGGCGGTTGCCCGGATCGAAGAGGTCGGCCAGGCAGTCCGGGCAGGTGGCCACGTCGGGCGAGACCAGGACGGAGTGGCCGTGGCCGGCGGTAGATTTCTCGATGCTGAAGGCGGCTTCGCCCGGCAGGGGAGCGAGATCCTTGGCGTCCAGGGTGACGATGCGCGCCAGCGGCGGCAGGCGTTCGGTCAGATCGCGGGCAAAGGCGGCGACGGAGGCGTCGGGTCCCTGGAGATCGATGACCACGCCTTCCGGGGTGTTTTTCACCGAGCCGGTGAGGGCGTGAGTCAGAGCCAGGCGGTAGACGAAGGGCCGGAAGCCCACGCCCTGGACCTGTCCGGTGACGGTCAGGCGGCGGCGCACGGGGGGGAGCGGAGCGGACATGGAGCCTCGGGCGTTGGTGGCGTAAAACTTTTTATGAGTAGGCAGGATCTTCCAAAGCGTCAATATGCGCGGAAGATGCCGCAATCAATGGCGATCTCAGTTTCACAATAAAAGTAAAATATAGTTAATTAATTCGTATAAATATTGCCTGATTATTTCAAAAAAAGTAATTGACACATTGTATGACGCATATCGAGGCGCTCTACGCGCACACGGAGGGGAACGATGGCGCAGATTCTTCGCAGGTTGACCGTGTCCGGCAAGCTGGCCATTTCGAGCACGGTCTTCGTCCTGCCCATTGCCGTTCTGCTCTATTTCCTGGCCAGCGGCATCAACCGCGACATCCGCTTCTCCACCCTCGAGCTCTATGGCGACGCCTACCAGCGCCCCCTGGAGAAGCTCCTGGACCACGTCCCGCGCCATGCGCTGGCCCGCCTGGGTGAAGCCCGGGGACAGGCCGACGCCGCGGCCATGGCCGACCTGGCCCGCCGGATCGACGAGGACTTCGGCGCGCTCGCGGCCGTGGACAAGGAGCTCGGCGCGGACCTCCAGTTCACGCCCGAGGGCCTGGGCTCGCGCAACCGCAGCCGGCTGCGGGTCGAGACCGTGCGCGCCGGCTGGCAGGCTGTGAAGGTCGCACCCGGCCCCATGACCCCGGCCCTGGCCGAGGCCTACGCCGGGCTCACGGCCGACATCCGGGGCATGATCAGCCATGCCGGCGACACTTCGAACCTCATCCTCGATCCCGACCTGGACAGCTATTACCTCATGGACGTGACGCTGCTGGCCCTGCCCCAGACCCAGGACCGCCTGGCCGCGATCATCGCCGAGGTCGGCCAGGCCGTGCGCCGCGGCGGGCTGACCGCCGAGGAGCGCTCCTCCACCGTGGTCCGCGCCGCCCTGCTCAAGGAGTCGGACCAGGCCCGGGTGCTCGGCTCCATGGCCACCGCGCTGTCCGAGGATCAGAACTTCTACGGCCGGCTCGACTCCTTCCAGCAGCGCGTGCCCGCGGCGCTCGAAGCCTACGACGCGGCCACCGCGGCCTTCATCGCCGTGCTGGAGAAGATCGCCGCCGAGGACAAGCCGCCGCTTTCCCCCGCGGACTTCGTCGCCCTGGGCCTGAAGGCCCGGGAAGCGAGCTTCGCCCTGTGGGACACGGCCGCGGCCGAGCTCGACAGGCTGCTCGCCATCCGCATCGACAGTCACAAAAACCGGTTGTGGGTCGCGCTGGCCGGGACGGCGCTCGCGCTCCTCGTGGCCGCCGCCCTGGTGGTCTTCATCGGCCGCAGCATAGTCTCCCCGGTCAAGGGCCTGGCGGTCTTCACCCGCAAGGTCACCGGCGGCGACCTGAAGGCCTGCGTGGACGCGCCCGAGGTCTTCACCGGCGAGTTCGCCGGGCTGTGCGAGAACGTCCAGGACATGGTCGAGGAGCTCAAGCGCCGGCTCGGTTTCGCCCAGGGCCTGCTCGAAGGCCTGACCCTGCCCTGCGCCGTGGTCGACATGGACGGCCGCCTGTCCTTCGTCAACGCCCGTCTGCTGGACATGCTCGGCTGCGGCGGCCGGTCCGCGGAGTTCGCCGGCCGGCCGGCGGCGGACTTTTTCTCCGCCCACGGACCGATTCTCGCGGCCATCGAGGACTGCCTGACGCAGCACACGCTCTGCCGCGGCCGGGAATACCAGGGCCGGCGGGAAGGCGGCGAGGGCTTCTGCCTGAGCCTCGACGTCGCGCCCATGTTCGACCTGGACGGCCAGCAGCTCGGCGTCTTCGCCATCATGGCCGACATGACCACGCTGAAGGCCCAGGAGGCGGAGCTCAAGGAGAAGAACGCGGCCGTGGGCGAGATCGCCCGGGAGGTCGAGGCCGTGGCCGGCGCCGTGGGCCGGGCCATGGACAGCCTGAACCGGCGGGTGGACAGCGCCCGGCGCGGGGCAGACGTGCAGAACGCGCGCATCGGCGAGACGGCCAGCGCCATGGACGAGATGAGCCGGACCGTGCTCGACGTGGCCCGTAGCGCGAGCCAGGCCGCGTCCCATGCCGACACGACCAAGGCCAAGGCCACGGCCGGGGCCGGCGTGGTGGAGACGGCCGTGGCCGCCATTCGGCGGGTCTCGGACCTCTCGGCCCTGCTGAAGGAGAACATGGGCGCTCTCGGCCGCCAGGCCCAGGCCATCGGCCAGATCATGACCGTCATCTCCGACATCGCCGACCAGACCAATCTGCTGGCCCTGAACGCGGCCATCGAGGCCGCCCGGGCCGGCGATGCCGGCCGCGGCTTCGCCGTGGTCGCCGACGAGGTGCGCAAGCTGGCCGAGAAGACCATGAGCGCGACCCGGGAGGTCGGCTCGGCCATCGCCTCCATTCAGGACGGCGCGGCCACCAACGTGAAAAGCGTGGACGAGGCCGTGTCCGCCGTGGCCGAGGCCACCCGCCTGGCCCACAGCTCGGGCGCGGCCCTGAACGAGATCGTCGGCCTGGTGGAGGTGACCACGGACCAGGTCCGGGGTATCGCCACGGCCTCGGAGGAGCAGTCCGCGGCCAGCGAAGAGATCAAGGCGGCCATCGAGGACGTGGCCCGGGTCTCGGAGGAGACCTCCCAGGGCATGGGCGAGTCATCTAGAGGCTTGACCGGCCTGTCCGACCAGGTCGGGCAGCTGAGGGAGCTGGTCGGCCGCCTGCGCGCGATCTGATCCGGCCGCTACGACTTGCCAAGTGCCGGCGTTGGTGCGATAGACTGGCGGGTATCGGTTCAATCGAAACCAAAGGAGATTACCCATGCCCGCCAAGAAAGCGCTCATCCTGACCGCAGACAATTTCGAGGACTCCGAGCTTCTTTGCCCCATGTACCGCCTGCTGGAGGCCGGCTACGCCGTGGACGTGGCCGCGCCCGCGGCCGGCAAGGTCCGGGGCAAGCACGGCTACGAGGTCGCGGCCGGCCTGGCCATTTCCGAGCTGACCCCGGCCGCGGCCAAGGACTACGCCCTCTTGCTCCTGCCCGGCGGCAAGGCCCCGGAAGCGGTGCGCACCATCCCCCAGGCACTCGAGCTGGCCAAGGCCTTCGATGCCGCCAAGAAGCCCATCGCCGCCATCTGCCACGGTCCCCAGACGCTCATCAGTGCCGGGATCATGAAGGGCCGCACGGCCACGGCCTACAAGACGGTCCAGCCCGAGCTGACCGAGGCCGGGGCCAAGACCCAGGACAAGGAGGTGGTCGTGGACCACAACCTGGTCACCTCCCGCCAGCCCGGCGACATCCCGGCCTTCAACCGGGAGATGATGCGGCTTCTCGGCGCGTAAGTCTTGACCTGCCGAAAGAAAGTGACCAGGAGGGATGGGCGAGGCCCGACCGACCATGCCCATCCCCGTCCATCTCGCCCGTTGCGCGGGCTATGACCACCCGGACCTGCCCGGCACCGTGGCCGGACTGCTCGGCCGCGTCCTGCCCCAAGGCCTGGCCGGGGTCCGGGTGCTGGTCAAGCCCAACCTGGTCGGGCCGCGTACCATAGCCCTGGCCACCACCCACCCGTCCGTGGTCCGGGCCGTGTGTCTGGCGCTCCTCGAAAAGGGCGCCGAGGTCAGGGTGGGCGACTCCCCGGCCTTCGGCACGGCCCGCTCCATGGCCCGGCTGACCGGGCTCTCCCGTGCCCTGGCCGGACTGCCGGTGGCCGTCGTCAACCTCGGCCGGCCGCGGCCCTTGCAATTGTCTTTCGGCGCGACCATCGGCCTGTCCGCCGATGCGTGTGAGGCCGGGCTCATCGTCAACCTGCCGAAACTCAAAGCCCACAGCCAGATGCGCGTGACCGGGGCGGTCAAGAACCTGTTCGGCTGCGTGGTCGGCTTCCGAAAAGCGCTGGCCCACGCCCGCCACGGCGACCACGGCTGCCGCTTCGCGAGCCTCATCCTGGAGGTGGCCGCGGCCCTGCCGCAGACGGTCAGCCTGGTGGACGGCGTCACGGCCATGCACGAGTCCGGGCCGACCGGCGGCAAGCCTTACGCGCTCGGCCTGCTCGGGGCCAGCGCCGTGTCCCAGGCCCTGGACACCGCGCTCTGGACGCTGCTCAACCTCACTCCGCAGGTCGTGCCCCTCTGGCGCGCGGCCGCGACCCGCGGGCTGCCCGGCGCCGATCCTGCGGAGCTGGCCTATCCCGGGCTCTGCCCGGCCGACTTCCCGGCAGCGGGCTTCGTCGTCCCGGCGCGGCTCAAGGCCGAGACCTTCGACCCCTACCGCCTCATCCGCGGCCGGCTGAAAAGCCTGTGCGCGGGCCTGGGCCTCGGCCGTGCCGATTGACCGCGCGTAGCGGCACTGATAGGTGATGAAGGCCGCCCGGCACGCGAAACGCGGCCGCGGGCGGACCGTTTCCCACCGCGTGACGCCCGGAGCGCGAACCATGAGAATGTCCGTCCCCGCCGCCGTGCTGGCCCTCGTCTTGGCCCTCGTCCTGACAGTCGCCTGCAGCGGCCAGCCCAAGGTCACCTCCCACGGCTCGAACCAGCCCGCCCCGCCCGCCGCCGCCGAGAGCAGCGCGCCGGGAGGGGAGATCCCCGACTACGGCGGCCCCAAGGCGCGCATCGCCGTGGGCACGTTCGCCTGCAAGGCCGGCAAGTGCGACCAGCAGATCGGCTCGGGCGTGGCCGACATGCTCTCCACCGCGCTCTTCCGCTCCCACCGCTTCCTGGTGCTCGAGCGCGGCGAGAACCTGAAGCAGCTCATGGCCGAGATCGACCTCTCGGGCACGGACTACGTAGGCCGCGGCAAGGGCGTGGACAAGGGCCTGCTCGAGGGCGCCGACATTTTCGTCATCGGCGGCATCACGGCCTTCGAGCCCAACGCCCAGGGTGCCAGCGCCGAGGCCCAGGCCGGGCTCTTTTCCGGCCTCCTCGGCAGCCTCGGTGGCTCGGGCGCCAGCGACGACGCCTACATCTCGGCCGACATCCGGCTGGTGGACGTGCGCCGGGGCCGGGTGGTCAACGCCACGGTGGTCGAGGGCCAGGCCTCGCGCTGGCGGGTCAACGGCGCGGGCTCGCTCTACGCCGGCAACGTCAGCTTCGGCGCCGGCGGCTATCGCAACACGCCCATGGAAAAAGCCGTGCGGGTCATGCTCGACGCCGCGGTGAGCGAGATCATCACCCACCTGCCCGAATCCTATTTCCGCTACGTGGACGACACCGCCGACTTCCCCGAGCCCGAGGAGGCCCCGCCGGTAGCGGCTCCCGCTCCGGCCGACTCACCGGTGCCGGCCGAGTCCGCCCCGCCCGCCGCCGGCCAGACCCCGTGAGCTGAGGAAAAGACCCATGCGCCGCGCGCTCCTGGCCGCCGTCTGCCTGCTGCTCCTGACCACCCCGCCGGCCTGGGGCGCGCAGGAAACCCCGCCGGAGTCGGGCGCGGCCTGGGCCGACTATTTCCGCCGCCTGCCGGAGGCCAAGCGGGCGGACGCCCGCCGTCTCATCGAAGCCCATCACCGCGCGATCCTTCAGACCGAGAACAGGCTCTGGGCCAAGTTCGTGCAGCTCGACGCCCTGGCCTGCTCGCCGGCCGCGACCCAGATCAAGATCGAGGCCCTGACCAACGAGATCGTCAGCTTGCGCTTGCAGCTCTTCGACGAATCCGCGGCCCTGGCCGCCGAGCTCGAGAAGGCCACGGGCGTGGTCCCGCCGTCGTTTGCCCTGGACACCGACCCGGGCGCGCCCGACTGGCGCCTGTGGTTCCTCTCCCGCCGCCGGTCTGCCGGCCCCTACTACTTCGACCGCTACGCCTGGTAGCTTCGCGGACCTCTCGCGCGCCGGGCGTTGACCCGGCGCCCGGCCTGGGGTAGGCGCCGTGGAAACCCGGCGGCCCGCCGCCCATGAAGGAGAGCACCCATGAGCGGCGTCTTTCGCGCCACCCTGCCCATTGTCCTGGCCTCGGCCTCGCCCCGCCGCAGCGAGCTGCTGGCCGGCGCCGGCCTGACGTTCACCATTGCCCCGAGCGCCTCCGAGCCCGACCCCCTGCCCGGCGAGGACCCCGCGGCCTACGCCTGCCGAGCCGCCGCGGCCAAGGCCGCGGGCGTGGCTGCGGACAACCCGGCGGCCTGCGTCCTGGCCGCGGACACCATCGTGGTCGTGGGCGGGGACATTTTGGGCAAGCCGGCGGACGCGGCCATGGCCCGGGCCATGCTCGGCCGTCTGGCCGGCCGGACCCATGAGGTCATCACCGGCTGCTGCCTCATCGCCCCGGATCGCCGCATGGAGTTCGCGGCCATCAGCCGGGTGACCATGGCCGCCTGGCCGGCGGACGCGCTTTCCGCCTACGTGGCCACCGGCGAGCCCATGGACAAGGCCGGGGCCTACGCCATCCAGGGCCAAGGCGCTTTCCTGGTCAACGGCGTGGAAGGCTCCTACACCAACGTGGTCGGCCTGCCCCTGGCCATGGTGCTCGGCGTGCTGTCGGACTGGGGCGTGATCGAGCCGCGCGCCTGACAAAGACGCTGGATCGTGCACGGCGTATGGGCTATTCGGCAAGAAAAGGAGGCGCGCGATGACCACCGACGACCGGGTGACCGTGATCGAGGCCTTCATCGAGGCCTACAACCGCTTCGACCTCGAGGCCATGCTGGCGCTGGTGCATCCGGACATCGTCTTCGCCAACCACTCCGGCAACGAGGTCACGGCCGAGGCCAGGGGCCTGGCGCAGTTCCGGGAGCTCGCGGAGCGGGCCGCGTCGATCTTCCGCGCGCGCCGCCAGACGATCACGGACGTGACCTGCGCCGAGGCGCTCGTCACCGTGACCATCGACTACGAGGGCACCCTGGCCGTGGACCTGCCGGGCGGCCCCAGGGCCGGCGACACGCTCGCGCTCAAGGGCCGCTCGGAATACGCCCTCAAGGATGGGAAGATCGTCGGGCTGGTCGATTACAGCTGAGCGAGGTTGTTCGAAAATGGCAGTGGCGATGACTCGCGCCAGCAGAGATGAGTATCCGGAATTGATCGAGGTCTGGGAAGCGTCCGTCCGGGCGACCCACGACTTCGTTGCCGAGGACGACATCCGCAGTTTCCGGCCGCTCATCCTGGGAACGTATTTCGGGCTCGTGGACCTCTGGTGTGCCAGGAGCGAGACCGACGGTATCGTTGGATTCGTCGGGGTCGCGGAGGGCAAGATCGAGATGCTGTTCGTCTCCCCGGCACACTTCGGAGAAGGCATGGGCACGCTCCTTTTGCGCCATGCCGTCCATTCGCTCGGGGCCACGCTGGTCGCTGTCAACGAGCAAAACACGGGGGCCGTCGGCTTCTACGAGCACCACGGCTTTGCGACGTTCGACCGCTCCCCGCTGGATGGCACGGGCAAGCCGTACCCGCTGCTGCACATGCGGCTGGCGTCCCGCCGGGATGCAAACCCCAACGACCCGGAGGCCCGATGAACGGACCGGACCCCAGAAATCCGCACCCCATGGCGGGGTTCCCGCAGGTGTGCTACATCCGCAATACGGTGACCAATCCCAACATCATCGTGGGCGAGTACACCTACTACGACGACCCCGAGGACCCGGAAGGCTTCGAGCGCAACGTGCTTTACCACTTTCCCTTCCTGGGGGATCGCCTGATCATCGGGAGGTTCTGCGCCTTGGCCCGTGGCGCCAAATTCATCATGAACGGCGCCAACCACCGCCTGGCGGGATTCTCCTCCTATCCTTTCGGCATTTTCGGCAACGGCTGGGAACCGGCGGCACCGGGGCCGGGCGAGCTGCCGTTCAAGGGCGACACGGTGGTCGGCAACGACGTCTGGATCGGCTTTGATGCCCTCGTCATGCCCGGCGTGACCATCGGCCACGGGGCCATCGTTGCGGCCCGGGCCGTGGTCACCCGCGATGTCCCGGCCTACGCCGTGGTCGGCGGCAACCCAGCGCGAATCATCCGGATGCGCTTTTCCGATGAGGTCATCGCCCGGCTTCTAGACATCGCCTGGTGGGACTGGCCCATCGAGCAGGTTACCCGGCACCTGCGGGCCATCGTCTCCGCGGATATCGAGGCGCTGGAGCGCACGGCGACGGAGTGAAAGGACTCGGCGATCGACTGATCGGACCGGAGACCAGCTCGCGTTCCCGGGATGCTCGGAGTAAGCCTTCACAGACGGCAAGATCGTCAGGCTGGTCGATTACAGTAGGCACGGAGTCAGTCGGACCATCCATGCAGAAGAGTTTTCGAAACGTTGCCTGGCGGATATTCTGCATCGGCTTCAACCTTGCCGTGATCCTCGCCTTGACACTTCTCTCGGAAGTCGGCGGGTTCATTTATCTTGTAGCGGCTTTAGCTTTTCTGTCCGCAAGAATGCGTGCCCGGAAGGCGCGCTATGCGGTTTTCTTCCTCACACTCCTCGCGTTCTGGATGGCAAGCCTCGTCTGGATCGTTCCATCGCTTGCCGCGCGATACAACAAGGTACCGCTGCCGTTTCATGCCACAGCCGAATTTCCGGCCGAGCCTGTCAGTATAATCTACCCGTTGTTCTTCAGGAATTATGTGACGCCGGCGTTGCGGGACGAATTGCGGCGCGCATCGGTGGCGGTCAAGAAGAAATATGACCGCACCATCGTCTATCTCGATGGCTGCTTTCCTCTGGGAAGCCGGATTCCGCTTCTCCCGCACTTGAGTCATAATGATGGGCGCAAGGTCGATATCGCGTTTTCCTACAGAGACACTCAAAGCGGCCAGCGGGTATCGCCGCCTTCGCCGATAGGCTATTGGGCGTATTCAGCGCCGCGAGCCGATGAGCCGCAACCGTGTCGCGATGAGCCGAGTTGGTTGCGTTGGGATATGGGTTGGATGCAGTCGTTCTTCTCGAGTGTACAGTTGGATGAAAAAGAGACAGGTGTGATGCTTGCGGTCCTGTTGGAATCGGACCGGATTCAAAAGATTCTTGTCGAGCCGCATTTGAAGGAACGATTCGGTGTGCAGGATTCACGCATCAAGTTTCAAGGATGCAATGCTGCCCGCCATGACGACCATTTGCACGTCCAGACAACAAATTGATGCTGAAATATTGGATTGGGGCCTGATCGCTCCCCGTTAGTCCGCCACACGCACCCAGTCCGCCCCCTCTGCCGCCATCCCCAGCACTCCCTCCAGCCATTTCACCCCCCTCGCGGCGCCTTCCTCATCGAAGTTCGATGAGAGCGGGTTCATGAAGCCGTGGCCGTAGGGTGTACGCAGGCAGGTGACGCCGGGCGTGCGGGCCAGCCGGGCCGCAAGCAAGGCCACATCGAAATGCTCCTCGCGCGCAGGCCAGACCAGCACGGCCGGGCAGCGCGGGGTCAGCTCCGCCGCCTCGCGGATACGGGAACCATAGAAGCCGATGAGGCCGAGGGGCCGGGGCAGGGTCGTATCGCAGGCCGCCAGCCAGGCCGCGCCCGCGCCGGCGCTGAAGCCCACGAGAAAGGTGTCCGGACCGGATTTCTTCAAGGCGCCGGCCAGGTGCTCGGCGTAGGCCGCATGCCCGCCGCCGGCCAGGAAGGCGGCGTAGGCCGCGGCCTCGCCGGCGAACGCTTGCGGTTTTCCCTCATAGGGATCGACGATTTCGACTCGGCCGTGGGCCGAGAGCCGCGCGGCCAGGGTCTCGACGTGTGCGCTCCGGCCGTGGATTTCCGTGGCCAGGACGATGCGCATGGCCTTCTGTGGACCTAGGGCCTGTCGACATTTAAGCCAGCCAGATTGAAATCGAGGCGACATAGAGAAACGAAAGATACGACGACGCCAGTTTGTCGTAGCGACTTGCAATTCTTCTGAACTGTTTTAATCTGCAAAACATGCGTTCGATCAAATTTCTTTCTTTGTAAAGATAGCGGTCGTAGTCTCTGGCCACAGTGCGATGTGATCGTGGAGGGATGACTGGCTCTGCCCCCATTTTTTCGACTTCATCAACAATCTCGTTCGAGTCATAGCCCTTGTCGGCGATTACACAATCAGCTTTTTGCTCTTTAAGCAACGGCAGTGCGTACGAATAATCGGAAGCATTTCCAGGAGAGAGAATAAAACGAGTTGGACATCCAAGAGAATCTGTTGTAGCA
>DIXN01000012.1 GCA_002428705.1 Desulfovibrio sp. UBA6079
AAGGTGAAGGGGGAATTTGAGCTATGGTGTCTGACCCACAACCTGCTCAAGCTCTACCGGCACGGCCTCGCTGGCGGGTAGGACACAGAACCAGGCCGAACCGAACCAGCCACCCGGCGGAAAGACGGGCAAGGAGCAGCAAACGTGCGTCCCGGGTAGGCAGGCAGCAGTCGCTTATCGGGTGAGAGCCTCGACTACGGGGCCGTCACGCAACAGCCCGATAAACTTCGCAGGACAAGCTCGGTAATAACCCTTTTTTATTTTTGAGGGGCACTGGGAGGTTATGTTCTTTTAAATGAGCGACTAATTTTTCTTCATAAAAGGGGCTCCAGCCATCCCAGTTACCCTCAAAACAAGATTTACAGATCATGATGTCGTATTGCTTGACATATCTACTTTCATGGCGATGCATACCTTGGTGAAACTAATTGCCGCAAAGAGGACATGAATATATGAATTTTTCTTCATCCATAAACATGAACTCCTTCTGAGTTTCAATTTTGAGCTGCGTGACTAACCTATCTGTTAAATTATAATCGATAGTTATGAAAAAATCTAGGCCGGAATAAAGGGAGGGGAGAAGGCAGGAATGTGAAAGGGAAAAACAGCCTTTTGTTTTTGAAATACGCGGCGATGGCAGACAAAAATTGACAATCATTCTTTGCGTTGATATTAAAATGGTTAAAATTGATCGCGCACCATTTGAAAGCATGAGGAAATCGAGTGGGTATTGATTGGAGTGTTGTAGCTACTATTGCATCTCCCGTGGTTACCTTGTTTGTGGGTTTTTTTCTGAACCATATTTTTGAAAAGAAACCGAAACTTGTCGGTTTTCTTGGCCATGTCTCAGGGATTCGTCTGAATAATGAAAATCAACCTATTTTTGTAAACACCCATTCTGTTATACTGAGAAATACAGGTAGGCGGGTTGCAAAAAATGTGCGTGTCGGGCATAACGTTTTACCTGCTTTTCAAGTTTACCCAGACATTAATTATACCGTAATTGACCTCCCTAGTGGGGGTAAGGAAATCATTTTCCCCGCATTGATCCCAAAAAAACAAATTACTATCTCATATCTTTATTTTCAACCTCTCACATGGGATAATATAAATACACATCTGGAATATGATGAAGGTCTTGTGCGTGTAGTTAAAGTCCTTCCAACCGTACAATTACCAAAATGGCTGAACGTTTTATTGTTTATGGTTCTTTGTTATGGTGTAATTGGTATATTTTATACACTTTATGAAGTAATGAAGGCGGTCATTATCTGAGATTAGCATTGATATTATTCCATTTTTGGAAGATTGCATAATAAATTTAGACAGATCCTACACCCCCTCCTCCCCTAGCACCACCTGGTTCCTGCCCAATTCCTTGGCCTGGTACATGGCGATGTCCACGCTGCGCATCATGGTTTCCAGGTTTTCCGGGCGGCCGGGGCGGTAGACGCCCACGCCGATGCTCACCGTGATCTCCACCGGCTTGTCCTTGATGCGGAAACCGTGGGACTCGACCTCGGTCCGGATGCGCTCGGCCGCCTCGCGCGCGGCGCTCAAGGTCGCCCCGGGCAGCAGCACGCAGAACTCCTCGCCGCCCCAGCGCGCCAGGTAGTCGTAGTCGCGGATGGCGCTCTTCACCACCCGGGTCACCTCGATCAGCACCTTGTCCCCGGCGGCGTGGCCGAAGCGGTCGTTGACCCGCTTGAAGTAGTCGATGTCGATGAAGGCCAGGCCGAAACCCAGGCCGTCGCGCCGGGCACGCGAAATCTCGTGGGCGTAGACGATCTCGAAGCTGCGGCGGTTGAGCACGCCGGTCAGGTGGTCCAGGGCCGCGAGCTTCTCCATGGCCTGCTCGGCCACCTCCCGGTGCATCAGCACCACGCCGAAGGAGCAGGTGACGATGGGGATGAGGCCGAGCAGGATGAGGGCGCCCTGGTGCTGCTGATTGGCCAGGAAGTTCTCGGCCAGGGAGGGCGAGGCCAGAATGGAGGCCAGCCGGCCGACGTGCAGGCCCGCGCCGACGGCATAACCCAGGAAGATGCACAGCCGCGTCCCCGGCGTGAGGCTGCGGCGCCTGCTGAAGACCACCCCGGCCACGAGCAGGAGCTGGGCGGCGTACACGGCGTTGACCAGCGCGACGCGCGGGGCCGGGGCGTCGAGCAGCCCGGCCAGGATCAGGGCCATGGCGGCCACGGGCAGGGCGTAGACCCAGCGCGGGCGCTTCAGGTTGAAGAAGAGGTCCATGGAGCGCAGGAACAGGCTGAAGGACCAGGCCAGCACGAAGTTGGACACGCCGATGGACCAGAGGTCCGGCAGCCGGCCGCGGCCGAAGCACAGATACCAGCCGGCCGCCTGCAGGAGCAGGGCGGTGATCCAGGCCTCGATGCTGCGGTTGCGCGCGCCCCGGAAGGCGATGGCCAGCAGCGCGGCGATGGTCAGGTTGATGAGGATGTAAACGATCAGGATGGTGGCGATGTCCATCCTGTCCAGGATGTCGAGCACGCGCGGCCTTCCTTTGCCTGCAGGTTCGCTCGCCAGATCCCGGCCGCCGTCGCGCTCCCCGTCGGAAACCGCGCGGCCGTGCCGGGACAAGAGGGCCGTCTTGTAGAACACTTTGATGGTTATTTCCACAAAAATCAGGGCGAATGGATAATGTATAATCGACTTATGATAATGTAATACTTTTCCAGCCCAGTGAGGACGCGAAGAAAACCAGGACAGGGTGGAAAAAAATTCATGCGCGGAAAGGGGAGAGGCCGGTGAGTAATGGAGAGGAGGGCGATCGGCGGCCTGAACCGGACGTTAATTCCCGGCTGATTTGATCCGCACCCCACGCGCGCGCAGGGCGGCAAAGGCCCTTCCTCCCCCACCCCTCACCTGTTATCTTCCCCCCATGGAGCTCATCCTCTTCTATTCGCTACGCAACATGCTCGCGCGGCGCATGACCTCCATCCTCACCGCCGGGGGCATGGCGCTGGTGGTCTTCGTCTTCACGGCCATCATCATGCTGGCAGAAGGTTTGGAGAAGACGCTGGTGGACACCGGCTCGCCGGGCAACGCACTGGTCATCCGCCGCTCGGCCGAGACCGAGGTCCAGTCCGGCGTGTCGCGCGACGAGGCCGGCATCGTGGTCACCCAGCCCGAGGTCGCCCTCGGCGCCGACGCCCGGCCCCTGGCCGCGCGCGAGCTGGCCGTGCTCATCGTCCTTGATAAGCCCAGCGGCACCAAGGCCAACGTGCCCATCCGCGGCATCGAGCCCGCCTCCCTGGCGCTGCGGCCCCAGGTGCGCCTGGTCGCCGGCCGGCCGCCGGCCCCGGGCTCCACGGAGATCATGGTCGGCGAGTCCGTGACCCGGGGCTTCACCGGGGTCAGCCTGGGCTCGTCGCTGTCCTTCGCCGGCCGCCAGTGGCGCGTGGTCGGCGTGTTCGACGCCGGCCGCACCGCCTTCTCCTCCGAGGTCTGGGGCGACGTGGACCAGCTCATGTCGGCCTTCCGCCGCCAGTCCTATTCCCTGGTGGTCTTCAACCTGCGCGACCCGGCCGCCTTCCCGGCGCTGAAAGCCCGCCTGGAGTCCGATCCGCGCGTGACGCTGGAAGCCTGGCGCGAGAACGAGTTCTACCGCAAGCAGTCGGAGATGTTGGCCACGTTCCTGCGCATCCTCGGCATCTCGCTCACGGTCATCTTCTCCATCGGCGCGGTGGTCGGGGCCATGATCACCATGTACGCCGCGGTCGCCGGCCGGGTGGGCGAGATCGGCACCCTGCGCGCGCTGGGCTTCACCCGCACGACCATCCTCGCCGCCTTCCTGCTGGAGGCCCTGCTCCTGGGCCTGACCGGCGGCGTAGTGGGCCTGGCGCTGGCCGCAGTCCTGCAGCTGGTCACCGTCTCCACCACGAACTTCCAGACCTTTGCCGAGCTGGCCTTCCGCTTCGCCCTGACGCCGAGGACCGTGGTCCAGGCCTTGGGCTTTGCGCTGATCATGGGCCTGGCCGGCGGCCTGCCCCCGGCCATCCGCGCCGCGCGCATGCAGCTCACCGAAGCTTTGCGCGAGGCATAGCAGCCGAAACCGCCGTCAAAAAAAGGAAAAGCTCGCCGCGTACACCAGGTACACGGCGAGCCGGAACTTTTCGTGGGCCCGCATCCGGAGGTTCATGGACGGCCTGCGATGGAGTTGTCGGCTCCTTTTCCGGCCGGCTTTCTGATTCTCAGCTGAGCAGCGCCTGGGCGAAATCCTTGCCGTTGAAGGGGCGCAGGTCCTCCATCTTCTCGCCCAGGCCGACGAAGGTGATGGGGATGCCGAACTCGATGGCGATGGCCACCACGATGCCGCCCTTGGAGGTGCCGTCGAGCTTGGTCAGGATGATCTCGTCCACGCCCACGGCCTCGTTGAAGATCTTGGTCTGGGACATGGCGTTCTGGCCGGTGGTGGCGTCGACCACCAGGATGGAGCGGTGCGGCGCGCCGGCGTGCTTCTTGCCGCAGACGCGCTCGATCTTTTTCAGCTCCTCCATGAGGTTGACCTTGGTCTGCAGGCGGCCGGCGGTGTCCAGGAGCACGAGGTCGTAGCCCTCGGCGATGGCCTTGTCGATGGCCTCGAAGGCCACGGCCGCGGGGTCGGCGTTCTCGCCCTTGGCGAAGAAGCCGGCGCCGACGCGCCTGGCCCAGATCTCGAGCTGCTCGATGGCCGCGGCGCGAAAGGTGTCGCCGGCGGCGATGAGCACCTTGCGGCCCTGCATCATGGCCCGGTAGGCGAGCTTGGCGATGGTCGTGGTCTTGCCCACGCCGTTCACGCCGATCATCATCACCACCTCGGGCGGGTTGACCGCGGTGATGCGCTTGGCCGGCTTGAAGATCTCCTCCAGCTCGGCCTTCAAAAGCTCCTTGAACTGCGCCGGGTCCTTGGAGCCGGACTTGCGCACCCGGTCCTTCAGGGCGTTGACGAGCTTCATGGCCGGCTCGAAGCCGACATCGGCCATGATCAGAATCTCCTCCAGCTCCTGCCAGAAGCCCTCGTCCATGGCCGCATGGCTGGACAGCAGGCCCTCGATGCGCCGGGTGATGGTCTCGCGGGTTTTCTCCAGGCCGGCGGAGAGTTTGAGCAGCAGCCGCGAGCGCTCGTCCTCCTCGTCCTCGAGCTCCAGCGCGAGCGCCAGGCGGTACTGGAGCTCGGAGCGGAACTCGGGCACGGACGAATATTCCATGTCCGCAAGCCACTTGCGGAAGCGGGCGATGAACTCCTGGGCCTCGGCAGCGGGGACCTCCAGGGCGGTGAACAGGAACTCCAGGCGCTCCCAGAGGGCCGGGCCGGCCTTGTCCACGCCGGCCAAGATGAGCGAGAGCCAGACCGAGAGCTTGGGCTCGGCCTCGCGCAGGGCGAGCAGCAGGCTCGTCTGCCACTCGGGCGCGATTTCGGACGTGGCGGGCCTGACCGGCGGGGGAGTCGCGGGTGCGGCCGGAGCCTCGACCCTCACCGGGGCGGCGACCTCGGCAGGCGGCGGCGGGGCGGGCTCGGGCGCCGGGGCAAGCCCGGGGGCAGGGGAGGTCGCCTGGCCGGTTTCGGCCTGGTAGCGGGCCACGGCCTCGTCGAGCTTCGAGTCAACGTCCCAGAATTTCTTGATTTTGGAGAAGAGGCCCATGAGGTGTCCTCGCATGCTTGGCTTTGGTCAGGGTGTCTACCGTCAAAGCCGGCCGGAAGCAACCTTTGCCGGCCGGATGTTCCCTTTGGGCGCAAGTTGGTCTACAAGGCAGAGCCGTCTGCCGGACATTATGTATATGGAGGTTCGAGTTATGAAGCGGATCGCGGTCAAGGATGCGTTGCAGGCGACCTCGCCTTTGGCCCAGGCCGAGGTGCGCGGTTGGGTGCGCACACGCCGGGACGCCAAGGGCTTTTCCTTCATCGAGCTGAACGACGGCTCGTGCCTGAAGAACCTGCAGGTGGTGGTGGACCACGCCATCCCCGGCGCGGAAGGCTTGGCCGGGATGACCACCGGCGCGGCCCTGGCCGTGAGCGGCGAGCTGGTCGCCTCGCCGGGCAAGGGCCAGAGCTATGAGCTCAAGGCCGCGGCCGTGCGCCTGGTCGGGCCGGCCGACCCCGAGACCTATCCCTTGCAGAAGAAGCGCCATTCGGATGAGTTCCTGCGGACCATCGCCCATCTGCGGCCGCGGACCAACAAGTTCGGGGCCATCTTCCGCATCCGCTCCGAGGCGGCCTTCGCCGTGCACAACTATTTCCGCGAGCACGGTTTCCACCTGCTGCACGCGCCCATCCTCACCGGCTCGGACTGCGAGGGCGCGGGCGAGATGTTCCGGGTGACCACGCTCGATCCGCTCAAGGGGCCGTACCCCAAGGAGGCCCAGGCCGAGGACTTTTTCGGCCGCGAGGCCTATCTGACCGTCTCGGGCCAGCTCGAGGCCGAGATCTTCGCCCAGTCGCTGGGCAAGGTCTACACCTTCGGCCCGACCTTCCGGGCCGAGAATTCGAACACGCCCAAGCACGCCGCCGAGTTCTGGATGATCGAGCCGGAGATGGCCTTCGCGGATCTCACCGACAACATGGCCCTGGCCGAGGGCCTGCTCAAGTCCTGCATCCGGCACCTGCGCGAGCACTGCGCCGAGGACCTCGAACTTTTCGCCAAGTGGGTGGACCCGACGCTCGCGGCGACGCTCGACAACATCGAGGGCGAGCCCTTCGTGCGCCTGCCCTACGCCGAGGCCGTGGACATCCTGAAGAAGGCCAAGCGGGAATTCGAGTTCCCGGTGGGCTTCGGGCTCGACCTGCAGACCGAGCACGAGCGCTTCCTGACCGAGGAGCATTTCAGGAAGCCGGTGATCGTCTACGACTACCCCAAGGAGATCAAAGCCTTCTACATGCGCTTGAACGACGACGGCAAGACCGTGGCGGCCATGGACGTGCTCGTGCCCCGGGTGGGCGAGATCATCGGCGGCAGCCAGCGCGAGGAGCGTCTGGACGTGCTCACCCGGCGCATCGAGGAGATGCACTTGTCCCTGGACAGCTACTGGTGGTACCTCGATCTGCGGCGCTTCGGCACCGCGCCCCACGCCGGCTTCGGCATGGGTTTCGAGCGCTTCCTCATGCTGGCCACGGGCGTGGCCAACATCCGCGACGTCATCCCCTTTCCGCGCACGCCCAAGCACCTCGAATTCTAGACCGATTCGCTTCCGCCGGGGCCCGGCCGGAAAAGCCGACGCCCTGGCGAAAGCCGCTCGTAGCAGTTTGGAATCGTTGATGAATTTTTCCATAGGTTTTCGCTGATTCGCGCTTGACGGATCGCCCGGGTTCGCATAGAAACCGCTGCTCGCGTGACGGAACGACCTGAACGGTCTCGACCGGCGCGCATTTGGTTGAACGGTTTTTTGAGATTCGCGGAAGATTGAAAATTGAGCTTGACTGATCGGGGCAGGGCGCATAGATACACCCTCCCGCGTGACGAAACGGACCGGAACGGATTGGCCGTCACGCAGCTGATCGAACGCTTTTTGAGATTCACGGAAAGATTTGAAAATTGAGCTTGACTGATCGGGGCGGTTCACATAGAAAGCCCCCTCGCGTGACGGAGACGAAGCGAATCGGACCGGCACGCTGCTCACTGAAAAAAGAGACCAGGCCTTGACAGGGCGAAGCGGTTTGGGTAACTTACACTTCCCGCTTCGCGAAAGGCGACAAGCGAAGGTCTTTGACAAT
>DIXN01000029.1 GCA_002428705.1 Desulfovibrio sp. UBA6079
CTCCTGCTCTTTCAATGGAGGCAATATAACAAAGATTACAGTGCATTAGAAGAAAAATATGCATATTTTGCCGTGCAGCGGTCTCGATAGAGTGAAGGGAAGTGGGGTCCTACGAAAATCTAAGACCTATGTTGCCGTAATCACGGGAGAAAGCTGGAAGAAGGGACAGGTGCGGCGAAACTCCTGTCCGAGGTCCGCAAGCCGGCGGGGGAGAAGACCCCGCCGGCCCGCGGACCTCGGACGAGCAGGTACAGAAGGACGTCCTTGCCGCCGAAGCCAGGCCACCGAAGAAGAATCAAAACCTCCACGAAATTGAGAAAGAGCCCCCCCGGACGGATGTACGGTCCTCGGCCGAACTTCCGCGCCGATCCGAGCCCTCTTCACCCTCACCGGCTGTCTTTCTGCTTCTCCGGTGCCCGATCCCGGACCCGGCGAGGGACATGATCCGCCCTTCGTCACCCAAGCTGAAAATCGAAGCCGGCCGGTGTTCTTCGCACCGGCCGGCTTCGATTTTCAGACCGCGGGGTCAAGGGGGGCACCCCCCTTGCGGGGTGCAGGGGCAGCGCCCCTGCCCGCCGGAGGCGACTACTCCCCGCGCTCGTCCAAGACCCGTTTGGACTTGGCGAAGGTCCTGGGCAGCTCGCCGGGGCCGAGGACGCGGACGGCGGCGCTGACCAGGAGGTGGCGTTGCAGGGCGCGGCTTACGGCCTCGGCGCGGGACTCGGTGATGTCCTGGGGGGCTTCGGGCAGGCGTTCCACCTGGACTTCCATGAAGTCCTTGCCGTGTTCGCGGGTGAGGCGGATCTGGTATTCGGAGCTGAGCATGGGGAACTGCTCGAGCACGGCGGCGATCTGGCCTGGGTAGACGTTCACGCCGCGGACGATGAACATGTCGTCGGAGCGGCCGAGGATCTTGTCGTGGCGGGGGAGAGCAAGGCCGCAGGGGCAGTCGCCGGGGATGAGGCGGGTGAGATCCCGGGTGCGGTAGCGGATGAGCGGCGCGGCCTCCTTGCGCAGGCTGGTCACGACCATCTCGCCGACCTCGCCCGGGGCCACGGGGGCGAGGGTTTCGGGGTCCAGTACCTCGAGGATGAAGAGGTCGGCCCAGTAGTGGACGCCGGTGTGTGCTTCGCATTCGAGGCCGGTGCCCGGGCCGTAGAGCTCGGTCATGCCGGCGATGTCGAAGGAGTCCTCGAGGCCGAGGAGTTCCTCGAAGCGCGCGCGCATCTTGGCGCTGTGGGTTTCGGCGCCGAAGATGCAGCGCCTGAGGGCGATTTTGTCGCGAAGGCCCCGGCGCTCGACCTCCTCGGCCATGAGCAGGGCCATGCTGGCCGTGGAGCACATGGCCGTGGTCTGCATGTCCTCCAGGAGCTGGAGCTGGATGTCGAGGAGGCCCGGGCCCACGGGCACGGCCATGGCCCCGAAGTGCTCGCAGCCGAGCTGGAAGCCGGCCCCGGCGGTCCACAGGCCGTAGCCCACGCAGATCTGGACGCGGTCCAGCGGGGTCAGGCCGGCCAGCTCCATGCAGCGGGCCATCATGGTCTTCCAGGTATCCACGTCGCCCTGGGTGTAGACCAGGACCTTGCGCTTGCCGGTGGTGCCGGAGGAGGCGTGGATGCGCACGACCTCGGCCTCGGGCACGGACAAAAGCGGCAGGGGGTAGCCGGCGCGCAGGTGTTCCACCGAGGTGAGCGGCAGCCGGGCGAGGTCGTCCAGGGAGGTTATGTCCTCGGCCGAGGCGATGCCGGCCGCCCCCAGGTGCTCGCGGTAGAAGGGGCTGCCGGCCAGGGCGTGGCCCACGGTCCATTTGAGGCCGGCGAGCTGGCGGGCGGCCAGCTCGCCGGCGGAGAGGTCAGGCAGGAAGCGGTAGGCCATCGGACTCCCTCGGTCATTTCCAGCGTTGCATGAACGACGCGGCGCTCTTGCCCTCGCGCAGGTGGCGGATGAGGGCGCTGCCGAAGATCACTGCGTCGATGGACTCGGCAAAGGCGGCAAGCTGGTCCGGGGACTTGATGCCGAAGCCCAGGGCCAGGGGCACGGTAAATATGCCCTTGGCGACCTTGAGCTTGGCGCTGACCTCCTCGGGCAAAACCTCGCGGTCGCCGGTGGTGCCGAGCACCGAGACGAAGTAGGCGAACCCCGAGGCGTCGCTGGCGTAGGCCCTCAGCCGTTCCACGGAGGTGTTTAGCCCGACCAGGGGGATGAGGTCCAGACCGTTGGCCTTGAAAATCGTCTTGATTTCGTCGCTTTCCTCCATGGGCAGATCTGGGATGATGCAGCCGGAGACGCCGGCGGCCACGGCGTCGGCGGCGAAGCGCTCAAAGCCGTACTGGTGGAAGGGATTCAGGTAGCCCATGAGCACGATGGGCGCGGAGATGGCGCCCTTGCGGGCTTTGAGGCCCTCGAGGATCTTGGCCAGGGTCACGCCGCGCTCCAGGCACTCCTGGGAGGCGGCCTCGATGACCGGGCCGTCGGCCGCGGGGTCGGAGAAGGGCACCCCGATCTCGATCACGTCGGCGCCGTTCTTGTCCAGGCTCTCGATCTCGGTCCAGAAGGCGGTAACGTCCGGAAATCCGCAGGGCAGGTAGGGGATGAGGGCCTTGCGGCCGGCGGCGTTGGCCTTGCGGATGGCCGTCTCGATGGCGGAAGTTCTGGCAGGTGCGTGCATGGCGCTATCCTTTCTGTTCGGCCTTGAGCAGCTGCTCGACGATGTCGAGGTCCTTGTCGCCGCGGCCGGAGAGGTTGATGATGACGTGGTCGCCGGGGGCGAAGGCCGAGACGTTGTCCAGCACGTAGGCCACGGCGTGGCTCGACTCCAGGGCCGGGATGATGCCTTCGCGCCGGCAGAGGATCTTGAAGGCCGCAAAGGCCTGGGCATCGTTCACGCAGACGTACGTGGCCCGTCCCGAGGCCTTAAGCGCCGCGTGCTCGGGGCCGGTGCCGGGGTAGTCCAGCCCCGCGGCGATGGAGTGGGAGGGCTCGATCTGGCCGTCGGCGTCCTGCAGGAGCTGGGTCTTGGCCCCGTGGAGGATGCCGGGCGTGCCCTTGCACAGGCTGGCCGAGTGGTAGCAGCCGGGCTCGCCGCTGCCCGCGGCCTCCACGCCGATGATGCGCACGGACGCATGCGGCACGAACTCGTGAAACAGGCCCATGGCGTTGGAGCCGCCGCCGACGCAGGCCACCACGGCCGCGGGCAGGTCGCCGCCGGTCTTGGCCGCGAACTGGGACCTGGCCTCGCGGCCGATGACCGACTGGAAGTCGCGCACCAGCGTGGGGAAGGGATGGGGCCCGACCACCGAGCCGATGCAGTAGTGGGTTGTGCGCTGGTTGGCGATCCAGTCCTTGAAGGCCTGGTTGGTGGCGTCCTTCAGGGTCTTGGTGCCGGTGTGCACGGCCACCACCGTGGTGCCGAGAAGCTCCATGCGGCGCACGTTGTGGGCCTGGCGGGCCACATCCACGGCGCCCATGTAGACCACGCACTCGAGCCCCATCATGGCCGCGGCCGTGGCCGTGGCCACGCCGTGCTGGCCGGCGCCGGTCTCGGCGATGATGCGCGGCTTGCCCATCATCCTGGCCAGGAGCGCCTGGCCCATGGTGTTGTTGATCTTGTGCGCGCCGGTGTGGTTCAGGTCCTCGCGCTTGAGCCAGATGTTGAGGCCGGTGTCGGCCGAGAGGTTGGGGCAGCGGTAGAGGGGCGAGGGCCGGCCCACGTAGTCGGCCAGAAGCTCCGCAAAGCGGCGCTGGAACTCGGGGCCGTGCACGATCTCGGCAATGGCCTTCTCCAGCTCGAAGAGCGGCGGCATGAGCAGCTCGGGCACGAACTGCCCGCCGAAGTCGCCGAAATAGCTTTTTTTCATCGTTGGTCCTTTGTCCGCGGGGCCTTGGCGAGGAGCGCGAAGGCCCGTCTGAGTTTGTCCGCATCCTTCACTCCCGGGGCGCTTTCCACCCCGGAGTTCAGATCCACGCCGGCTGGCCGGCAGGCGGAGAGCGCCGCCGGCAGGGTTTCGGGTGACAGGCCGCCGGCCAGCAGCCAGGGCCGTGGGAAGGCCAGGCTCCAGATCAGGCCGAGGTCGAAGCCCCGGCCGTGTCCTCCCCCGCCGCTGCCGGCGTCAAGCAAGTGGTAGGCGGCGAGACCGGCGAAGCGCTCGAGGTCCGCCTGGAGGTCGGCCGGAGCCGCATAGCGCTCGGGCCAGAAGACCTTGACCACGCGCTCCCTCCCCACGGCTGCGCAGAAGGCCTCGTCCTGGCCGCCGGCGAGCTGCACGAAGTCGAGCCTGGCGGCGTCGATGAGGGCCAACGTCTCGTCGAGCGTCTGCTTCACGAGCACGCCGACCTTCTTGGCCGGACCGGCCGGGGCCGAGGCGGCGAACCCGGGCGTGACGTTCCGGGGGCTGGCCGGGTGGAAGATGAAGCCCAGGAAATCCGCGCCCAGGTCGCGGCAGAGGGCCACGTCGTCCGTCGAGGTCATGCCGCAGACTTTCACCAGAATGCTCATGGCCTCTTCCCCAGGAGCCGGGCCAGGGCCGCGCCGGGGTCGGCCTCGGCCATGAGCGCGGTGCCCACGAGCACGGCGTCGAAGCCGGCGGCTGCCAGCTCGGTCACGTGGCCCGGCTCGGAGATGCCCGAGGCGCTGATCCAGACCTCGCCCGGGGTCTTGGCCGGAGCCAGGGCAAGCGAGGTCGACCGGTCCACGGCCAGGGTGTCCAGGTCTCGGTTGTTGACCTGGATGATGGCCGCGCCGGCGGCCTTGGCCCGGACAAGGTCGGGCTCGTCGAAGACCTCGACCACGGCCTCCAGGCCGTAGCCGCGGGCCGCAGCCAGCATCTCGGCCAGCAACCCGCCCGGCAGCATGCGCACGATGAGCAGCATTGCCGAGGCCGGCGTGGCCGCGGTGGCCGCGACCTGCACGGGGTCGAAGAGGAAGTCCTTGCGCAGGAGCGGCAGGCCCGGGCCGGTCATGCGGCCAAGAAAGCCGAGGCTGCCCTGGAAGTAGGCCTCCTCGGTCAGCACCGAGAGGGCCGCTGCTCCGGCCGCTGCGTAGCGCCGGGCGGCCTCCTCGGGCTCGAGGCCGAGGTTGATGACGCCCTTGCTCGGCGAGGCCCGCTTGTACTCGGCGATGGCCGCCGGGATGCCCGGCGCTCCAGCCGCGCGCAGGGCGGCGGCGAAGCCGGGGCGAACGCCCGCGAAGGGTGCCGGCATCCCCCCTTTCGCGGCTCTTGTCTTCAGGCTCTCGATCTCGGCGGCCTTGGCCGCGCGGAAGCGCTCAAGCATGGCCGGTGATCCCGAAATGACGGCCTGCGTCGCCACTCAAAAGCATGGCGCTGGCGCGCATGGCGCCCTGCTCGATGCTCACGTCCTCGAGCAGGTGCAGGGCCACGGCCAGGTTCAGGGTCAGCATGTGCTGCATGACCAGGGGCCCGTAGCCGTCCAGCAATTCCTTGAGCACCTGCAAAGCCTCGTCCTTGCCGGCCACGGTCACGTTCTCGGGCTTGCCGCCGGCCAGGCCCAGGGGCGCGGGATCGATGTGAGCCTCGGTGATCTCGCCGTCCTTCACGAAGAGGACCTCGTTCAGGCCGAAGGGCGTCAGCTCGTCGTAGCCCAGCGCGCCGTGGATCACGGCCGCGCGCGAGACGCCCGACAGGGCCAGACTCTCGGCCACCAGCGGCATGACCGCTGCCGAGGCCACGCCCAGGATCTGGTGGGTCGGCCGGGCGGGGTTCAGGAGAGGTCCGAGCAGGTTGAAGAGCGTGCGGATGCCGAGCTCGCGCCGCAGCGGCACCACGTGCTTGAAGGCCGGATGGTAGTTGGGGGCGAAGAGGAAGACGAAGCCCGTGCGGGCAAGTTCGCCGGCCACGGCCTCGGGCTCGGTGTCGAGGGCAAAGCCGAGCGCTTCGAGCACGTCGGCCGAGCCGCAGGAGCTGGAGACCGAGCGGTTGCCGTGCTTGACCACCTTGTGCCCCATGGCCGCGAGCACCAGGCCCACGGCCGTCGAGCAGTTGAAGCTGCCCCGGCAGTCGCCGCCGGTGCCGCAGGTATCGATGCGCGGCCCCGAGAGGTTCGGCACCAGCCGGGCTCGGGCCAGGCAGGCGGCCACGGCCTCGGCGACCTCCCCGGCCGTCTCGCCCTTGGCCCGCAGGCCCATGAGCAGCGCCCCGGCCTGACCCGGGGAGAGCTCCCCGGACATGAGGGTTTCGAAAGCCTGCCGGGCCTGCTCGCGGCTCAGGTCCTGGCGCGAGGCCAGGGCCTCAAGAATTGCCTTCATGGTCCTCTCCCCCTCCGGCGATGATGTTCAGAAAATTGGCCAACAGCTTCGGTCCGCTCGGGGTCAGGATGGATTCGGGGTGGAACTGCACGCCCACCCAGGGCCGATCCTTCAAGGACAGCCCCATGACCTCGAACTCGTCCTCGGTCCAGGCGGTCACGTCGAGCTTGTCCGGGACCTTGGCGGCGTCCACCAGGAGCGAATGGTAGCGGCAGACCTCCATGGGGCTCTCCACGCCCTTGAACAGCCCGGCCCCGGTGTGGCGTACCTGCGAGGTCTTGCCGTGCATGATGCGCTCGGCCACGTTGACCGGCGCGCCGGCGAAATGGCCGAGGATCTGGTGGCCGAGGCAGACCCCGAGCACGGGCACGGTCTTGGGCAGCCTTTTGAGGAACTCCAGGCACAGGCCGGCGTTCTCCGGCCGGCTGGGGCCGGGCGAGATGCAGACCATGGTCAGTTTGCCGCTTTGGGCCAGCTCGAGGAGCTCCGGGCGGTCGTTGCGCACCACCTCGGGCGCGGTCCCGAGCTGCTGGAAGGCCTGGACGAGATTGAAGGTGAAGGAGTCGAAGTTATCAATAAGTAAAAACATCGCCGCTCTCCCCGCCGGTCAGGACGTTCCGGATCACCCGGGCCTTGTTGTTGCACTCGAGCCACTCCTTCTCCGGCACCGAGTCGAAGACGATGCCGGCCCCGGCCTGCCAGGCCACGCGGCCGTCCCTGATCCACAGGCTCCGTATGGTGATGCCGGTCTCCAGGTCCACCCGGTCCTTGTCCAGGCCGAGCCAGCCGATGGCCCCGCCGTAAGGGCCGCGGGCCGCGCCCTCGAGTTCGGCGATGATCTCCATGGCCCGGACCTTGGGTGCGCCGGACAGGGTGCCGGCCGGGAAGGTGGAGGCCAGCACGTCCAGCGCGTCCAGGCCGGGTTTCAAATCCGCCTCCACGTAGCTGGTCAGGTGCATGACATGGGAGAAGCGCTCGACCTGCATGAACTTCTGGACCGTGACCGAGCCCGGAGTGGCGATGCGGCCGAGGTCGTTTCTGCCCAGGTCCACGAGCATGACGTGCTCGGCCCGCTCCTTGGGGTCGGCCAGCAGCTCTTCGGCCAGGGCCTCGTCCTCGATCTCGCTCGCGCCGCGCGGCCGGGTGCCGGCGATGGGCCGGGTCTCCAGGCGCCCGTTCTGGCAGCGCACGAGCATCTCCGGCGAGGAGCCGACCATGACGATCTCGGGCAGGCGCATGAAGAACATGTGCGGCGAAGGGTTCACCTGCCGCAGGCGCCGGTAGACGGCAAACGGGTCGCCCTCGAAGCCGGCCTCGAAGCGGGTGGAGAGGACGGTCTGGATGCACTCGCCCTGGCGGATGAGCTCCTTGGCCGTGGCCACCGCGGCCTCGTAGGCTTCCTTGCCCGGCGTGGCGCTGATCTCGCCGACTTTGGGGGCCTTGGGCTTGTCCAGCACCGCGCGCATGTCCATGACCGGCTCGCTCATGCCGTTCAGGGTCAGAAAGCAGCAGCGGTGGTGGAGGTGGTCGTAGAGCACAACCTTGGCCGGCAGCACCAGGCAGCCCTCGGCGTCCTCAGGCGGCAGCGGCCCGGCCAGCTTGGGCTCGAACAGACCCGACAGGCCGTAGCCGAAGTAGCCGGTCAGGCCCCGGGTGATGGGCGGCAGGCCGGTGAAGCCGTCCGGCGGCAGCACGGTGATGGCCTCCATGACCTGGCGCAGGCCGTCAAGAAACGGCGCGCCGTGCAGGCGGTTGACCGCGGCCACGCGCGGATCTCCGGCCAGGACCTCCAGCTTGCCGGCCTTGCACGACAGGCTCAGGCGGAAGTCCCAGGCGATGAGGCTGTAGCGCCCCAGGCGCCCGTCCACCTCGGCGCTTTCGAGCAGAATGCCCGGCTTGTCGCCGACCAGTCCGAGAAAGAGGCTGATCGGGGTCTGGATGTCGGCCGGCAGCCACCGGCCGGCCTGCTTCAGGACAATGGGTTCCATCGATGGTCTCCTTGCCGCGTTTGGTTCATTCCCTGGGATCGAAACTATTGTTCACGGTGCCGTTCGGCGCGCCGGGCAGCCCGGCGCCCTGGCCGCGCCACCACCAGCGGGCGCGCTCCACGAGCAGGTTCACGTCGCCGCCCGCGGCCACCGAGAGGTGCGCGCTGAACTTGCGCACCGCCTCCATGGACGCGGGATTGCCCTCGAAAATGGCCTCGAACAGGCCGGCGTCCAGGGTCAGCATCTTCTGGGCCGCGATCAGCCGGCGCTTGAACGAGGGCGTGAGGAAGCGCTCGATGCCCGGCTGCTGCGCGGTGCAGGACAGATAGGAGACCGTGGTCACGAAGTTGAGTCCCTGGATGAGGGCCATGGACTGGTCGTGCTCCCTGGCCGTGGTGGCAAACGGCGCAAAACCCAGTCCGGCGAGCCAGGCACTGACCCGCTCGGCCGCGGCATCGATCCGTCCCGGGGTCACGGCCACCCGGCGCTCGCTCTTCTCCGGCAGGTTGCCGCCGAACATGGGATGGGTGCCGACCACCGGCCCGGCGTAGGCTCTCAGCATCTGCTCCAGGGGGACGGACTTGACCGAGCAGGCGTCGGTGAGGATCTGGCCGCCGGTGAGGTGCGGGGCCACGGCGCCAAGCGTCTCGCGCATGGCCCCGATGGGCACGCACAAAAGGACCAGGTCGGCGCCGGCAAGCGCGGCCTCGAGCTTCTGCGGGGTGAGCGGCCGGCCGAGCTCGCGCACCTCCTGGCCGGCGGCCCGGCAGAAGGAGACGAACACGCGGCCCATCTCGCCGCTGGCGCCGACCACGGCCACGGTTTTTATCTCTCGCGCGTTCATTTGAGCGCCTCCCGGACCGCCTCGAAGGCCTGCCAGAAGCCCGGGAAGGACTTGGCCACGCAGGCCTTGTTGTCGAACTCGGGGGTGATGCCGGCCAGCTCGAAGAGCGCCAGGCTCATGGGCACGCGGTGGTCGCCGTAGGTGGTGAAGGCGATGGTCCGGCCGCGCGGCAGGGGCGCGGGGTGGACGGTCAGGCCGTCGTCGTGGACCTCGACCCTGCAACCGGTCTTGGCGATCTCGCCGGCCATGGCCGCCAGGCGGTCGGACTCCTTGAGCCGCAGATGGGGCACGCCGCTCACCGTGGTCGGCCCCTGGGCGAACGAGGCCAGCACGGCCACGGTGGGCACGATGTCCGGGCAGCGGTTCATGTCCACGGTCACGCCCGCGAGCCTGCCCGGAGCCACGGTCACCGCCTGGTTCGCCTCGTCCACCGAGACTTTTGCGCCCATGGCGTCAAGGATGTTGAGCAGCTGGCGGTCGCCCTGGACCGAGTCCGCGCGTAAGCCCACCACGGTCAGCGGCCCGGCCACGGCCCCGGCGGCCAGGAAGTAGGAAGCGCTCGACCAGTCGCCCTCCACCCGGTAGTCGCGCGAATGGTAGCTGCCGGGGTTGAGCCGGAAGCGGACCTCGCCCGGGCGCACGGCGGTGATGGCCCGCCAGTCGGCAACCTCGAAGGTCTCGCCGCTGCGCACCTCGACCGCGAAGTCGATGCCGAAGTCGGCCAGGATTTGCAGCGTGAGCCCCACGTAGGGCCAGGACACGACCTTGTCGCCGGTCAGCTCGATGGTCGTCGCCTTGGCCGCCAGGGGCGCGGCCAGCAGCAGCCCGGAGAGGTACTGGCTCGACTCCTCCAGGCTGATGGTCACCAGCCCCCCGCGCAGGCCCTCGGTGTGCAGGCGGAACGGGGGATAGCCGGTCTTTTCCAGCCAGGCCACGTCCGGACCCTGGCTGTGCACGGCCCGGGCCAGCTCGCCGATGGGCCGCTCGTGCATGCGGCCCTCGCCCCGGAACTCGAACAGCCCCCGGCCGGCCGCGGCCACGGCGGTTAAGAGCCGGCAGGAGGTGCCGGACTCGCGCACGTTCATGATCACCGGGCACTCGGCCCCGCCCTGGAGGCCGGCGGGAACGCCGTCGACCACGAGCAGGCCGCCCTCCTCCGCGATGCCCACGCCCCCGGCCTCAAGGCAGGCCCGGGTCACGCCGAGATCGTCGGAGTCGAGGACATTGGCCACCTTTGATCGGCCGGCGGCCAGGCCGGCGGCGATGAGCGCGCGATGGGAGACGGATTTGGAGGCCGGGATGGTGACGGTGGGCGTCGCGGACATCATTCGGCCTCCAGGTGCTGCGCGGAGCGGGCATCGTCGAGGTAGGGGCCCACGGGATAGCTGCCGAGCAGGCGCAAGGTCGAGCAGGCCTCCTGCAGGGCTTTCAAGGTCCGGGCGTGCTCCTCGCGGTAGAGGTCGCACTCGAGGTCGGCGAAGAAGACGTACTTCCATTTCTCGGTCTTGGACGGCCGGGACTCGAGCTTGGTGATGTTCACTCCGCCCTCGGCCAGGGTTTGCAGCACCTGGGCCAGGGCCCCGGGCTTGTCCGGGGTGGTGAACAGCACGCTGGTCTTGGTGTTCAGGCTGTCGACCACGCGCGCCTTGGCGATGATGAAGAAGCGGGTCCAGTTGTCCGGCTGGTCCTCGATGGGTCCGGCCAGGACGCGCAGATCGAACATCTCCGCCAGGAGCTGGTGCCCGATGGCCGCCTGGTGCTTCTTCTTGCCCACCCGGCGGGCGGCCGCGGCCGTGGATTCCACGGGGATCAGCCGGGCGCCCGGCATGTTGGCCGCGAGCCAGCCGGAGCACTGGGCCAGGGGCTGGGGATGGGAGTATATCTCGCTGACCTCGGACAGGTTCTCGGCCGAGGACATGAGGCTGTGGCTGATGCGCAGGAAAACCTCGGCCTGGGCGTGCAGCGGGTAGGCCTGGAGCAGGTCCAGGCTCTGGCCCACGGTGCCTTCGAGCGAGTTCTCGATGGGCACCACGCCGAGGTCGGCCTCGCCGGAATGGATCGCGGCGAAGATGCCCTCGAAGTTCGGGCGCGGGGTGAACTCGCCGGAGCGGCCGAGGAACTTGAGCCCGGCAAAGTAGGAGAAGGTGCCCTCGGGTCCGAGGTAGACGATGCGCTCGGGCATCTGCAGGCAGCGCGAGGAGGACATGATCTCGCGGTAGATGGCTTCGAGGTGGCTGTTGGGCAGGGGACCGGGATTCTTGGACGCGAGCTTCTCGATCAGCACCTTCTCCCGGGCCGGCTTGAAGTACTGGCCGCTGCCGCCGGCCTTGATCCTGCCCACCCGGCGGCTGACGCGCGCCCGGCGGTTGAGGAGCTCGAGGATGTCCTCGTCGATCTTGTCGATCTCCTTGCGCACGGCCGGCAGAACACGGTCGTCTTGGATGCGCGGGGTCTCTTTGGTCTCGCTCATGGCTAGCCTTCCTTGATCTCTTCGGCGATGCGCATGCCGAAGTGGCGGCCGGCGACGTCGGTTTTGCACAGCACCCGGTCGCCGGGCTTCAGGCTGACCACGCTGACCGGCGCGCCCTCCGGGGTGACCAGGCGGATGGTCTCGGCGTTCTGCAGGAAGACCGCGCCCTCGCGCTCGCCCGTGTCGGCCCGGATGAGCAGCATGGGCCGGACCTCGACCTTTACCCGGCCGATCACCGCCAGGCGCGTCTCCCCATCGGCGCCGACCACCAGCACCTCGTCGCCGGCGGCGAGCTCCTCCAGGTAGCGGGTGCGGTCGCCGGGCATCTGGACATAGGCGTGGACAGCGCCGGCATTGATGCGAAACGGCCGGGCCGCGACGTAGGGGTTCGATTCGGTCTCGGCGTTGACCAGGAAGGTGAAGGCGCTCGAATTGCCGACGAGCAGCCCCTGGCCGGTTTTCAGCATGCTCAGCGTGTCCACGCAGACCCGGTGGCCCAGGCCCACGGGGGTGACCTCGGTGATGGTCGCGGGGGCAAGCTCCTGGCGGCCCTGGGAGAGCTTCAGCTCCTCGACGATGGCCTTCAGCTCGGGCGCGGCCTCGGGCAGGACCACGATGGTTTTCGCGCCGCGCTCGAGCACGCCTGCGGCCAGGCGCGCCCGGGCGAGGGACTCGACCTCGAGGCCGAGCTCGGACGACCGGGCCAGGATGTTCTCGACCGGGATGATCTCCCAGCCTTTGGCCAGGACCACCGCCTGCCCCCTCTCCAGCGCGGCCGAGGCGTCCTCCTCGTCGGACTTGGAGGAGAGCTCGATGCGCGTGAGCTCGGCCGGAGTCAGGACCTTCATGCGGCCCAGGGCCTCCACGTCGGCCACGCGCTCGGGCGTGGTGATGATCCCGTCCACGCCCGACTCGAGGGCCAGGGTCACGAGCTTCTTGTCGAAGGGTACGGCCTGAAACAGGATGCGTCGCATCGTCCGTCTCCCGCTAGGCCTGAAGGCCCAGGAACTCGAGGGCCTTGGCCACTTCCCATTCCTCGTGCACGATGCCGCGCAGGGCCTGGATGAGCCTGCCCGGCTCCTTGGCCTGGAAGATGTTGCGGCCGATGGACAGGCCGCTCGCGCCGGCCAGGATGGCGTCGTGGACCATGCGCAGCACGTCGGCCGGGCTGTCCATCTTCTCGCCGCCGGCGATGACCACCGGCACGCAGCTGGCTTCGACCACCTTGGCGAACGATTCCATGTCGCCGGTGTAGACCACCTTGACCACGTCGGCGCCGAGCTCCACGCCCACCCGGGCGCAGTGGGCGACCACGTCGGCGTCGTACTGGTTCTCGACCTTGGGGCCGCGGGCGTACATCATGGCCAGGACCGGCACGCCCCAGTCGCTGGCCGAGGAGGTCAGGCGGCCGAGGTCGCGCAGCATGTCGCGCTCGGAGGCGTCGCCTAAGTTCACGTGGACGGAGACGGCGTCGGCGCCCAGGCGCAGGGCGTCCTCGACGCTTGCGACCATGGTCTTGGCGTTGGGGAAGGGCGACAGGGCGGTGGAGGCCGAGAGGTGGCAGATGAGGCCGATGTCCTTGCCTCCGCCGCGGTGGCCGCAGCGGATGAGGCCCTTGTGCATGAGCACGGCGTTGGCGCCGCCCTCGACCACGGAATTGACGGTCTCGCGCAGGTCGACCAGGCCGCAGATGGGCCCGACGGTCACCCCGTGGTCCAGGGGGACGATGATCGTGCGGCCGGTGTGGCGGTTGAAGATCCGCTCCATGCGGATGGCCTTGCCGATGTGAACGCTGCCCGTATGCATTTCGTTCTCTCCGTAGGCGCATCCAAGCGGCGTTCGGCCTCCCTGCCCGGCGGACAAAGAAAAAGGGCCGCCGGCTGGATGCGCCTGCGGCCCTTGGAGTGTCGCGTTTAGAAGTTTGGGAAAACTCTACACCACTCCCCTGGCCACAGGCCCGGTCCAATACCAATAGCCGTACCAAAAGCAGAAGGTATCGGCGGACAGGGTGGTCAGGGGAAACTGGTTCATGTGCGGGGTCGTAGCCGCAACGGGCGGAGACTGTCAAGCAGAAATTCCGCGGGGAGAGCGGAAATGATCGAAACTGTTTATTCTGAGTATTAATCAACATATATGTAAAATTAATCTGATCATGACACCATTCTCAAGGCTCAAATTACAATTTTAGACATAATAAGAATATAGGCCTGCAATTTACTCATTGAACTGCACATTTTTGTAATATACCAAAATCGTGCTGTTCTATAAAATACAATTATTTCAGCGTGTTACAACTTGGCCTGTCATTTGCAAATTCGCCGCCATCGGGCTGCAGCACAGCTTCGCATTTTCAACCATCGTGCAAGGAGGAGAGCCAATGTTTTCAACCAGATCGTCCGGCAAAGTCAGGGGGTGGGCCATGTTGGCGGCGGCCGCAGCCCTCGGCAGCGTCGTTTTCGCCCTTCCGGGCTCGGCCATGGCCCAGGATGCGGTGACCATGGAGGCCATCGAGAAGGGATTCCTGTCCCAGACCAACGCCAACATCATGTGGACCCTCATCGCCTCGACCCTGGTCATGTTCATGCAGGCCGGGTTCGCCTGCGTCGAATGCGGCTTCGTCCGGGCCAAGAACGCCGGCAACATCGTCATGAAGAACTTCCTGGACTTCGGCGCCGGCGCCGTCATCTTCTTCCTCTTCGGCTTCGGCCTCATGTTCGGCACCGACATCGCCGGCTTCATCGGCTCCTCGGGCTTCGGGCTCATGGACTCCAAGCTCGACGAGGCCGCCGGCCGCTGGGACATCACCTTCTGGTTCTTCCAGTGCGTCTTCGCCGCCACGGCCGCGACCATCGTCTCCGGCGGCGTGGCCGAGCGCGTCAAGTTCGGCGTCTACATCCTGTGCAGCATCTTCGTCAGCGGCATCATCTACCCCATTTCCGGCCACTGGTGCTGGGGCAACCTCTGGCTCGGCGCCGACGGCGGCGGGGCCGGCTGGCTGGCCAACATGGGTTTCATCGACTTCGCCGGCTCCACCGTGGTCCACTCCGTGGGCGGCTGGGTGGCCCTGGCCGGGGCCATCGTCCTCGGGCCGCGCATCGGCAAGTACGCGCCAGACGGCAAGGCCAACGCCATCCCGGGCCACAACATCCCGCTGGCCGGCCTGGGCGTCTTCATCCTCTGGTTCGGCTGGTTCGGATTCAACCCCGGCTCGACCACCGCGGCCAACGACCTGATCGGCATCATCGCCGTGAACACCAACCTGGCCGCCTGCACCGGCATGCTCGGCGCCCTGGCCACCTCCTGGCTGCGCTACGGCAAGCCCGACATGTCCATGACCATGAACGGCGTGCTCGCCGGCCTGGTCGGCATCACCGCACCCTGCGCCAACGTCTCGCCCATGGGCTCGCTGGCCATCGGCCTGGTCGCCGGTGTCCTAGTCGTCCTCTCGGTCGAGTTCGTGGACAAGGTGCTGAAGGCCGACGACCCGGTTGGCGCCGTGTCCGTGCACGCCGTCAACGGCGTCTGGGGCACCCTGGCGGCCGGCCTGTTCGCCGTGCCCGAGCTCTCCGGCGGCACCGGCGGCCTGTTCTACGGCGGCGGCTTCGGCTACCTCTCGGTCCAGGCCCTGGGCGCGGCCGCCGTGTTCGTCTGGGCCTTCGGCATGGGCTTCATCTTCTTCAGCCTGGTCAAGGCCATCTTCGGCATCCGCGTGAGCCAGGAAGAGGAGCTCAAAGGGCTGGACCTCGCCGAGCACGGCAGCGAAGCCTACTCCGGCTTCCAGATCTTCCGGACCGAGTAGCCACATTACGACCAACGACAGAGCGAGGGAAGCATCATGAAGCTCATCATAGCCTACATCCGGCCCGAGCAGCTGAACGCCGTCAAGCAGGCGCTCTATGCCAAGGGCGTCTACTCCTTGTCCGTGACCAACGTGCTCGGTTCCGGCCGCCAGAAAGGGTTCACCGAAACCTACCGCGGCGTGGTCATGGAAGTGAACCTGCTGAAGAAGGTCCGTATCGAGATCGGCATCGGCGAGGACAAGCTCGAGGCCGTGCTCGACTGCCTCAAGAACGGCGCCCGCACGGGCAAGGAAGGCGACGGCGTGATCTTCGTCCAGGACGTGGTCAAGTCCATCCGCATCCGCACCGGCGAGGACGGCATCCTCTAGGTCGGACGGCTCCGGCCGGGGCAGGCGCAGCCGCTTTGTCCCGGCCGGACCACGTGCGCAACAAGGGACCGGCGCTCAGTCGGTCCTTTTTTTGCCCCTGCGGTCGCCACGGTTACCCGAGCGCGAGCGATACCGGGAAAGTGACTGCGGGCCCGAACAGGACCTTCGACCAGGACAGCAGATGCAACCGCCCAAGCCCGATCTCGGCCGCATTCTCGGCGCCGGCCTGATCACGACCCATTTCCAGCCGCTGGTGTCCATCAAGCAGTGCTCGGTCTTCGCCCTGGAGGCCTTGAGCCGCGGCACCGCGACCGAACGCGGCCCGCTCATCCCGCCGGCGGTCCTCTTCCAGCTGGCAGCAAACGCGGACGAGCGCCTGGCCCTCGACCGGCTCTGCCGGACCAAGGCCCTGGCGGCCTTCGCTCCCCACCACCGCCGCCAGCCGCAGCTTCTCTTAAGCCTCAATCTGGACGCAAGCTGCCTGAGCCGCGACAGCGTCGGCTCCGGCCACCTGCACCAAGCCGTCAGGCGCTCGGGCGTGAGCCCCGGCAACGTCATCCTGGAAATCATCGAGTCCCAGGCCACGGACATCGAGTCCCTGGTCCGCTTCGTCGAGGCCTACCGGCAGCTCGGCTTCCTCATCGCCCTGGACGACGTGGGCTCCGGCCATTCCAACCTCGACCGCATCACCATCCTGAAGCCCGACATCATCAAGATCGACCGCTCGCTCATCCAGAACATCCACGAGGTCTACCACAAGCAGGAGATCACCAAGAGCCTGGTCAACCTCTGCACCAAGATCGGCGCCCTGCCCGTGGCCGAGGGCGTGGAGAGCGCGCCCGAGATCCTCTGTCTCCTGCGGCTCGGTCTCGACCTCTTCCAGGGCTACCACTTCGCCCGGCCGGCCCCGGAGCCGGAGCCCGGCGAGGTGCTCGGCCGGCGCATCCAGGACATGGCCGCGGCCTTCAAGCTGCACATGGTCCGCACGCTCAACGCGCGCAAGCGCCGCCATGCCATTTACAATAATGTAACAAGCGCCGTGATCGACCGCCTGGCCCAGGTCGGAACGGACGGCTACAACCCCGTCCTGGCCGAAGCCCTCGGCTTTCATCCCGACCTGGAGTGCCTCTACGTCCTCGACCTCTCCGGCATCCAGGTCAGCGCCACGGTCTGCGACCCGGACAAGCTGGCCGGCACCAGGCGCCTCTACTACCAGCCGGCCGAGAGCGGCACCGACCACTCCCTGAAGGAGTATTTCCTGCCCTTGACCGCGGGCCTGACGCGCTTCACCACCGAGTGCTACATCTCGCTCGCCTCGGGCAACCTCTGCCAGACCATCTCCGCCCTGTTCACCGACGGCGAGGGCGCGCCGCGCATCCTCTGCCTGGACATCCACCAGGACGCGAACTGCGCCGCGTATTCGGGACCACCTCCCGGAGACGAGACGGGTGAGGCTGAAGACTATGCGCCGGGGGCGCGCAGCCAGCCGTAGACCGTGGCCGCCAGCCAGTCGAGCACCAGGGCCGGGCTGACCCGGTAGTCGAGAGCGCCCTTGGCCTCGGTGAGAGCCAGGCCCAGGCGGCGCAGGAGGTCGGCGTCGGGCACCACGCCGGTGGCCGGCCGCTCGGCGCTGCGCACGTAGGTCGCGGCCAGCTCGCGCTCGAGCGCGACCAGGGTGCGCTCGGCCAGCGGCTTGTCCACCCCGCCGCGCTCCATGGTCCGGGCAAGCCAGCCCCGGCCGGTGCGCCAGAACTCGCGCATGGCTGCGGCCAGGGCTTCGGGCTCGGCGCCCGGCTCCTCGCCGTCCTTCAGCTCCGGCCAGGCCAGGGTCAGGACGAAGCTGCGCGAGACGAGGGTGGGCAGGAGCCGCTCGCGCTGCGGGGCGGTGAGCACGAAGACGTTGCCCGGCCGCGGCTCCTCCATGGATTTGAGCAAACTGTTGGCCGCCTCGGTGAGCAGGCCCTGGGCTTCGGAAAGGATGATCACCCTTTTCCCTCCGCCCCGGGGCGGCTCGCCCATGAGGCTGCGAAGCTCCCGGACCATGTCGATCTTGATGGCCTCGGCCGCGCCCGAGAGATGGATGACGTCGCGGTGCACCCCGGCCGCGATCTGGCGGCAGGACTCGCAGGCCCCGCACGGCCGGCCCTCGCCGGTCGTGCAGTTGAGAAGCCCGGCCCAATGGAGGGCCAGGGTCTCGCGCTCGTCCGCCGTGCCGCCCTCGAGCATCAGGCTCTGCGGCGGCTCCCCGGCCAGGCGGGCAAGATAGCCGCTCACCCGGCCCTGCCGCCCCGGCGCGCAAAGGACGCGTTGCCCGGCCTCCACGACCGCCTCCTAGCTCCGGAAGATGGTTTCTTCCCGGCCCGGACCGACCGAGACGATGGCCACCGGCACGCCCAGCACCTCCTCGATGCGCGCCACATAGGCCCGCGCGGCCTCGGGCAGGTCCGCAAAGCTCTTGGCGCCGGAGATGTCGCCCTGCCAGCCGGGCATGGTCTCGTAGACCGGCTTGACCCGGGAGAGCGCGTTCTCTTCCTGGGGCGGGTAGTCGATGCGCCGGCCCTCGTATTCGTAGGCGATGCAGAGTTTGAGCTCGGGCAGGCCGCCGAGCACGTCGAGCTTGGTCAGGGCGATGCCCGTGGGGCCGTTCAGGCGCACGGCCTCGCGCAAGAGGGCCAGGTCGAGCCAGCCGCAGCGGCGCTTGCGGCCGGTGGTCGCGCCGAACTCGGCGCCCTTCTCCTGCATGTGGCAGCCCGGCCCGTCGGAGAGCTCCGTGGGGAAGGGGCCGGCGCCGACACGCGTGGTGTAGGCCTTGACCACGGCGCAGACGGCCTCGATGACCCGGGGCGAGCAGCCGCTGCCGGCGCTGGCGTTGCCCGAGACGGTGTTGGAGGAGGTGACGAAGGGGTAGGTGCCGTGGTCGATGTCCAGGAAGGTGCCCTGGGCGCCCTCGAACAGGATGGGCTGATCGGCCGTGACGAAGCCCTGGATGACCGCGGCCACGTCGCCGACATAGGGCACCACGCGCCGGGCAAAGGGCCGCAGCTGGTCGAAGACGTCCTCGGGGGCGAAGGGCTCCACGCCGTACATGGCAAAGAGCGCGTTCTTCTCCTTCAGCGCCGCGGTGATCTTTTTCAAGAGCAGGGTCTCGTCGGCCAGGTCGCTCGCGCGCACGCCGATGCGCGCCGCCTTGTCCTCGTAGCAGGGGCCGATGCCGCGCCCGGTGGTGCCGATCTTGCTCCCTTCCTTGGCCGCCTCGCGGGCCACGTCCAGGAGCTTGTGGTAGGGCATGATGATGTGCGTCTTCTTGCTGACCATGAGCCGGCGCGGATCGACGTCGATGCCCTTGGCCGAGAGGTTGTCCAGCTCCTGGCAGAAGACCTGGGGGTCCAGGACCACGCCGTTGCCGATGCAGCACATCTTGTCCGGGTAGAGGACGCCCGAGGGGATGAGGTGCAGAATGGTCTTCTCGCCGGCCACGACCAGGGTGTGCCCGGCGTTGTTGCCGCCCTGGAAGCGGATGATGGCGTGGGACTTCTCGGTCAGCAGATCGACGATCTTGCCCTTGCCCTCGTCGCCCCACTGGGCGCCCATGACCACGGTATGTCGCATGCCTGTGTCTCCTTAGCTGCCCTAGGCGCGAGAAAGGCGCCCGGGGCGAAATGTGCCGAAGCCTATCAGCGGTAAAGGCAACGGCCCGGCAAGTCAATGCTGGCGGCCCGAACGGGCAGGAATGGCCGAAATGCGAGCCAGCAGGGTGTTGAAAAAGTCCTTTCAGCGGCCGTTCAAAAATCGTCAGCTGCGAGGCGCAAGAAAAGTTCAAGCTCGCCGCGTAGTTGGCCTACGCAAGAGTTTGAACTTTTCGCAGCAACGAAGCAGATGGCGGTTTTTCAACGGCCTGCTAGCCCTCGTCCTTGCCCGGAAAGCGCAGGACCTTGCCCCGCTTGGGCGCGGGCCGGTCCGGCTCGCCCGCCGCGGCCCCGGCCAGGACCGGACGGCCGGGCACCACCGGCTCGGGCTCGCCGGCCACGCCGGCCGCGGACCAGTGGAAGTTGAAGAGCTGGTTCTTGAAGCGCACGCTCTGGATGAAGCCGAAGATGATGACCGCCTCCTCCCAGCGCTTGCTCGGCTCGAACGTCCCGACCGTCCGGGCGTACTTGTCCCAGAGGGCCATGAGCGAGGCCTCGTCGAAGGCTGCGAGCTGCCGGGCGAGTTTTTCCAGTGCCTTTTCCACGCCATCACCTCCATCGCGAAAGACGTGGTATCCTAGCACAATCCGCTCCGGGGCCAAAGAGCAATTTGCCCCCTGTCCGCCCCTGTGCTAGAGGGGAGACCCGCCGGGCCGGCGGCCCGCCGCCGTCCCGTCCATCCGGTCAGGAGGAACCCCCCGTGAGCGATCTGAAGCGCATATACCATACCATGCAGGCCGACCCCTTTCCCAGGGACTTGACCATCCGCCTGGGCGACCAGGAGCTTGTCTATCGCAAGCGCACCTGGGTCATCGACGGCGAGGAGAAGGGCCTGCGCTACGGCGAGAACCCCGACCAGCCCGCGGCCATTTACGAACTCGTCTCCGGCGGGCTGACGCTCGGCGGCGTGCGCTTTCGCGGCCCCGGACAAGGGCTGGTCAGCGCGCTGACCGAGGAGCACATGCTCCAGGCCGGCAAACACCCGGGCAAGATCAACCTGACCGACGTGGACAACGGCCTGAACATCCTGCAGTACCTCGCAGCCAAGCCGGCCGCGGTCATCTTGAAGCACAACAACCCCTGCGGCGCGGCCTGGACCGCGGACGGCCCGGCCGAGGCCCTGCGCCGGGCTTACGCCTCCGACCGCATCGCGGCCTTCGGCGGGACCATCGTGGTCAACCGCAGACTGGACACGGCCACGGCCGAGATCGTCAACAGCGCCTACTTCGAGGTCGTGGCCGCGCCGGCCTTCGAGCCCGAGGCCTTGGCCCTGCTGAAGAGCCGCAAGAACCTGCGCATCCTCGAGATTCCGGGCATCGAGAGCCTCGCTACGCTCTCCGCCGAGCCCTTCCTGGACGTCAAATCCCTCCTGGACGGCGGCCAGGTGGTCCAGTTCTCCTTCAGGAACCGCATCCTCACAGCCGCCGACTTCCTGCCGGCTACGGCCACCACCAAGGAGGGCTCCACCCTGGTCGCCCGCGCGCCGAGCGCCGCCGAGGCCGACGATCTGCTGTTCGCCTGGGCCGTGGAGGCCGGGGTCAGCTCCAACTCGGTCATCTTCGCCAGGGACGGGGCAACCGTGGCCATCGGCACCGGCGAGCAGGATCGCGTGGGCTGCGTGGAGATCACCATCCACAAGGCCAAGACCAAGTACGCCGACGGCCTCGCCCGCGCCGCCCACGGCCTGTCCCTGTTCGAGCTGACCCAGAAGGCCGATCAGGACGAGGCCCTGGCCGCGAGCCTGAAGGACATCCTGGCCAAGACCGAGGCGGACAAGGGCGGGCTGCCCGGGAGCGTGCTCGTCTCCGACGGCTTCTTCCCCTTCCGCGACGGCGTGGATCTCGCCCTGTCCGTGGGCGTCACGGCCATCGCCCAGCCCGGCGGCTCGATCCGCGACGCCGAGGTCATCGGCGCGGTGAACGAGGCCCGTCCCCAGGCGGCCATGGTCTTCACCGGCCAGCGCTCCTTCAGGCACTAGGCCGGCACGGATGTCCGAAACCTCACGCCTCATCCGCCACCCCGGCCCGGGCTGCGTGGTCGAGTTCATGCAGTCGAACCAGCCCGTGCTGGCCTACGTCCTGGAGGAGCAGTCCGGACGTTTGCGGCTCCTGACCGCGAGCAAGCGCGAGACGAACCTGGCGGCCTCGCGGCTGCTGCCCTGGTCCGGCCCGGCCGGCCGGGAGAACCTGCCCAAGGCCGAGATCGAGGCGATCCTCAAGCGCCACGCCGAGCGCCGCAGGGAGATCGAGCACCGGATCGACCCGCTGGAGCTCTGGGAGCTCGCCCAGGGCGAGGTGACCCAAGCCCGGGCCGAGTGGTTCGCCTCCATGCTCTGGCAGGACCCGGATGTGGACCAGGTGGCGGCCATGGGCCACGCGCTCATCGCCCGCAAGACCCACTTCAAGTTCAGCCCGCCGGAGTTCGAGGTCCTGGAGAAGGACAAGGTCGAGACCCGGCTGGCCGAGGCCGAGCGCGCCCGGCTGCGCGAGAAGCTCGCCTCCGAGGGCCGGGAGTATCTGCGGCGCCTGTGGGACCAGCCGGAGCAGGCCGGGGAGCTGGACGAGGAGACGGCCGCGAAGCTGAGAGAGCTGCTCTTCACCCGCCTGCGCGAGCCCGGCGACGCCGAGACCGAGAGCCTGTGGACCGAGCTGAAGAAGGGTCTGCCCGACCACGCCCACCTGCCGCTGCTGCTGGCCCAGCGCTGGGGGCTCGTGCCGGCGCACTACAACTATCTCCTGGACCAGGCCGGCTACGCCTGGGGCGACGGCTGGAGCGCGGAGCATATGGCCGAGGTGGCCCGGATCAAGGCGCTGGTCGGCGAGAGCCTGCCCGCGCCCGAGGCCACGCCCTTCGTCAGCATCGACTCGGCCACCACCCGGGACATCGACGACGCCTTTGTCTGCTCGGAACTGCCCGGCGGAGGCTTTTCGGTCGAGGTCGCCCTGGCCTGCCCGGTGCTCGGCTGGGATTTTTCCAGCGAATTGAACGCCGCGGTCCTCGACCGGGCGACCTCCATCTACCTGCCCGAGGGCGCGAGCCACATGCTGCCCGAAACTCTGGGCACCGAGTTCTTCAGCTTGAAGGCGGGCGAGCCCAGGCCGAGCCTGGTCCTGTCCGCGACGCTCGACGCCGAGGGCAACGTCAGCTCGGAACAGGTGCGCTTTGCCTGCGTGCGCCTGGCCGAGAACGTGTGCTACGAGGCGGCCGAGGCGCGCATCGAGTCCGCTGAGCCGTTGTTCGCCGCGGGCTGGCGGCTGGCCCAGGCGCTCAAAAAACGGCGCCTGGCTCTCGGCGCGGTGATCATCGAGCGCCCCGAGCCGGAGATCGAGCTGCGCCAGGAGGACGGCGAGACCCGGGTCGAGCTGGTCCTGAAGGACGAGGCGCCAAAGGCCAAGCTGCTCGTCTCCGAGCTCATGATCCTGGCCAACGAGGCCGTGGCCCGATTCGCCGCCGCGCACACTGTGCCGCTCCTCTACCGCACCCAGGACGTGGTCCTGCCCTCGACCTTCTGCGGGGTCTGGACCGAGCCCCACGAGATCTACCGGGTGGTCAAGCAGTTCGGCCCGACCCTGACCGAGGTCGAGCCCCGCCCGCACCGGGGCCTGGGGCTTGCCGCCTACTCCTCCATCACCTCGCCGCTCCGGCGCTACCTCGATTTCCTCAACTGTGCCCAGGTCTTCTCCTTCCTGACCAGCGGCCAGCCCCGGGCCGGCCGCGAGGAGCTGGCCGCGCTCCTGCCGCGCCTGGCCGCCAGGAACGAGGCCGCCGGCCAGATCCAGCGCTTCCGGCCGCGCTACTGGAAGCTTCTCTACCTGAAGCAGAACATGGCCCGGGACTTTCCGGCCGTGGTCGTGGAGGACTGCGGCAACCTGGTCAGCTTCTCCCTGCCCGAGGTCCAGATCTTCGTGCGCGCGCCGAAAGACATGGTCGGCGACAAGGTCGCACCGGGCATGCGCTTCTGCTTACGCTTCGGGCGCATCGACCCGCTGACCAACGAGCTGCGCGTGGCCGCGGTCCTGGACGAGGAGGCCGCCCGCGCCGGCTGAGGCCGCCGGCACCAGGGGGGTTGCGGCCGCCGGCCTTTTTTGTCAGGACCGGGAATCCGCCAACGAGAACAAGAGGGACGTCCCCATGCTCTTCGTCTTCTGGATCTTCATGGCCTACCTGCTGGGCTCCCTGCCCTTCGGGCTCATCGTTTCGCGCATCTTCTGCGGCCACGACCCGCGTACCGCGGGCAGCGGCAACGTCGGCGCGACCAACGTCGGCCGGCTGTGCGGGTTCAAGTACGGCGTCATCGCCCTGGCCCTGGATCTGGCCAAGGGCTTCGCGCCCGTGGCCATGGCCCTGACCTTCAGCGACTCCTGGCTGTTTCTCAGCCTGACCGCGCTGGCCGCGGTGGTCGGCCACATGTACTCGGCCTTCCTCTCCGGCCGGGGCGGCAAGGGCGTGGCCACGACCATCGGCGTCTTCCTGGCCTTGACCCCGGTCTCGCTCATCGTCGCCGTGGTCCTGTGCGTGGCGACCATCGCCCTGACCGGCTTCGTCTCCATGGGCTCGCTCGTGCTCGGCGCGAGCCTGCCGGTGCTCATGGTCCTCACCGGCAACTTCAGCTACCTGCCCGTGGCCTTCGTCATCACCCTCATGATCTTCTGGAAGCACCGCGAGAACATCGACCGCCTGGCGACCGGCGAAGAGAAGACCTGGAGAAAGGGAAAGACGGCCGCCTAGAGAGCGGGAAAGCTTCGGCATGGGGTCCGCACCTGCCTGCATAGGCACTGCCCGGCCCGGCGGCATGAGCCTGCCCTGACTTCGACGCGCGCCTCGGCCCCGGCTGCCGTCGTGGTCTTGCCTTGTTTTCTTCGCGGCAGGTTTTAACGCTCCGGCTCGTCGTCCGCTTCGGACTCGCCCTGATCGCCCTGATCGCCCTGATCCGCTGTCACCTCGGCCCAGGCGGGCGCACCGGCCAGGTCCAGGGCCTCGAGGATGCGCGCGACCAGCGGCTCGAGGCTCGCGCGCTTGAGCGCGCTCACGGCCACGGCCTCGGGGTGGCGCTCGGAGAGGACCGCGCGCTGCTCGGGACTGGCCGCGTCCCACTTGTTCAGGGCCAGGACGGTCCTCACCTCGGACAGCTCCAGCTCCTTCAGGATGGCTTCCACGGCCGTGATCTGCTCCTCGACCTCGGGGTGCGAGGCGTCGGCCACGTGGATGAGCAGGTCGGCCGCGGTCAGCTCCTCGAGCGTGGCCCGGAAGGCCTCCTTCAGCTTCTCCGGCAGCTCGCGGATGAAGCCCACGGTGTCGGTCAGGATGACCTCGCGGTCCCTGGGGAAGCGGATGCGCCGGCTGGCGGGGTCGAGCGTGGCGAAGAGCTTGTTCTCGGCCAGGACGTTGGACTGGGTCAGGGTGTTTAAAAGCGTCGATTTGCCGGCGTTGGTGTAGCCGACCAGGCTGACCACCGGCAGCCCGGACTTGGCCCGCCGGGCGCGCACCAGCTTGCGGCGCTTTCTGAGTTCGGTCAGCTCGCGGCGCACCCGGGTCACGCGCTCGCGCACCCGGCGGCGGTCGATCTCGAGCTTGGTCTCGCCCGGGCCCCGGCCGCCGATGCCGCCCATGAGCCGAGAGAGGTTCTTGTTCTGGCCCACCAGGTGCGGCAGCATGTATTCCAGCTGGGCCAGCTCCACCTGGAGCTTGCCGGCCAGGCTTTTGGCGTGCTGGGCGAAGATGTCCAGGATCAGCTGGGTGCGGTCGAGGATGCGGCGCTCGGTGACCTCGGAAATATTTCTCGCCTGGGCCGGGGAGAGCTCGCGGTCGAAGACGATGATCCCCGCCCCGCCTTGCAGGGCCTGGGTCTCGAGCTCGGCCAGCTTGCCCTTGCCGAGGATGAAGCGGGGATTCAATTGCCGCACCCGCTGGCTGACCGTGCCGGCCACGCTGAGCCCGGCCGTGTCGGCCAGGGCGGAAAGCTCTTTCAGCGAGGACTCCTGCAGGCTTTTGGGCAGCTCGCTCACGTGCACCAGGAGCGCCCGCTCGCGGCCGGAAACGTCGGCGGCCCCGGCCTCGGCCCGGGCCAGCTCCTCCTCCAGGGCCTCGGCCTGGGCGCTAAAGTCGAATTGCGTCAAGTCCCAGCGCACGGGCGGCAGAATTTGCCACTTGCGGCCTTCGGGATTGGGCGGCAGGAGGTAGGCGGCGTGCAGCGTGCGCGGCTCACCATTCGCCACGGTCAAAGCCGCCACTCCGTCCAGGCGCAGAAAAAGCATGTCCAGGAGGTCTTCCTGGCTGAGGGGCTCCTCGCTGAGGTGGGTGTGCAGGAGGCGCACGCCCCGCAGGCGCCCGCTGCCGGCGCGCACGCGCCCCAGGTCCGGGATGAGGATGCTGCTTGGCTCGCCGACGATGACCAGGCGCGGCCGGCCCTGGCGGTCGATGAGCAGGCCGATCTGGCGGCCGACGGCCGTGGACAGTCCGGCCAGCTCCCGGGCCTGCTCCGTGGTGTAGCCACCGGCCGGCGGATAGCGCCGCTGGCTCAAGCGCTCCAGGGCCTTGACCTGGCTGGGCTTCAAGCCTTCGAGGTGGCCTTTGACCGATCCGGCGATATCAGGCCTCGTGGGTTTTCAGGTAATCGGCAATCATGGCGTCGTAGGCCGAGACGCGGGCAAAGGTCTCGGCCGCGAGCTGCCGGCGCAAGGAGAGGCCGGCGCTGAAGCCGTTGCCCGAAAGCTCGTCCATGACCCGGCCGTAATGGATAACCGCCGGCACCACCAGCACCGAATGGAAATTCTTGGCCGCGGCCCGCAGGAGCGTCGGCCCGCCGATGTCGATCTCCTCCACCGCGGACCTGAGGTCCAGGCCCTTGGCCGCGGCCGTGGCGAAATCGTAGAGATTGACGCAGACCAGGTCGAAGGGCGCAAGGCTCAGCCCGGCCAGGGTCTGCAGGTGCTCGGGGTTGTCCTTGTCGGCCAGGAGCGGGCCGTGGATGTAGGGATGCAGGGTCTTGACCCGGCCATTCAGGATCTCCGGAAAGCCGGTGACGGCGCTGACCGGAGTCACCGCCAGGCCGGCGGCGAGAAGCGCCTTCTCCGTGCCTCCGGTGGACACGAGCTGCACCCCGCCGCGGGCGAGGAACGAGGCGAAATCGGCCAGGCCGGTCTTGTCCGTGACGCTGACGATCGCCCTGCGGATGGGTAGCGACTGCATGCGGCCTCCTCTTGTCCCGAGGTTGTGCCGCAAACGTCGGCATTAGGCAAGCTGTCCGCGGCCCATGGAACCCCCGACCCCGGCCGTGTAGGTTCCGCCGGGCGGCCGGGGCGGGGGCGCCATTGGGAGGGGAAGAGTGAAAATTTCTCTGCCCTAGGCCGCGAGCATCTGGCTGTACAGCTCCCGCGCCGCCTCGTTGTCCGGGTCGCCCGCCAGGATGTGCTTCACGTGGACCATGGCCTCGTCCTTGCGGTCCAGGCACATGAGGCAGCCGGCCAGCGAGTAGCGGATGTCGTGCTTTTCCGGATCGCGCTCCAGGTAGGCCGCGAGATGCGGCACGACCTCGGCCAGCCGATTAAGGGCATGACCCAGGCGGATGAGGCCGTAGAGGCTGATGACGTTCTCCGGGTTCCTGGCCACAGAGGCCAGGAAGTGGTCGAAGGCCGGGGCGTTCTGCCCGAGCTCCATCTCGACCAGCCCCAGGCCGGCCAGCGCCTTGTCCGTCTCCTCGAGGGCCGCGGCCTTGCCGTAGAAGGCGTGCGCGGTGGCCAGGTCGCCGCGCTGCACGGCGATGGTCGCCAGACCCATGTAGGGGTCGGGGTGCACGCCGTTGGAGCCGGCGGCCTTGTTGTAGTACTCTTCGGCCTTGTCCAGGTCGCCCATGAACAGATAGCACTCGCCCAGTTCCTTGTTGATCTCGTATTCCAGGTGGCTCATGGTTCCCCTCCAACACTGTGGTGGTTGGTTTTCCGTAACCCGTGCCCGGACTCATGCCGGTTGGCGCAGCCTCCGCCGGCGGGCGGATTCTGCCCAGTCATGCCGGGCAATGACGATAAAGCAACCATCGTGCCAGTTTACATTCCCCCATAGAGCGACGGCGGACCGTCACTTTCGCCCCCCGGCGGCGGCCCCCTGCCGGCTTCTCAATAATTTAGCATTGTATTTCAGCTAGTTATCAGGATGGAACGGCGCTTGCTTTGCTCCGCGGCGAAGTGCCCGCGCGGCCTCAACCCGACACCGCGCCATGCGCCCGAGGAGCCTAGCGATGAAAGAGATTTTCGAGCCCCACCTGCAGTTGACGGGCAAGGTCATGGACCTGCGCCTGGACCGTCAAAACCTCGTCATGGGCAACCTGGCAAATATTTCCACCCCCCGCTACAAACCCCGGCGCATGGAGTTCGAGAAGGAACTCCAGTCGGCCCTTGGCCTGGACGAGCGCGGCAAGATGGCCCGCACCGACGAGGGCCACCTGCCCGCGGTCTTCGACGCCCAGGGCTTCAAGGGCCAGGCCCTGCAGGAGTTCAAGCCCCGCTACACCTTCGGCCAGGACCCCGTGGACCTGGACAAGGAAATGGCCATCCTCCAGAAGAACACGCTCCTGTACAACACCCTGGCCACGGTCATGCAGTCCAGCCTGTCCGGCATGAACAAGGTCATCGCCGAGGGAGGCCGCTAATGGACTTCATGAGCGCCCTCGACGTGGCCGCTTCCGGGCTGACGGCCGACCGCACCCGGATGAACATCATCTCCATGAACCTGGCCAACATCAACACCACCAAGACGCCCACCGGCGGCCCCTACGTGCGCAAGTCGGTGATCATGGAGACCCAGAACGTCTTTTCGCCCTTTGCCAAGGAGATGTGGGACGCCAACGACCGCGAGCTGAAGGGCGTCAAGGTTTCGTCCGTGGCCGAGGACACCCGCCCGTTCAAGTCGGTCTTCGACCCGGGCCACCCGGACGCCGACGAGTCGGGCTACGTCCAGTATCCGGACATCAACGTGGTCGAGGAGATGGCCGGCATGATCGAGGCCATGCGCTCCTACGAGTCGAGCGCGGCCTCCATCGAATCGATCAAGACCATGTACGCCAAGGCCCTGCAGATCGGCCAGGGCGCGTAAGCGAAAAAGGAGACGGATAATGGCCATCAATCCCATCGCCAGCGCCGCCCTGAAGGCCTACGGCATCGGCGGGGCCGCGACCAAGTCCCAGACCATTGCCGGCTCCGCGGCCAAGGCCGGCGCCGGTCAGGATGCGACCCGCAGCTTCACCGAGACGATCAAGGACTCCCTCACCAAGGTCAACGACATGCAGCAGGAAAAGAACGGCATGATCGAGTCCTTTGCCGCCGGTGAGAACCAGAACGTGCACGAGCTCATGATCACCCTGCAGAAGGCCGGGCTGGCCATGAACCTGACCTCCACCGTGCGCAACAAGATCATGAGCGCCTACCAAGAGATCATGCGCATGTCCATGTAGGACGGCGCGACCAAGGAGTGACCGGCCATGCCACCTTTCGTGCAGAGCGCCCTGTCCCAGGTCCGGGGTTTCTGGTTCAAGCGCACCATCGCCCAGCGAGTGCTGGTCGGCGGGCTGGCGGCCAGCGTGGTCCTGGCCTTCGTCTTCATGGTCTACTGGCTGAACAAGCCGGACTGGAAGATACTCTCCACCAGGCTCTTCCCCGAGGACGCCTCGCGCGTGGTCCAGCTCCTTGATGCGAGCAAGATCCCCTACCAGCTGGAGGACGGCGGCACGACCATCATGGTTCCGGCCGAGCAGGTCTACGACGCCCGGCTCAAGGTCGCCGGCGAGGGCGTGGTCCACGGCCAGGGCCTGGGCTTCGAGCTCTTCGACGACGTGAAGATCGGCCAGACCGACTTCGTCCAGCACATCAACTACCAGCGGGCGCTGCAGGGCGAGCTCTCGCGGACCATCGCCGAATTCCCGGAGATCGACCGCGCCCGGGTGCACCTGGTCGTGCCGGCCAAGAGCCTGTTCATCGAGGAGGACATGCCGGCGACCGCCTCGGTCATCCTCCAGCTGAAACAGGGCCAGACCCTCTCCCAGAAGCAGCTCCTGGCCATCATCAATCTCGTCGCCTCCTCGGTGGAGGGCCTGGACAAGAGCCGCATCACCATCGCCGACACCCGCGGCCAGGTCCTTTTCCAGCCCGAGGCGGACGACTCCGTGCAGGGCATGACGCTGGCCCAGGCCGACCACAAGACGACCATGGAGCGCAACATCGAGAGCCGCATCGAGCAGCTGCTCATGCCCATCGTCGGCGGCCCGGAAAAGGTCATCGCCCGGGTCAACGCCGACCTGGACTTCAGCCACAAGACCATAACCAAGGAGCTCTACGATCCCGAGAGCGCGGTCATCCGCAGCGAACAGCGCAGCCAGGAGGAGACGAAAGGCTCGGCCAACCTGGACGGCGGCGCGCCCGATCCGAATTTCCGCGGCGACAGCATGACCGGCTCGCTCTCGAGCCAGCAGTCCCAGCGCGAGACGCGCACCACCAACTACGAGATCAACAAGGAACAGCAGCAGATCGTCGGCTCGGTCGGCGAGATCAGGCGCCTCAGCATTGCGGTTATCGTCGACGGCAAGTATGCTCAGGTCCAGGGCGACGCCCAGCCGACCTTCGAGCCGCGCACCGCCGAGGAGATCGAGCGCATCCGCCAGCTGGTGCAGAACGCGGTGGGCTTCGACACCGCCCGCGGCGACTCCATCGAGGTCTCCAGCGTCTCCTTCGGCCTGCCCGAGACCGGCACCGAGCAGAGCCTGCTGGCGACCATGATCGAGTACATGCAGCGGCTCGGCAAGCCGTTCCTGAACGGCGTGCTCATCTTCCTCTTCCTCATCCTGGTGGTCCGCCCGGTGATCATGACCCTGATCAAGCCCCGGGTGGCCGAGCAGGATACGGAGGAGATGGTCGGCCTGCCCAGCGGAGGCGAGCGGCTGGCCCTGGAGGAAGGCGTCGAAGAGGAGGTCTTGGATCTCCAGCGCCGCCTGGAACTGGCCAAGGCCCAGGCCATGCAGCTCTCGGAGCACGACATGGACCAGGCCGTGGCCCTGCTCAAGAACTGGATCAAGCAGGAGGCCTAGCCCATGGCCAACGCCAATGCCAGTGCCAAGCTGAACGGTGCCCAGAAGGCGGCCATCGTCCTTCTGGCACTGGGCGACAAGTATACCGCCGAATGCTTCAAGCGCATGGAGCGCACCGAGATCACCAACGTCTCCAAGGCCATGCTCCAGATGGAGTCCGTGGACAAGGAGGCGGTGGAGGAGGTCCTGAAGGAGTACAACGAATCCCTGGCCTACGGCCACGATCTGCTCATGGGCGGCGCCGACCAGGTCCGCCGGCTCTTGACCAAGACCCTGGACGGCGACACGGCCAAGTACATCCTCGACCAGCTCGAGCTCGACTCCGGCCCGGCCCCCTTCCGCGAGCTCGAGAACGTGAGCCCGCGCATCCTGGCCCAGATCTTACGCAACGAGCACCCCCAGACGCTGGCCCTCATCCTCGGCCACCTGCACCCGGACCAGGCCGCGGAGCTCCTCCAGAACCTGCCCGGCGGCGTGCGCGCCGAGGTGCTCATGCGCCTGGCCAAGCTCGAGGCCGTGGCCGAGGAGATGCTCCTCGAGGTCGATCGCGTGCTCCAGAACCAGCTCATCGCCATGGGCGGCAAGGAAGGCAAGAAGGTCGGCGGCGTGACGGCCGTGGCCGAGATCTTGAACGCCGTGGACCGCCAGACCGAGGAGGAGGTCCTCTCCGAGATCGAGGAAGAATCGGCGCAGATGGCCGAGGAGATCAGGAACCTCATGTTCGTGTTCGAGGACATCAAGGCCGTCGACGACCGCTCCATCCGCGAACTGCTGAAGGAAGTCTCCAACGACGAGCTGACGCTGGCCCTGAAGGGCGCCTCCGACGACCTGAAGGAGAAGTTCTTCAAGAACCTCTCCGAGCGCGCCGCGACCATGATCAAGGAGGACCTGGAGATCATGGGACCGGTCCGCCTGTCCGACGTGGAGGGCGCGCAGCAGAACGTGGTCAAGGCCGTGCGCCGCCTGGAGGCCGAGGGCCGCATCGTGATCGGCAGGGGCTCGGGCGATGTCTTCGTCTGATGGCGTGGAGAAACCCATGTTCGTCACCGGCCGGGTGCTCCTCGGCGTCGGCAGCCCCGGCGGCTCGGAGACCACCATCCAGGAGCTCGAGGGCAAGAAGCGCCCGGTCTGGAACGACGCCACCTCCGAGGAGTACCTGACCCGCGTGCGCGACAAGGCCCAGGAGGCGGCCCGCGAGGTCATCGCCAGGGCCATGGCCGAGGCCGAGGTACTGCGGCGCGAGGCCGCGGACAAGGGCCGGATCGAGGGCGAGACCAAGGCCAAGGACCGCCAGGCCGAGGTCGAGCGCGCCCAGGCCGAGCAGCTGGCCAAGGCCCTCTCCGGCCTTAAGAACCAGGCCAAGGCCGTCTGGCGCGCCCAGCGCCGGGATATCGTCGCCCTGATCCGCCTGGCCGTGGAAAAGACGCTGGCCGTCGAGATCGAAGAGCGCCGGGCCGAAATCCTCGAAAACCTCCTCGACCAGTCGCTCGACCTGCTCGATACCCGCCGCCGCCTGACGATCAAGACCCGGCCCGAGGACGCCGCGCTCATCGAGAAGCTGCTGAAAGAGGCCAAGGACCGCCACCCCGACCTGTCCGGCTGGCGCCTGAAGCCGAGCCCGGAGCTCGCACCCGGCGGCCTGGTCGTGGAATGCGACGAGGGCATGGTCGACAACGCCATCGCCAGCCGGTTCGCCGAGGTCGAGGCCATCTTCGCCCACCTCGTCGTCCCGGACAAGGGCTGAAGCCCATGGACGCCGGCGCCTGCCTGCGCCTGCTCACCGGCGTCCAGCCGGTCAAGGCCTACGGCAAGGTCAGCAAGGTCGTGGGCCTGATCGCCGAGGGTCGGGGTCTGAAAGCTCCCCTGGGCTCGGTCTGCCACCTCCTGCCCGAAGGCTGCGAAGGGCCGTCCATCCCGGCCGAGGTCGTGGGCTTCCGCGACGGCGCCATCCTGTTCATGCCCTACCAGGACATCCGCGGCATCACCCCCGGCTCGCTCATCAGGAACTCCAGCCGGCCGCCGCACATGCCCGTGGGCGAGAACTTCCTCGGCCGCTCCGTGGACGCCTTCGGCGTCCCGCTGGACGCCACCGGCACCATCACCCCGACCACCCACTACCCGCTCTACGCCCCGCCGCCCAACCCCCTGGAGCGGCCGCGCATCGACGCCCCGCTGGACGTCGGCGTGCGGGCCATAAACGGCCTTTTGACCCTGGGCAAGGGCCAGCGCGTGGGCATCATGGCCGGCTCGGGCGTCGGCAAATCGACGCTCCTGGGCATGATCGCCCGCTACACCAAGGCCGACATCAACGTCATCGCCCTGGTCGGCGAGCGCGGCCGCGAGGTGGTCGAATTCATCGAGCGCGACCTCGGCCCCGAAGGCCTGGCCCGCTCCGTGCTCGTGATCGCCACCTCGGACACCAGCCCCCTCGTGCGCATGCGCGCGGCCTACGCCGCCACGGCCATGGCCGAATATTTCCGCGACAAGGGCGCCGACGTCCTGTTGATGATGGACTCGGTCACCCGCTTCTGCATGGCCGGCCGCGAAGTCGGCCTGGCCGCCGGCGAGCCGCCCACCCGCGGCGGCTACACCCCGAGCGTCTTCGCCCAGCTGCCCAAGCTCCTGGAGCGCGCCGGCCGCAGCGCCAAAGGCTCCATCACCGGCATCTACACCGTGCTCGTGGACGGCGACGACTTCACCGAGCCCGTGGCCGACGCCACCCGCTCCATCCTCGACGGCCACATCGTCCTGACCCGCGATCTGGCCGACCAGGGCCACTACCCCTCCATCGACGTGCTGAAAAGCGTCAGCCGCCTGCGCACCGACATCACCAACACCAAGGTCCAGGCCGCCGGCCGGACCCTCATCCGCGACCTGGCCACCTATTCGCGCGTCGAGGACATGGTCAACATCGGCGCCTACGCCAAGGGATCGAGCGCCGAGATCGACCAGTCCCTGCGCATGATCGGACCCATCCGCAAGTTCCTGCAACAGGCCGTGACCGAGCAGTCCACCCTCGAAGACAGCTTCACCGCCCTGAAAAAACTGGCCGCGCAGACCGGCCAACCCGTCCAGGCCGCCCAGCCTGCCCAACCCGCCCCGGCCAAAGCCAAGGCCTGACCCTTGCCACCGGCCGACAATCCGGTAAAGGAAGAGCTGGGGCTCTGCCCCAGACCCCGGCAGGGGCGCTGCCCCTGCACCCCGCAA
>DIXN01000015.1 GCA_002428705.1 Desulfovibrio sp. UBA6079
ATTTGCGGATTGTGCAGCGGTCTCGATTGAGAAGATTCAGCCATGAGGAAGGCGCGACGAGCTAGGCTTGGCCAGCGTTGTGATTCAATAATCTCTCATGTGCATGCCGACTCGATGCCCTTCCCATGGAGCGCTTTTCGAATCCGCCTAGATCACCGCCCCGGATTTCGTCGATCGCGCCTGATGCCGGGAAAGCCAAGGCAGCCCGTGAGCCGAAAACGGGCTTGGCCCCGTGTCCGGCCCGTTGCCCCCCGGAACTCCCCGCTCCCACCTCTCATCACGGAGCCGTGGTGATTTTCTCTGATCCGCAAGCCCGGGGGCGCGATCGGCCGGACGCGCGGGTTATCAAACCGGACGTTAGGCCCTATCCCCGTCGCCCTCTCCCCTCGCCGACCGTCTTTCCCCGCCTAGCGCAGCTGACCCAGGCCCACGGCCAGGGCCACGGCCGCCAGGCACCAGAAGATCGCCTTGGCCACGCCGAGGGCGCGCGAGGCCGGGCCGGCGCGACCCGCGCCGCAGGTGGCCTCGGGGGTCAGAATCTCTATACAAACGTCCAGCACCTTTGCTAGCATGCCCATGAACATGGCCACCCTCCTCGGCGCCCGGAACCTTCCGGGGTTCGGGCCGCCAAGCGCGACGGCGGCCTTCGGGAGCGTATAGCCCGGGCGGAGCGGGCCGATCCAATCGCCATTTCGTATCAACCCCTTTTGCGCGAGTGATGGCATGGAACTGAGCCACCTGAAGACCTTCGTGGCCGTGGCCCGCGAGGGCCACCTGACCCGGGCCGCCGAACGCCTGTTTCTCTCCCAGCCGGCGGTCAGCGCCCAGGTGCGCACGCTCGAGGACGAGTTGGGCGTGTCCCTTTTCACCCGCACGCCGAGGGGCATGAGCCTGACTGAGGAGGGCCGTGTACTGCTCGCCCAGGCCGAGAAGGCGCTGGACGCCGCGCGCGACCTCCTGACCCAGGCCAGGACCATGAAAGACGAGGTTGTCGGCGAGGCCCGCGTGGCCATCAACACCGACCCGGCGGTCATCCGGCTGGTGGAGATCCTGGGCATCCTGCGCGCCCGCCACCCGCAGCTCACCGTGCGCTGCGCCACCGGCATCTCGCCGCACATCGTGGACGCCGTGCGCGACGATCGCCAGGACGCCGGCTTCTACTTCGGCGAGAACCCCTTCCCCGAGGTTGACGTGCTGCGCCTCAGCGTCACGCGCATCCACGTGGTCGCACCCAGCGCCTGGAAGGACCGGCTCGATGCCGCGAACTGCTGGGCGGATCTCGCCCGGATCCCCTGGGTCTTCGTGCCCGACTACTGCCCCTACCACGCCGCGGCCATGCTACGTTTCAAGGCCGAGGGCTGCGAGCCCACGGTCAGCACCATGGCCGACCAGGAGGACGCGCTATGCAGCCTGGCCGAGGCCGGCGTGGGCCTGACGCTCCTGCCCGAGCACCAGGCCGAGGCCGCGCGGGCCGCCGGCCGGGCCGTCATCTGGCCCCGCGATCACCTGGAGCTGCCCTTCTCCCTGGCCACCCTGCGCCGCCGGGCCAAGGACCCGGTCATCCGGGCGATACGGGAGGTAGCGGGCCAGGTGTGGGGGGTGGGGGAAGCGTGAGGGGAAGAGCTCCGCGAGGGGGGAAGGAACATCGAACTGCCCCCCCTCGGACCCCATACAACCTGTCGACGGAAAGGGTGGAACGGCCCACAATGAAGCGAAACTGGTCGTCGGAATCGGCTTTCGTCGTTGCGCCCATGCCCGGGCCTCATCGGCTCTCCGCGACCGAATGAAGCCGTCAGCATGAAAGGGGCGGAGGTTCGCGGGGCGAGCCCATCCCTCGCTTTACCGGACGCCTTCCTTCCCTTAGCCTTCCCGCCATGCGCCCCCACTGGACGCGACGCCGATCCCCGCTTCGCGCTACTGCAGTAGCAGCCCCAGAGGCACGCAGACCGGGGGCAGCCAGGCACTGTAGAGATTGCCAGAATCCGTGAACACCACCCACCGACTGTCAACGCTGATGGTGTCCTTGTTGAAATAGTATACATGCACTTCAGAGGTGGTGAGCTTTCGGGGCCGGCCCCCAGAGGTCGGCACCATGAACAGGTCGGTACGCGTGGCATCGCCGATGTACGCGCTGAATACGACCTGTCTGCCGTCCGGGGTGACGTAGAAACTCTCGACCGAGGTGTATTCCGACAGGTCGCTCAGCAGTGGCGTCACCGCTCCGCCGTCCAGGGGCGCGCGGTAGAGCCGGTAGCCCCCGTTCCTCTCGGCCATGGCCCGGTAGACCACGGCCTCCCGCCCCGGGAGCTGGACGAAGCCCTCGACCCCGCAGAAGAGCGGGAGCGGCGGGTTCAGCCTGGTCGCCTCGCCCCCGGACACGGGGACGACCCACAAATCGTCCACGCTGTAGCTCTCCTGGGAATTGATGAAGATCACCCGGCTGCCGTCCTGGGTGTAGGTGCAGTAGTACCAATAGACGCCGTACTGGCCGTAGTTGTCTCCGCTCAGACGGACCGCCGCACCGCCCCCGGCCGGCACGCTGTAGAGGACGCTGTCAGGGCTGCCGGTGCGCAGGCAATAAAGGTACCGCACCCGGCTGCCGTCGGGACTGAATTCTATGTGCTCGTTCGCGTACTCCCCGTCCCGGCTCTCCGCGATCTTCACCGGGGCGCCGGCCGCCGTCGGCAAGCTGAAAACGTCCTCGTAGTCCGCGTCGTAGTTGTAGACCTTGTACACCAGTCGGTTCCCGTTCGGGGAGATGCAGACTAGGCTGTGGTTGAACGTGTCGATCGCGGCCGTGATGGTCCACATCTTGACCGGCGCGACTCCGTCCAGGCCGACCCAGTAGAGGCCGACCGTGACGCCGTCGGTGGCGGTGAAGAACACGCGCCGCCTGGCCGGGTCCGGGTCGAGAATGAATCCCGTGACTTCCAGGGCGGCCGTCGCCCCGGTGTTCAGACGCACCAGATCGCCGCCGGCGACGTCCACCTTATACAGCCCGAAGCGATTCGGGGTCTCCAGACAGCACTGGACGACCACCGTTCCATCAGGAGTCACATCGTGCACCAATGGGTTATGGGAGTAATCGGGATCCTTATGGGAGGGCACCAGCAAAGCCGCCACTCCACCGGTGACGTCAGCGCTGTACAAGGCTTTGTAGCCCGCGCTCCCCACAATGGTATCGACCTGGAAGAGCACTCTGGTTCCGTCGGGGCTTAGGTGGTAGTCGGTATTCAGGCTAACGCTCTCGCCCGAGGTTCCGAACAGCTCGAGGGGCTCGCCGCCGCCGATGGGAACGGTGTACAGTTTGTCATCCTCGGCCCCAGTCACATCGCAGCGGAAGATCGCCCGCCGCCCGTCCGGTGTGATCCGGGCACCTCCCGAGTCCCTCGTGCCGTCGAGGCTCAGTCGGTTCAACCGTCCGGCCGAGGCCTCGGCGGCCAGCATGACGCACAAGACAAAGAGCGCAATCAAGAGGTTGGGGCGGCTCATGGCCTGACCTCCTCATCGGCCGGCGCTTCTTCTGCCGGCTCGTTGAGCAACAGTCCCTGGGGCAGGCAGGCCTGCCGGATGGTGTTGCTGAAGAGTTCCACCGTCTCTCCGTCCGGCTGCTCCACGGTGTAGAGCACCCGCCGGCCATTTGGGGTCAGGATGCAATATCCGCTGACCGACTGGCCAGCGCCCAACTCGGACAGCCGCCTGGGTCTCCCGCCGCCCACGGGCACGGCGTAGATGTTCGATTTGTCCTCGTGGGGCGGCAACAGGCTGTGAAAGACCACGTGCTTGCTGTCACTCGTGAGGTAGAAGGCCCCCATACCCGTTGGATTCAGCACGACCGGGGTGCCGGCGGTCGTGCAGACGCTGGCCAGGCGGCAGTCGCCGTTGATGACGAAATAGCCCACGGCGCGGCTCGAATCGGGCGTGATCTCGAAGTACGACAGAATCCGCCCAAAGTTGTACTGGACTCTCATCCCGCCGAGGTTCTCGATGTCGCCCCCGGAAGGCGGGACACTGTAGAGATACCAGCCAGTTCCATCCGGCGACCGGGCGGTGAAAAGCACGCGGCTCGAGTCCGGGGTGATCAGGAAGTGGTCGTCCGCGGCCATGCCCGGCAGATTCAGCTGCCGTCTCGTTCCGTCGACGAGCGATATGCTGTAGACATCATGGGTGCTGGAGACATAGTCCGAATTCTCGACCAGAAACACGCGCCACCGACCGTCGGCACTGTAGCGGGCGGACGGATAGACAGGGTCGATCAACACCGGGGTCTGACGCCAGCCTGCGGCGCCGGAGGAAGCGTACGAGTATATCAGGACGGGAGGACCGCCTTCGATGGGCACCCCGTAAAGCCCATCCCCGGAAACAGAGTAGATCACCCGGCTGTCATCGCCGACGACGGCCTGCAGACTCAAGACTGTTGGCGTTCCGGCATCATGAAGCACGACAGGCACCCCACCGGTCGTACTCACGCTGTAGATGACACTGTTCCTGATCGGCTCCCCTCCCCCGACGATAAAAGCCACCCGGGCACCGTCCGCGCTCACGAGATACCTGGTGACCTCCTGCTCCTCGGGCAGGGGCGGGTTGAGCTTGATAATCTCGCCGCCGCTGACCGGCACGCTGTAGAGTTCATCGAGCCCGGTGCCATTTGCGTCGAGGAGGTAGAGCACCCGTCTCCCGTCCGAACTCAAGGTAAAGTCGGGTGCCCTGGCCAGGCCGGGAGGAGTGAGCTGTATCGGATCGCCGCGGCCGATCGGGATGGGCCTGCTGTAAATGCCGTAGCCGCCATAGCGGGACATGGCCGAGCCGACCCACCATTGGCTGTCAGAGTTGAAGACGCCCCCGCCCCCGATGTAGTCGTCAAGCGGATAGAGAGGCTGTGCCCGGCCACCGGCGGCGGGCACGATAAAGTATTCGTACCAGTCGTCATTGATTGCCGTATGGTAGACCACCCATTTTCCGTCGGGGCTGGCGTGCAGAAAATTCACCTCGGGCGCCCAGAAGGGATTGTCGGCGACCGTTTCATCCAGACCCAACGGCGCGTTCAGCTTAATCGGCCGGGCCTGGGCCTGGGTTTGCACCAGGCCCAGAACGAGGGCCAGGATGAGAGTCGGGCCGATGACGGCGCGGGGCAATTGTCTGGTCATGGTGTCTCTCCCTGCCCTGCTGGGCAGCAGGCGATTGCCGCCATGCCCTGGCGGCCGGCCGGCCACTTCCATTTCCGCGTCCCTCGGAGACGGGCTTTCCCATGCGGTTGCATCCTGTGATGCAACCGCATGCAATAGCAGACTTTCTATCATCGGCCGGTCAAACCGGCAGCATTGCCCAACAAATTGCAAATATCATCTCCTATTTCATATCGAAATACTTGCCATAAGGCAATCTTCTTTATCCAGACATACAAAGCCGAAAACGCAATACGGGCCATCCCTCCATTTTTTGAGACCGGCCTCGCACCTGAGGTGGCGGTCAGCCTCTGCGCTGTTATACGCCGAGGACAAGAACGTTTCTCCTTTCCTTCCCTCGCCTTTTCATGTATACAATGGATCAGCTCCTTTTTCGCCTGTATTGCTGTCTCAGGGCCGTGGTGTGATGCCGCCACCGTGGCGGCTCGGGGAGTGGGATGATCCAGACGATCCTGTTCTTCTGCCTGGCCGGCCTGGTCGACGCCGTCGTAGCCGCCGACGGGCCGGGCGTCCTCGCCCTGGCCGAAACAGAGCTCGGACTGTGGCTCGCCCTGCTGGCCGCCCTCGGCTTGGCCGGCCTGGCCACCGGCCGCTTCCGGCTCTGACGGGCCTGCCCCTCCAGGCGCCCCGGCCCGTGAGGCCGGCCACACACCAATCACCGCCCCCCCGGCTCCCCCGGATCCCCAATCTTCCCCCCAACCTTTGGCTCGCTTCGTGGGGTGCGCGGAGGTCGGGTCAGGTTTGAACGACTGAGTGGGCTCAGAGCACGCGGGGGTAGACGGAAAGACAGCCGACGAGGGCGATGGTCGCGGGTTCACGGGCCGCGCGTCTGGTCCACCCGGCCCAGGGCTTCATCTTGCAGGGCAGTCTGATTTCACGGCGGGTTGGTATCGCCGCATAAGCGCGGGTCCGAGAATCGCGGACGGCCCGGTCCCCTCCCGGCGCATATCCTGCCCTGCCCGTTGACTTCCCGCCTGCCGCCCCTACTTCTCTGCTTCGGCTCGCATGAGCCGCAAAGGAGTGCAGCCATGTCCAGACCCGAAGACATGTGGCAGTGCCAGACGGTCAACTGCGGCTACATCTATGATCCGGACAAGGGCGACCGGAAGGGCAAGATTGCGCCCGGGGTGACGTTCGAAGACCTGCCCGAGGACTGGCGCTGTCCCATTTGCCGGGCGAGCAAGAGGTGCTTCAAGCCCCTGGCCGGCCCGGGCTCGGTGAAGGCCGAGCACTGCGAGCGGCCGACTGTCGATTGACGTGCGGCCCGGGATGGCGGTTGCCTTCGGGCGCCCTTGTGGTTTATTGCCTCCCTACCGCCCGGCCCGGCGGTAGACCGTTTCCCGGCCGCTAGCTTGCAAGGATATCCATTCGTGACCAGCCACGCCCAGCGCCTGATAACCGCCCTCGTCCTCGCCCCGCTCCTGGTCTGGGTCATCCTGGCCGGCGGCTGGTGGCTGTTCGGCGCGGCCCTCCTGGCGAGCTGCGTCGGCCTGTGGGAATACTACAGCCTGTTCTGGCCGGGGCTCAACGGACTGGGCAAGAAGGTCATCGGGCTTGCCCTGGCCGGGCTCTTCTTCTATGCCGCCAAGACCGAGAACCCGCACCTGATCATCGCCGTGCTGGTCTTCTCCTTCTGGAGCGCCAATCTTTTCTTCCTCTACTGCTACAGCCGCCGGCCCGGCGAGACATTCTACGCCAACCCGGCCATCCTGGTCAGCGGGCTGCTCTACCTGCCCTTCGTGCTGCAGTTCCCGCTGTTTTTCAGTCCGCAGGAGATATTCCTGGTCTTCCTGGCGACCATCGCCTCGGACGCCGGCGGCTTCTATGCCGGCCGGGCCGTGGGCCGGCACAAGATCTGGCCGGCCATCAGCCCGAACAAGACCTGGGAGGGCAGCTTCGGCGGCCTTGTCGCCTGCGTGGTCGTCTGCACGGCCTTCGGCCTCGTCTTCGGCTCGGCCGGTGCCCTGGCCTTCGCCCTGCTCGGCGTGGCCCTGAACGTGGCCGACCAGCTCGGCGACTTCTTCGAGTCGGGCCTGAAGCGCCGGCTGAACGTCAAGGACTCGGGCACCATCCTGCCCGGCCACGGCGGGCTGCTCGACCGCATCGACGGCCTGCTGCTGGTCATCCCGGTCTACGCCGCGGCCCGCCAGCTCCATCCCTTCTTCACGCCCTGAATTCCCTGAACCCATCGGTCGAACCGCATGCCGCAATACATTTCCCGCCTGCCAGCTCCCGAGGATGCCGCGCCGTTCCCGCGCCGCCTGGTGCTGCTTGGCGCCACCGGCTCCATCGGCACGAGCGCTCTCAAGGTCGTGGCCGCCCATCCGGAGCGATTTGAAGTCCTGGCCCTGGCCGGCGGCCGCAACGCCGCGCTCCTGGCCGAGCAGGCCAAGGAGTTCCGGCCGGCCTGCCTGGCCGTGCTCGACGCGGCCACGGCCAGGCAATTGAAAGAGCGTCTGCCCGACGGCTATGAACCCGAGATACTGGTCGGCCCGGAGGCCTATGTGGCCCTGGCCGCGCTGCCCGAGGCCGATCTCGTGCTCTCGGCCATCGTCGGCGCCGCCGGTCTCGCGCCGACCTATGCCGCGGTCAAGGCCGGCAAGACCGTGGCCCTGGCCAACAAGGAGTCCCTCGTCCTGGCCGGCCACCTCATCCGCGAGGCCTGCGCCGAGACGGGCGCGGTCATCCTGCCGGTCGACTCGGAGCACAACGCGCTCTTCCAGGCCCTTTCCGGCGAGAACCCCCGCCACGTGCGGCGCCTGATCCTGACCGCCTCGGGCGGCCCTTTCCGGGGCAAGGACCGCGAGTACCTGAAGACCGTGAGCCTGGCCCAGGCCCTCAACCACCCCAACTGGTCCATGGGCGCCAAGATCACCATCGACTCCTCCACGCTCATGAACAAGGGCCTGGAGGTCATCGAGGCCTGCCACCTCTACGGGGTTGCGGTCTCGGACGTGGCCACGGTGGTCCACCCCCAGTCCATCATCCACTCCCTGGTGGAGTTCGCCGACGGCTCGCTCCTGGCCCACCTCGGCCCGCCGGATATGATGATCGCCATCGCTTACTGCCTAGCCTATCCCGAGCGCGTGGCCCTGCCGCTTGCACCGCTCGATCTCGCGGCCATCGGCCGGCTGACCTTCGAGGAGCCGGACCTTGCGGCCTTTCCTTGCCTGAGGCTGGCCCGCGAGGCGTACGGCGCCGGGCGGAGCCACCCGACAGTGCTGAACGCGGCCAACGAGGTCGCCGTGGAGCTGTTCCTGAAGGAGCGCATCCCCTTCTTGCGCATCCCTGAAATCATCGAGGACGCGCTGGCCGCCCATGACGGGTGCGCGGCGGACAGTCTCGAGGACATCCTGGCCCTGGACGCCGACAGCCGCCGGCGCGCCCGGGCCGCGGCCGGCGCCACTGCGGCCGGCAACTGATCTTCCGGAGGCATTTTTCCGCATGTGGAGCGTCATCGCAGTCATCCTGGTCCTTGGCGGGCTCATCTTCTTCCATGAACTCGGCCATTTCTTTTTCGCCCGCCTGTTCGGGGTCGGGGTCAAGGTCTTCTCGCTCGGCTTCGGCCCGAAGCTCTTCGGCTGGAAACGGGGCCTGACCGAATACCGGCTCTCGGCCCTGCCGCTCGGCGGCTACGTGAGCATGGTCGGCGAGCGCCCCGGCGAGGACCTGCCTCCCGGCTTCAGCCCGCGCCACAGCTTCACCGGCCGGCCGGCCTGGCAGCGCATGATTATCATCGCCGCCGGCCCTCTGGCCAACTTCGTCCTGGCCGTGGCCATCATCTACGGCCTCATCCTGGCCCAGGGCGTGCCCACGCCGGTGCCGCTCGTGGCCGAGGTCGTGGCCGGCAGCCCGGCCGAGGCCGCGGGCTTGAAAGCCGGCGACCGCATCGTGTTCCTGGACGGGCAGGAGGTCACGAACTCGGGCTGGGACTACGTGATCGAGACCATCCGCGGCGGCGGCGAAGTCGCGCACCAGCTGACCATCCTGCGCGGCGAAGAGCGCCTGAGTCTGTCCATCACCCCGCGCATCACCCTGGAGAAGAACGTTTTCGGCGAAGAAATTCCGGTGCCGCTCATCGGCATCCGGGCCTCGGTCGAGCCCGTGGCCATGGACCCGGCCTCGGCCTTCCCGGCCGCGGTGCGCTCGACCTACCAGCTGACGGCCGTTATCGTCACCGGCCTGGTCAAGATGATCGAGCGCATCATCCCGCTGGATTCCGTCGGCGGGCCGATCATGATCGTGCAGGAGATCTACAAGCAATCCCAGGAGGGGCTCTACCAGGTCCTCTACCTGGCGGCCTTCATCAGCGTGAACCTGGGCTTCCTGAACATCCTGCCCATTCCGGTCCTGGACGGCGGGCACATCCTCTTCTGCCTGGTCGAGCTGATCACCCGACGCCCCCTGAACGAGCGCCTGCAGCGCATCGCCATCCATATCGGGCTGGCCGCGCTCTTCCTGCTCATGGCCCTGGCGGTCTTCAATGACCTGCGCCGGCTCATCAGCACCCCCTCCTAGGCTGCTTCTGGCCCTGGAGGCTTGCGAGACCGAGCTGTCGGTTGTCCTGGCTTGCTCCTCCGGCCCGGAAACGTCGGTCCTGGCCGCGGTCACCGAGTCCGCGGTCAAGCGGGCGAGCGAGACGCTTGCCCCGCGGGTGGCGGCCGTGCTCGGCGAGGCCGGGCTCACCCCCCGAGACCTCTCCGGCCTGGCCGTGGTCCGCGGGCCGGGCAGCTTCACCGGCATCCGCGTCGTCCTGGCCTTTGCCGCCGGCCTCGGGGCCGGCCTCGGCCTGCCGCAGGCCGGCCTCGACTACCTGCCGCTCCTGGCCGCCGGGGCTCCCGTCGCCGACGGCAGCCTGGCCGTCCTGACCTATGCCCGCAGCGCTCTGCTCTACTTCCAGGCCTTCGGCCCGGACCGCACGCTGCTGACCGCGCTCCAGGTGCTCGCCCCTGACGCGGCGCTGGCCGCCGTGGCCGCGCTGCCCGGGCCGCGCACGTGCCTCGGCAGCGGGCTTGTCCGCCAGCCGGAACTGGCCGGCGCCCTGGCCGGGCTGGCCCGGATCCTGCCCGAGAGCGCCAACCGTCCGGCCCCCGAGGTCCTGGCCGCAGCCGCGGCCCGGGCCGCCTACGCCTTGAAGCCCGTCCCTCCGCTCTACGTCAGGCCCTCGGACGCCGAGGACAACCTGGCCGCCTTTGCCCTCGCCCGCGGCCTCTCCCCTGAAGACGTCCGCCGGGCGACCGGCCGCTAGTCCCCTCTCGCCGGGCCGGCCGGCTCCTGGCTGCGAGAAATCCTGCCTTCCCGCCTAAAGATCGCCGCGTGCGCTGCCGATAAGGGGATCATAAGGCGAACTTCAACCCTTTCGAGCGCTTGCGCATTCCGGTCGATCGACCGGATCGGAGGGCTGAAGACACTGGCAAGGATGCCACGCACATTCAAGGAGGAAAACCATGTCCCTGGTAATCAACCACAACATGATGGCGATGACCGCCAACCGCAACCTGGCCTCGGCGTACAACAGCCTCGGCACCTCGACCGAGCGCCTGTCGTCGGGCCTGCGCATCAACAGCGCCGCCGACGACGCCGCCGGCCTGGCCATCCGCGAGCTGATGCGCGCCGACATCGCCGCCCTCAACCAGGGCGTGCGCAACGCCAACGACGCCATCAGCCTGATCCAGACGGCCGACGGCGCGCTGCAGGTCATCGACGAGAAGCTCATCCGCATGAAGGAACTGGCAGAGCAGGCGGCCACCGGCACCTACAACTCCGACCAGCGCCTGATCATCGACTCCGAGTACCAGGCCATGGCCTCGGAAATCACCCGTATCGCCAGCGCCACGGACTTCAACGGCATCTATCTGCTGAACGGCAACCTGTCCGGCACCCACGACGGTTCCGGCCTGAACGCCAGCGGCGACCTGAAGATCCACTTCGGCCCGGGCAACGACTGCTCCGAGGACTACTACTACGTGCGCATCGGCAGCTCCACGGCCAGCGCGCTCGGAATCGGCATGGGCGCGAACGGAACCGCCGGCCGTTCCATCTCCACCCAGCAGCTGGCCCAGACCGCGCTCGACGCCATCCAGAATGCCATCGTCTCCAAGGACAAGATCCGCGCCAACCTCGGCGCCATGCAGAACCGCCTGGAGAACACCATCACCAACCTGGAAATCCAGGCCGAGAACCTGCAGGCTTCCGAGTCGCGCATCTCCGACGTGGACGTGGCCACCGAGATGACCCAGTTCGTGCGCTACCAGATCCTGGCCCAGTCGGCCACGGCCATGCTCGCCCAGGCCAACAGCCTGCCGAAGATGGCCATGAACCTGATCCAGGGCTAAGAGCGGCCCGCGCCCAGCCCGCGCCTCCCACGGCCCCCGGTCGGCATTGCCCGGCCGGGGGCTTTCGTTTTTCTGCGGCCGGAGAAGTGCGTGATACCCCCTAAAGGAATTCCGGGGATGGCCGATCAGAGTAGCAACGGCTGGCTAGGGCAACGAAAGCTTCAACCGCTCCCGGCGCCTGCAGGATGAATAAATGGCGCCACGTCACTTTCAAGGAGGAAAACCATGTCCCTGGTAATCAACCACAACATGATGGCGATGACCGCCAACCGCAACCTGGCCTCGGCGTACAACAGCCTCGGCACCTCGACCGAGCGCCTGTCGTCGGGCCTGCGCATCAACAGCGCCGCCGACGACGCCGCCGGCCTGGCCATCCGCGAGCTGATGCGCGC